>CAZAOK010000134.1:0-8372 GCA_964486725.1 uncultured Leptospiraceae bacterium
AATGATGATCTTTAAAACCGGGGTGGTTTCGACCTGAGATAATACCCGATGAACCTGAACTGGGTAATGCCAGCGTAGGGAAATAGTTTGTGCAATTATAATCCGTTTTTCACTGCACTTCTTGTTGCCGTTAAATAGCAGGCTGTTTCCCTTGAAACAGCTTTTTTATTTTACGGAGGACAAAATGACACTTCTTGAATCAGCGAAAAATGGTATAGTGACAGAACCTATGCGCATAGTTGCACAAGACGAAAACCTGGCCCCTGAAGCAGTGTGCAGAAGTATTGCCGAAGGACACCTGATAATTCCACAAAATATAAACCGTAATTTTCATCCGGTGGGCATCGGTAGAGGTCTCACCACCAAGATAAACGCGAATATTGGAACATCCATGGACCATCTTGATATTGACGAAGAGATGGATAAGCTTGAAGCAGCAATACAGGCTGGAGCCCATAGCGTGATGGACCTGTCAACCGGTGGTGACCTTCGAAGCATTCGAAAAAAGATTCTTGCTGCTTCTACGGTAATGACCGGATCGGTACCCATATACGGTGTTGCCTCAATCCTTGCATCAGAAGAACGAAACATCACCGAAATGACTGCCGACATGCTTTTTGACGAGATTGAACTGCAATGCAGCGAGGGAATAGACTATATAACCGTTCATTGCGGCGTTACCATGAAAGCAGTTTCACTTGCGGGCAGTGATAACAGGATCTGCGGCATAGTCAGCCGGGGCGGATCATTGCTTGCCGCCTGGATGCATCATCATAACAAAGAAAATCCCCTACTTGAATACTATGACAGTCTGCTGGAAATTGCCAAAAGATACGATGTAACTCTCAGTCTTGGTGACGGGATGCGCCCCGGGGCAATTGCAGACGCAACCGACAGGGCACAGGTGGAAGAACTGGTGACACTTGGGGGCCTGGCAAAACGGGCTCATCAATCCGGTGTACAGGTTATGATAGAAGGCCCCGGGCATGTACCCCTTAATCAGATTGCTACCAATGTACAGATGGAAAAAGAGATCTGTAACGGCGCTCCCTTCTACGTGCTTGGCCCTCTGACTACCGATTGCGCCCCAGGTTATGATCATATCACAGGTGCTATCGGCGGAGCCCTCGCCGCTTATCATGGTGCTGATTTTCTCTGCTACGTTACCCCTGCCGAGCATTTATGCCTGCCTGCTGTTGAAGACGTACGGATGGGGGTGATCAGCTCACTCATTGCCGCCCACTCAGCTGATGTGGCAAAGGGGATTCCTGGTGCGGTTGAACGAAATAAAGAAATGTCACGTTGTAGAAAAGATCTGAACTGGGCCGGCATGTTTGATCTTGCCATTGATCCGCTTCTACCACGGATAAGAAAAAAGATAAGCGAGAACAGCGAAGATGACGTATGCACCATGTGCGGAAAACTTTGCGCGATTAACACGCATAATGATATTTGCGTTGAAAAGAAATAATATTATATTACGGGTGAAAGGAATATGAATATCACAAAACAAAGTATCGGTAAAGATTTAACCCTTTTACGTGAAAAGAACCCCCTGGTGCACAATATCACTAATTACGTGGTAATGAACTTTACAGCCAACATGCTACTTGCTTCAGGAGCATCTCCAGTTATGGCCCACGCCATGGAAGAAGTAGAAGACATGGTGTCTATTGCCTCAGCACTTGTGATCAACATCGGCACCCTGTCGCCGCCATGGGTGGAGAGCATGATAAAAGCAGGAAAAGCTGCATCAAAAAAAGGAATACCGTTAATCCTTGATCCTGTGGGTGTTGGAGCAACACCATATAGAACCAGCACAGCTAAAAGAATTATTGATGAATGTGACATTACTGTTATCAGGGGAAATGCCTCAGAAATTCTGTCACTTCGTGACAGCAGCGCGGGCTCAAAAGGAGTTGATTCAATGCATTCTATTGACACCGCAGAAGATGCCGCGGCAGCAATGGCAAATGAACTTAATATCACTGTTGCGGTTACCGGTGATATTGACCTTGTCACAGACGGGACTGATATTGTGCGTATACAGAATGGCCATCAATTGATGGGGAAAGTGACAGGAACCGGCTGTTCCGCATCGGCGCTTACCGCGGCATTCGCTGCAATAAACGATAATGCGCTGTCGGCTACTGTATCAGCGTTAACCTGTTTTGGTATTGCAGGTGAATTGGCTTCGGAGAATGCCAGTGGACCCGGAACATTTACTACTGCCCTGATTGATTCGTTGTATAACCTGTCTACTAATGATATCAGCCGGTTAGCCGGCATCAACGTGCAGGAGAGATAATATATATGAAAACGCAGGTTGATTATTCATTATACCTGGTAACCGATCATCGCCTGCCCCTTGAAAGCATGGAAAAAGTTGTTGCTGAAGCGGTAGCAGGAGGGGTATCCTGTGTGCAATTCAGGGATAAGATCAGTGACGCCGGGATAATGATTAAAACCGCGTTTTCGCTAAAGAGAATACTCTCAGATTACAATGTTCCATTGATCATTAACGATCGGGTTGACATTGCCATGGCAGTTGATGCGGATGGAGTACACCTTGGGCAAAGGGATATACCTGCAGAGATTGCGAAAAAAATTATGCCACCGGAAATGATACTGGGGATATCCGTTGAATCAGTTGATGATGCCCTTCGAGCCGAAAGCCTGGGTGTTGATTACATCGGAGTTAGCCCTGTATTTTCAACCCCTACCAAGACTGATACCGCGGAGACAGTAGGAATTGAAGGACTGAAGGCCATACGAAATGCGTCGTCTCTTCCAATAGTGGCTATTGGTGGAATAAACACTTCCAACGCCGCCCTGGTGCTTCAGTCAGGGGCGGATTCCATCGCGGTAGTTTCTGCCATTATGTCAGCCCGAAATCCCGGCGAGGAATCCAGAAAATTCAGATCAATTATTAACGGAGTCAGGCAAAAATGAAAACTGGTGACATCGGTGAATTTGAATTTATTAAGCGCGTCACGGGTGATTGCGTAATCAACAATTCCGGCATTGTACGTTCTATCGGTGATGACGCAGCTGTATATACTCCGGAGCATGATATGCTGCAGGTGCTCACCACCGACCTTCTTGCTGAAGATGTTCATTTTACCAGGAAATCCATATCACCCGGAAATCTCGGCTACAAGTCACTTGCGGTTAACCTGAGTGATATTGCCGCCATGGGGGCAAGGCCACGTCATGCCTTCGTAAGCATTGCCATGCCCAATGATATTTCCGTGGAGTACATGGATGAGGTTTACGCTGGTATGAAAGAACTTGCACGCATTCACGATACCAATATCCTGGGGGGTGATACCACATCTTCACGATCAGGCCTTGTGATCAATATCGCGATAACCGGCAGCGCCCCTTCAAACAACCTTCTCTACCGCAACGCCGCCCGAAATGGAGACCTGGTATTTGTTACCGGACCCCTTGGTGACAGCAGGGCCGGTCTGCACCTTATTCTCAATGATCTTCCATATACAGGTGATAACGAAGAATTGTACATGGCCCATGTCCGCCCCCGTCCCCATGTAGATGAAGGCCTGTTTCTTGGTGGCTGCGATGGTGTTCACGCGGGAATAGACATCAGCGACGGGCTCAGCTCTGATCTTGGACATATTGCGGATGAGAGCAGCATGGGGTTTATTGTATATGCTGATCATATTCCCGTTTCAGGTAAACTGCGTAGATTCTGCGGCGATCACGGCTTCGACCCGGTGAAATACGCCCTCGAAGGGGGCGAAGACTACGTGCTTGCGGTAACTATTGACCCGGAAAAAGCTGATGCAATAATTGATGAATACAACAAACGATTTGAATATCCACTGGTACATATTGGTGAAGTAACAGGTGATACCCTTCGTCAACTTAAAGAACCGGGAGGAGTAGTATCAGACCTGCTTCCGGGCGGATGGGATCATTTCAAAGGTTGACTGGTAATCCCGAATTATCAGGCAAGACCCAGCTTTTCAAGTTTGTCTTTCCCGGGGATCCCGTTACTGTCCCATTCCCGCATTTTGTAATACGCATCCAGCATACCCGAAAGTTCATCCGGAGAACAATACCAGCCCTTTGAAGGACCATCCGGTATTGGTTCATTCATAACCCTGTAAGGCAGGGTATCAGCTGCCCTGTCCACCCCCCTGTTAACGTTTATCAGCCTTTCAAGTGTATAAACGCGCTCGGCGGCGGTTACTATTTCTTCAAGAGTGGTGTCCCAACCGGTGATATAGTTCAACACGTCGGGGGTAACCTGGTTCAGCTGTGTGCCGAAGGCCCGTTCGTAGATGAAAGCACATATAACAAGCGAATCTCTTATGGCCGTATTGTTCTGCGAATTATACGCGTATTCAGGCATGTGGTCAAATCCGGGATCGACCTCGGGATCATCCGGGTAGTAGTTGGGACGGGTGTCGTGATGGCTTCCTCCGCGGGTGGCGGTTGCGTAGCCGATACCCATCTGCCGCAGACCCCGAGCGGAATGTCCCGCGATCTCCATACCCTTTACATGATAAAGATACTTAAATGAATCCTGGCCTATTTCTTCAGACATGGCCCGTGACCCCATGGCCATAAGCTCACCAAGACGTCCTTCTTTCATGCCGGTTACCCGTACTATCTCATCAAGGTTTGAGAACTTTTTAAACTCTATGGGCAGCTCAAGCTCATCAGGTGAAATAAGTTTCTGGTCGATGCATTCAGCCAGAAATGACAATGTCACACCGAAACTTATTGTATCAAGACCCATGTAATCACACATGGTGTTGGCATTGAATATTGATGATATGTCACTGTTCTCAAGCATGCTGCCGATTGAATATAATGTTTCGTATTCTGCCATTTTCACTTGTTGCCCTGAAAATCGTCCTTCTGGCACAGATACCAGTTTACCGCAGGCTATAGGACAACCGAAGCAGGCAATATTTTTCTTTTTGTATTTCTCCTCGATCAGTTGGCCGCTGATCTTTTCGGCCCCATCGAATGTTTCATACATGTTGTTCCTGGTACAAAGCTTACCCTTGTCATTGATGATATTTACAAGAACCGGCGTACCCATGGCAGTCAGTCCTGCCGCCTTCTCTCGAAGTCCAGGCAATCTTTCGGACAGGTAGTCTTTCAACTGGTTTTGCTGAGCGATTTCCACCTTTTGGTCACCCCGCACAGCGATTCCCTTTAACTTCTTTGAACCAAGAACAGCTCCAATGCCACCCCTGCCCGCGGCGCTTACCCTGGTGCCGCTGCAAATGACACAACCGTAACGAATACCATTCTCCCCGGCGGGACCAATAAGGGCGGTTTCTGTTTTCTTTCCTTGTTCCTCAATAATTGACTGGTGCGCCTCGTTGGTGTTAAGCCCCCATAAACCGGAAGCGTCTTTCAGTTCGACATTGCCGTCTATCATTGAAAGGTACAATGGGACATCTGAAGAACCCTGTATAATCACCCCGTCATACCCGGTTCGTTTTAACATGGTGGCAAAATTACCACCGAAGTTTGAATCACAGAAAAGACCGGTTAGAGGAGATATTGAGGCCATGTGTCCCCGTCCGGCACCCCACACATGGCCCCCTGTCATGGGACCGGTAGCAATGACTACAACATTTTCATCTGAAAGCGGATCAGCCTTCGGGTCGACAAGATCATATATATACTTCACAGCAAACCCGTTGCCCCCGATGTATTTTCTGGCGAAAGTTTCATCAAAATGCTCGGTTTCAATTTTTTTACTTGTAAGGTCAACCCGCAAAATTTTTCCGAAATAGCCTTTCATACACCACCCCCGATGAAATACATGCTCTATACTCTATGATTACATATTAAACATAACCCTTTATCTTTGCAACAATAATATCGTTATCGATGTTATTGTTGCACGATTATTCAATAAAAATAAATATCATAACCGACAGCATAAACCAATGATTATGCGCAATTAATATAACGTTTTCACACACTCTTTCCAAGTATGCTTTCGGCCACTTTTTTTCCCGACAGAAGCATTCCCCCGAAAATGGGGCCCATCCTGGGACCACCAAAAGCGGCGTTTGCCGACATGCCAGCCACATAAACGTTTGTACATATCTCCCTGGTATTTTCGATAGTAAGTTTTTCCGCTTTCTCGGCCCACATGGAACGTTCACCCTGCAGTTTCCCATCGGGAGTATTCATCTTCATATCTGCTTTTCTTTCGATAACATGCAGCACTTCCATATCATGACCGGTTGAATCAATGACCTTCTTTGCACCAATGGTGAGTGGATCAACATGCAGCCCCGCTATCTCCACCGGTGACCATGTAATGACAAGTCCGTTTACCGAACCTTCACGTATGATCACGTCTTCAACAGAAACACAGTTAAAAATCTTTGCCCCCGCCTTGCAGGCTGCTGAACAAATTGAAGTTACCGACTCAACTGCGTCTGCGGTATAGTACCCTTCCTGGTACATTGTGGTTGTAATACCAAACTGCTCAAGTATACTACGGGCTTCATCCTGTACAACGATCTCGTTGAACATCATTCCGCCCCCCCACATACCGCCACCTATAGAAAGTTTTCTTTCAAAAATTGCCACCTTGTTGCCATTTTTCGCCAGGTAATAGGCTGCCACAAGACCTGCAGGACCTGCACCAACTATGGCGGTATCTACATCGGTATAATCCAGCAGCTTATTGAAATACCTTTCGATAATTGCACGTGTTATAGTTATTTCGTTTAATTCCATGGCTATTCTCCCTGTATATCATTATTATGAGCGAATGTCAACTAGTGAATGCTATTCGCATTGTTTTACTATTATTTTCGCACAGCTTCTGCTACAGCCAGAACCCTGTCAGCCACATCAATGGGATTTCGACCAAGAATCCTCACCATGGGCTCTTTACCCTGTCCCCCCCTGTCAAAGATTACTTCAGGAATATCATCCCTGCCGTCTAATACCTGCCCGGTTCCCCATTCCAGTGACGACCCCTCGGAAAGCTTCGTATCTTCAGGCTCTTTATCCCTGCTGAAACTGTCAACGGTCATCCCCAGCTTCATGCACGCCTCAACGATTTCTTCTGAATACCGTATATTCATCACACATCTGTATGAGGGATCATGCCTCATAGCCGTAAGAATTATATTGGCGATATGCCTGGATGCCCCGAAAGAAGGATCTTTTACCCTGACCACATGATCATTCAAACGCACAAGCCTTCCCGGAAATGCCGCTACGTCACTATGATTTTTCGCGTACGGGAGGGCATACCCCATGTTTGACTGCACCTCTGGAATTATATGACCGCAACGCCCCCTGTGCAGCATTATGGAGGCTTCCTTAAGATCTTCAATACACCTGATGGCTTCCCTGTTATTTACTATGGAGGCAACGTGATTTGTTGGTCCATGACCCTGTCCAATCGCCATTGCATGAGAAATGGCATGGCTCACAAAATCTTTTGCCTCTGATACTGCTTCAATAATGTCCATGTTCGCGGCAAGTCCAGAAGCAATAGCAGCGGAGAACGTACAGCCGGTTCCATGGGTATTTTTTGTATTAACTCTTGGATAGGAAAGCTCAACAAATTCAACACCATCATACAAGACATCTACTGCTTCCCCTTCGGCATGACCTCCTTTCACAACCACCGCCTGTGATCCGTATTCCATCAGTTTTTCAGCAGCACGCATCATCTGATCCCAGTTAGTGATCTTCATACCTGTTAACACTTCCGCCTCGGGTATATTTGGGGTAATTACCATGGCCCGCGGAAGCAGTTGTTCAATTATACTGTTCCTGGCATCACCGGTTAATAATGACGCACCACCCTTGGCTATCATGACAGGATCAACAACCAGCCTCTTGATTCCATAACGGTCTATGTTCTTTGCCACCACGGCAACCACCTCCGGAGTTGCCAGCATACCGGTTTTTGCCGCGTCAGCACCTATATCAGACATTACCGATTCGAACTGCCGGTCAATAAAATCCAACGGCACTCCGTGAATATCCTGTACACCAATTGTGTTCTGGGCGGTCAACGCGGTTATCACCGTCATACCGTAGCAACCCATGGCTGTAATGGTTTTCAAATCAGCCTGTATCCCCGCACCCCCACCGGAATCAGATCCCGCTATAGTAAGCACCCCTGGTATATTCATAGTATTCTCCACTAATAATAAAAAAAGTCACTCCATGCATGGAATGACTTTCTGATAGTTACTTAATAATTATCCCGTCATTCCCTGCGCTGGCATTATCCAGGTCAGGTTCAAGGAGTATAATCTCAGCCCTGAAACGGGCACCCCCAGACTCTGTACTTGACACATCTATTCATACTGCTTGTAATATGCAAGAACTTTATCAACATA
>CAZAOK010000135.1:0-8117 GCA_964486725.1 uncultured Leptospiraceae bacterium
TCTGGGGCAATCTTATTTTTAAGGGTAAAGTCACCAAAAGCGGCATTGGAATATTTGCGAGGTACAGCAGCCGTTATAATGTTGACTTCGAAAAAGAGAAGAACGGTACAGTTATTGACGATGAAACACAGGGATCATGGCTTAATGAACTGTTTATCGGTCCATCATACGCAACGAAGCTTACTCCGAAACTCAAGCTGGTAACAAGCCCCCAGTACAGGGTTATGGGATTCTATCATGATGAAAAGAAGAAGGACTCAACACCTCCAGACCCGGAAGCCTATTATGAACACACTATTCACTGGCCAACCACCCTTGCCTATAACTTCGGTTTTCTTACCGCGAAATACAGGCTTATCCTGTGGAATCGGTTTCCGTATGAATACACCCAGAATGGAGTTGAAGACAAAACAGACAACGAGTTTCTCACCAGGCATTACGCGGGCATTGACATCCCCCTGCATAAAATGATTTCCTTCTACCTTGCAGAAGAAGTATTCATACTGCATACCGCGGGTGATGAGGGGGAAAACACATACTGGCGAAATGCCGTGTGGACAGGTTTTGACATCAAGCCCTCCAAAACCTTTCAATTCACCCTTGGCTATACCAATTACTATACCTTCACGGAAGACTCGGATCTAAACGAGGTTACAGTGAACGACCATTACATCTACACCGCGATTACCTACAGCACTGACTTCACAAAGTAAGTTAACAATCCCCTCCCTCACAACACTAAGGAGGGGATTGCTATTATCTAATTTTATCCTTGCACATATACCCTGTACCATATATGTAGTAACCGGTTATTATAATAAGGCTGGGCTGCCATGAACAAGTTATCATTCGTCCTTTTTTCAATACTTCTATCAGCTTCATCCCTGCAGGCTGCAACAGATGTCGATGTAAACCGCACCCATATCTGGGGAAATTTTATTTACCACGCGCAGATGGACAGGAGCGGTTCTGGTCTTTACGTGAAGTACAGTGCCAGGTATAATCTATTATACGAAAAATCGGTTGACGGGGCTGTTGCTGATACAATCACACAGGGTTTGTGGATTAACGAACTGTTTATCGGGCCTGAATTCGCGATCAAGCTATCACGAAAATCGAAGATCACAACCACCCCGCTCTACAGGGTTCAGGGATTGTATCTCGATGAAAAAAAATCCCACAGGGAGGACATGGCCACCGCCGACCCTGAAACATATTTCAAGCATACGTTCTTCTGGCCAACCAGGATAACATATACCCGTGATTTCATAACATTTGGATACCGCCTTGCCTTTTGGCATCTTTTGCCATACGACTACATAAAAACGGGAGAGGACTATCACGCCGACGCGGAATTTTTCAGCCGCCACAGGCTGGAATGCAATTTCCATGTACTCGACTGGCTTGATCTCTATCTCTGGGACGAAGTGTTTCTGCTGCATACTGCCGGTGATAAAGGTGAACAGGTTTTCTACCGTAACGCCGTATGGACAGGCCTGTTATTCAAACCTGTTATCCACACCACATTCAGGCTGGGATACACACACTATTATACCAGGGCAGAACGTTCACCAGCAATAGATAAAGACATACATGATCATTACATCTATTTGGCAGTATCATACAGTAGTGATTATTCAAACGTATCACTGCTGCCATATTGATATGTGAAACTTCACAGCACTTCTGTAATTATTGTCAAGTATTGTACCCGGTGTTCACTTAAGGTCATTTGATGAAACAAGCACATCGGTGAGACGTTTCCATTCAACCACCAGCTGGCGGTAGAGCACCCTGTGATAGATGGCGTTATACCGTATCTGTGCGGCATTGTTCTTATGCATAATGAGATCATTGAGTGAGGTCTTGCCGATCATGTAGTTCTTCTGCTCGGCCTTCAAAACCCTTTCAACCAGCACCATTTTCTGATCGGTAATCTTTATCAGTTCACGCTCACGTTGAATCTTTCTTTTCAGGTCAGCCAGGTCGGTCTCAAGGCTGAGCAGGGTGCTTTTATTTGACATCTTTTGCTTATACAGATCAATTTTGGCAGTTTTAAAAGCGGCCTTTTCATGCTGCCTGCCGAAATTGACAGCCGATGAGATGCCACCATACACCCTGTCCTGTGGATCATTCATATCGTAATCGGTACCGTATCTTCTGTACCCGGCAAACAACTGTGCTGATGGCAGCAGGTTGTCTTTCGCGATATCGGCGGCGATAATTCCCTGCCGCTTCAAAAGTTTCATCATCAGCATGGTTCTGCCGGATTGCAGTTGATCCGTATTCTCAATGTCATCATCATATGAAAGTTCAGCGGGCTTTTGGGGAATATGGTTTTTTTCTTTCTCAAGTCCCGCGGATGAATACACCCTTACAGCATTTCGCTGATACCGGTCTTCCATGGTAATCATGTCCTCACGGGCCGAAGCCAGTTCAAGGCGCATCTTGTCTACATCTTCGGGACGTGCCACCCGGTATCGTTGCTTACGCTGTATGGTCCGCAGTAAGGTGTTGTTATACTCTACTATCTCTTTAACGGCTTTAAGGTTCTCATATGACGCGTACCAGTCCATGTACAGGGTGATCAATGAAGCCATATAATCTTCGTATGCCTCGATCACCTGGTAGCGGGCAAGCCTGCCTGACACATCGATCTCTTTCTCTTTCAGCCTGGTGGCCCTGCCAAAGGCGTTGCGTGCAATGTCCTGGCTTACTTGCGCGTTGAAGGTGGTGCGCATCAACAGTACATCCCGCACCGTGTACTGCTGGGCTGAATACCCCGCGGTAAGGGTGGTTCCTGTTTTGGGGAATAGCTTTGACAGGGATATGCTCCCCTCATACTCGTTCTCGTCATTTTCAGACTGACTTTTAAGGTTCAGGTTGTACTGGGCGGTCACGTCCAGTATAATATCTGATGCGGGCAACTCCAGGTCTTTCTGGTAGGCAAGGTAGAGCTCGTCTGCAAGGATCACCTGGAAATACGGATCGTTCCGCGTAGCTTTATTGACAAACTCAGTCATGGAGACTATGTCGCGGGTCTCTTCTGCCCGAAGCATACAGGCGCATAACACGAGAAATATAATCGAATACAGTAATCGTTTCATAGTATTGTTAATCTGCCCCTTTATCCCGGTTAAAATAATGTACAACCTGCTTTTCAAGACTGAATATTGAGGGAACAAGCATCAGGGTAATCACGCTTCCAAATATTAGTCCCCATGACAGGGCCAGCATCATCTCCGCAAGCATGGAATCGTACCCGGCAATACCGTAAGCAGTTGGGAAAAGCCCCGCAACGGTAGTAACAGTAGTCAACAGTACCGCCCGCAACCTGGTGGCTGATATACTGGCGATAAGGGCGTCACTTTCTTCTCGTGTCTTCCCATGTTGAAATTCGTCGTCAAGTTTTTTCAGTAGTACAATGGCATCGTTTACCACCACCCCTGACAATCCCAGCACCCCGATAACACCGAAAAAGCCGAAAACCTCCATACCATGCAGCCAGAACACGAATGCCACCGATGCCGCCGCCGGAGGAATCGCCAGCAAAATAGTAACCGGGCGATATAGCGAGTCAAACTGTAATGCCAGTATTATGTATATAAACAATATTGTCAACGCAACCGCAAGTGGAAAAAAATGTGAAGATTCCCGTGTATTCTTTACCTCACCTTCAAACCTGAAACTGGTGGAAGGGCTTTCAGACATAAGCCCGGGAAACACGTCGCGCTCAAGAATATCCGCCACCTGTATGGGTGTATACGGTGCGTCTTGTTTCAGTCCCGAATATACTGTAACCGTTCGCTGGTGATCAATGCGCTGAATCTCAGATGGACGTTTTGTTTTTTCCACCTTCACAATTTCACGCAACGGCACCAGGTAACCGGTGTCATTGACCACCGGTACATTAAGCACACTGCTGATAGTGGTTTTTCCCATGTCTGGTATAGTGAGCCGGACGTTCTTCTCTTCGTCCCCCTCTATAAGTTCGTATAATATGCTGCCTTCCACTATGGTTCGTAATGTATGCCCAACCTCGGCAGCGTTGACCCCTATCCTTTTCATCAGGTCACGGTTCATTGAAAGACGATATTCCGGCCCGTGATAGGGCTCACCAATTTCCACGCTGGTGCAGCCTGGAATCCCGCCAAGCTTCTTTGCCAGTTTTTCAGCCATCCTGGCCCGGGTGGAATTATCATTTTCTATCACCACGATCTCAAGCGGACTTCCGCTCTCCGCGCCAAACCGGTGGGAGGCAAATCGGACATCTTTGAATGTGGCAATTTTTTCAAGTTGTTCTTTCCATTCTTTTGTCAGTACTTTCAATGACTTTTCCCGTTTATCCGGGTCAACAAGCTCGATGCGCATCATGAACATATTCTCACGAGCCGCTGCACGAAACATGGTCTGCCCTATCCTTGTGCGAAACCCGATCACCTCGTTGCCAAGGTAAGGCGAAAACACCTTCTCCGCTTTGCCCGCAAGCCTGGCTGTTTCATGCCGGTTTGTTCCTTCGGGTGCTTCAATAACCAGCATCACTGATGTGGATTCTTCACGTGGAAACAGGGCAAAGCTCATCCGTGTTGATACCAGCCAGTACGCTGACACAACAAAGACAATGAAGAAAACCGCCACCCACCAGCGATGCCGAAGCACCCTTGCCAGCAGACCGCTGTAGCGGTATTCGATATTGTGAAACCAGTGCTCACGCGGCGCCTCACCGGGTTTTTGGTTTTTCATTTTCTTCTCATAATACTTTTCAACAATCAGCACTGTTCCCAGAGAAAAGATTATACGAACCGGGCGGGGGACGTTCATGCCGATATGGGCCGGCAATACGATAACCGATTCAATAAGGCTGGCAAGAAGCATAAGGGACACCACGGGAGGGATAACGTCGGTCATCATAGAAAGCCTGCCTTCAAAAGCCAGAAGCGGCAAAAAGGCGGCACAGGTGGTTAACACGCTTGCGGTTATGGGCAACATCACGTAGGTAGTGCCTTCTACTATCGCTTCATTGACGGGTTTCCCTTCATGTATCAGCCGCATAATATTCTCTGCGACAATGATGGCATCATCCACAATCATACCCATAACGATGATAACCGCGGCCAGGGTCATATTGTTTATGGTGTATCCCATCATTCCCGCCACGATAAGGGTGAAACCGAAAGTAAAGGGTATTCCCATTGCCACCCAGAATCCCGTTCTGAAATTTAGAAAGATAAATAACATTGAGATGATAAAAATGAATCCTATCAAACCGTTTGACCCAATAATAGATATCCTGTTTCGCACTTCGGCGGATTCATCATCAAGTATCACCACCCTGACTTCGGAACCGGTAAGCACGTTTTGCTTAAAGGCAGTCACCTCTTCCCGTACCGCGTCCACAGCCGCAAGAATTCCATAAGAGCTGTTTTTCACCACCCGCATGATCACGGCCTCGCGCCCGTTCACCTTCAGAATGCTGGTATTCTTTTCGAAGGTATCTCTCACATCTGCCACACGATTTATGCGTACTATATTTCCCTCAAAATTACCCTGCACGGGAAGGGAAGCCATCTGCCGTACGCTGTTAATTTCCCCGTCCAGGGTAATCCGTTCTTTATCGATATTTTCAAGTGTTCCCGCCGGACGGCGGGTTGACGCGTCACGTATGGTAGAAGCCACCGTTCCCACCGGCAGACGGTTGCGGGCAAGTTTTACCGGGTCGAGCATTACCTGCAGTTCTTCTTTCAGGTAACCCGTCTTGCTAATACTGTTTATCTCTTCAAGGCCAAGCAGCCTGTTTTCAAGTGAATGGGTATATCGCTGCAGTTTTTTTCTATCCGTGTCTTTCAAGAACTCGACATCATCGAGGTACACGGCAACATCGATGATGGCTTTACGGGAGCTTTTAAATTCACGTATCACGGGAGTGTCCCGGATCTCGTCGGGAAGATTCACGCTGAGTACCGCGTTCCTGATATCGGTGACAATGGTTGCCCGGTCACCCGTATCTTTTTCCAGGTCAACCATGATTGAGCATACACCCTCGCTGCTGGTACTTCGTATCTCTTCAAGTCCATTGACAGAACGGAGTTCCTGCTCGATGGGCCAGGTAACGAAATGCTCAACCTCACCGGCTGACGCCCCGGGGTATGCCACACTGATCCGCACAAAATCAAGGGTTATGTCAGGCAGCTCTTCTTTTTGTATCAGCCCCCAGAAAACCACCCCGCCGATAAGCACCGCCAGAAAGAAAAAATTCGCGAAAAGATGCTTTCCCGCGAAATAGCTTATAATCTTCTTCATGTATAAATACCCGTAATAAGTTTACCGCGCGTGAACATGCAGTCCGCCAGTTTTAAATAAGACCCATTGTTGCTTCAAGAGGTTCCATTCTTATGATTTTTTTTCTATACCTTCATGTAACGTTCAAGAAAACGTTTTTCCGCTTTCGAGGTTCCTATTAAGAATAATTCGTTCTTTCCTGACATGATCATGCCGGGATCGGGATTGATGATCATACCCTCTTCACTCTTTATTGCTACAACCGTACAACCCGTATCCTGTCTGATCCTTGTCTGGGCCAGGGTCTTTCCCGCAAGTGCCGGGGGAACTTTTCTTCGAAAAATGTCCAGCCCCTCGGCCAGCATAACCGTGCTGGAATTCTCGAGATAATTGTAAATGATATTAGCCCCCAGGGCAGCGTAGGACATCACGAAATCGGTACCTGCCCGGTGAAGGGTACTGATATTCCTGTCCACGTTGGCCCGACTGATGATCTGCATATCAGGCCTAAGGCTTCGGCAATATTTCGCGAGATATATGTTGGTAGCATCATCGTGGGTGGTGATTATGGCTGCCGGGGCCTTCTCTATCCCTGCCTTCTTTAATATTCTTAAATCAGCAGCATTTCCAGATATATATTTTTTATCCTCATGGGCAGCTTCCGCTTCGGGGTTCTTGTCGACTATGGTATACTTAATATTTCTTTCTTCGAGGGCTTCAGCCACCGCAACACCTACCCGTCCCCCCCCTATAATTATTGCAGGATTCACAGATACCTGGTATATGCACATCAACTCTTCATATTTCAGCATCTGTTTATTCGAACCGGCGATTACCATGACCGTAGTATCGTATATAACGGTATCAGGCCCCGGAATTGAAAATTGTCCCCGGTCCCACACCCCTACCACGGTAATGCCGACAATCTCCCTGAGCCTGCTTTGCGCCAGCGTTTTCCCGGCAATTGGCGTTCCCACCACCGGGGCTTCAGCTATCACCAGCTCGTCAAAGGTGCCTATTACGTTAGCCTTCCTGTCACCGCCTATGGTTCTCCTGGCAAGAGAACGTCCAAGCATGTCCGGCAGACGCAACACCAGTGTTGCCCCGGCCATCTTGAGAATATCAACCGAGTCGGGTGAGTCGGCTGTACATATTATTGGTACAGTTTCACTGAATTCCCGCACCGTAAATGCCACGTTGGTATTCACCTCATCACTGTTGGCGGCAACCACCATGTCCGCGTCGTACGCTCTCATTAAGCGATATGTTTCAGGGTCATCGATATCTCCCACTGATGTACGAAATCCCATATCATAAAAATCAAGTGCCTGGTGTACATCCTCCACGACAAGGGTGTAGTCCCGATTGTACACGAGTAGTTTATCTATGAGTGCCTGTGTTACTTCGTTATAACCTGTAATTATCACATGATTGGTAACATGCGGTGGCAATTTCCGGGGAGTACGGCTCTGCCGCTCGGCCTCGATCCACGGGGCATAGAAAAACTGTATAAACGTAAAGGGCAAAAGAACAAGCAGAAAAACAACCCCTGAGAGGAGCACAACGATTGAAAATATCCTGCCGAGGTCACCGGTAAAGGTAATATCCCCGAAACCCAGTGTAGACATAACAGTGAGGGTCCAGTAAAATCCTGTGATCCAGGAATGCTCCTGTCCCTCGGATGCCATGATATAATGAAAGACGATACTGTAGGTAACTATCAGGCTTGCGAGGATCATTAGAAATTTCACCAGCAACTTGATGTTACGTCGGGTATTTCTTCCCTGGAAAAAATAGCTGAGCTGTGAACTTAAGAATTTCATTTTTCAATTACCCTA
>CAZAOK010000136.1:0-7731 GCA_964486725.1 uncultured Leptospiraceae bacterium
ATTATTCATTTTAGAATAATATTGAATATTCAGCATGACAGCTGAGTAATTACAAAAAATTATAATAAAATACAAGGTGAACTATGCAACAATTTTTTTTACCGCATGGGTTTATTGGTTGCCCCGGCAACATGAAAGACCGATATTTATAATGAATGTATATGTATATTACAGAGTAATGAGTACAGCAGGAGTATTGCTATGAAGAAAACATGCGTACTGGTGGTGATTACTTGCTTTATGGTGACCTTTATGGTAACTACAAAAGCACAGAATAACAGTAACGAGACCACGGACACGAAAGCGGGAAACGTTTCGCTGCCGAATGGATATGGTGACCTTTCATGGGGCAGTTACTTTTCCGACGCGAGGGACAAGATCAAAGGCACCATTATGCATCATGATGAAAATAATCGCATCGTAACCCGGGAAGGCGAAATCAAGTATATATATGGATATTTTTATCCTGACCCGGAGGTGGTATCCGGTAAAACTGAAAGTGATGATACGGAAAAAACGGAAAAGGAAACCCCCGCAAGGCTTTATTATGTGATGATTCGATTTCCATATGTGTTCATGGAAGACGTTAAGAAAAAGATGGTGGACAAGTATGGCCAGCCGCAGGGTGAATCAATGCGTGATAACCAGGGGGCATATATATGGGAATCAGACCAGACCACCGTGATCATGTGGGTGGACAGCTATAATGACCGGCCCTATTGCAGAAAGATAACCTATATGAGCAAGGTGATAGCCCGGGATATTAACGAATATCGAAAAGTTCTTTTTACCAGTAAAGAACGTGAGATTCTTAGAAAGCTTTCACCATAAACCTGCCTACTTGTGACTTATAAAAACAGGGATCAGGCCGATGCCGTCTTCAAGAGAATCAAGGGCCTTCCCTATAACGGTTCCGATTTTTTCAAATGAATCGATGACGCCTGCCATGCCGCATCCTGGTGTACTGGAGGTGACAATAAGGTCTCCGGGGCGCACCGGCTTTTGCCGGGCGTCCACCTTGCAGAATACTTTTCCGGTAATTGCCAGGGGATATACTGCCTGCTCTTGTTGAGTATTGTCGATGCTCATAACCGGGTTTCCGGCAACAACCCCTATAACTGCTCTGTTGTAAGGTGTGCGGGCCCTGGTTAATACAGAATTACCTTCTTCGCTGATGACGAGAAGGTCACCGGGTGAAATATATTCAACATCATCCACAACGAAGTTTTCTACTATGTTGGCCGGAAATTCATATTCATCTTTAGACGATTTCAAGTGTATTGTCCCTGAAAACTCGGATGCACCGTGTACTTTCAGGGCTTTCCCGTCTCCAATAAGGTTGAATGTATCATCGTATTCGTTGATATCACCATAGCCATCTACTACAAGGGAATAGTCATGTTCGCTTGAGAACACGCCGCCCGCACCAAATCTGGATGTACCGATTATACCACAACCTCTTGGGGAACCGTTTTCAACTCCCTGAGACTGCCCTCTAATGCCGGCGAATCTGCCGTGTCCTATAATACCGTAGCATTTACCCACTGTCTTCTCTGGGGACAGGGAAATACCAATGACACCAGCACCACCACTGTCGCTGCTTGTGTTTTTTGCCCAGACAGGGGCACTGTCTTCAGAAGGGGGGACAATTCCACTCATTGGCACGGCACTGTCGCTGGTAATAGCCAGTGTGCCGGTATGTGAATTATGCGCATGATCCCGTGCCGCATAGTCATGGGTATGTGGAAGGGGATCGCGCTGGTCATGTAACCGTATGTCATCTGATTGAACTGCCAGACCCCTGGCCTTCTGGCCGTTTTCTGCAAGCTGGACAATCCCGGGCGAGGCAATGGTTGCATTTTTTAATCGCCTGTCGTTTCCCTGAACCGCCACGCCGGGGGCGTCTTCCCCGTCTTCGGCCAGTTCAGTGATACCTTTGGTTATGGTGGTTGCGTCTTTTAGCCGCCTGTCATTACCCTGGACAGCAACCCCTTCTTCATCTTCCCCGTCTTCAGCCAGTTCGACGATACCGGGATAGGTAGTGGTGGCCTGCCGCAGTCGTTTGTCATTGCCCTGAACTGCTGCCATAGGAGACGTGTCACCATCGTGAGCGAATCTGAGAATACCTTTTGACTGTTCAGTTGCATCCTTCAGTCTTTTGTCGTTTCCCTGAACCGCCACGCCGGGGGCGTCTTCCCCGTCTTCGGCCAGTTCAGTGATACCTTTGGTTGTGGTGGTTGCGTCTTTTAGCCGCCTGTCATTACCCTGGACAGCAACCCCTTCTTCATCTTCCCCGTCCTCAGCCAGTTCGACGATACCGGGATAGGTAGTGGTGGCCTGTCGCAGTCGCCTGTCATTGCCCTGAACCGCTGCTAAAGGGCTGTCTTCCCCATCGGTTGCAAAACGCATGATCCCGGTTGATTGTTCAGAGGCATCTTTAAGTCTTCTGTCACTACCCTGAACCGCTGCTAAAGGGCTGTCTTCCCCATCGGCAGCGAATCGCAAGATACCCGTTTCGCTTTCGGTAGCATCTTTCAACCGTCTGTCGTTTCCCTGAACGGCTACACCCGGAGCGTTCTCTCCGTTATCCGCCAGTTCAACGATACCCTTTGTTGTGGTAGTAGCATCCTTCAGCCTTTTGTCGTTTCCCTGAACCGCCACACCGGGGGCGTCTTCCCCGTCTTCGGCCAGTTCAGTGATACCTTTGGTTATGGTGGTTGCGTCTTTTAGCCGCCTGTCATTACCCTGGACAGCAATCCCTTCTTCATCTTCCCCGTCTTCAGCCAGTTCGACGATACCGGGATAGGTAGTGGTGGCCTGCCGCAGTCGTTTGTCATTGCCCTGAACAGCACTGCCCTGGGACTGTTCCCCGTTATCTGCAAGTCTTACGATTCCCGGTGAGATGCTGGTAGCGTATTGAAGACGGGAATCGTTACCCCTGACAACTCCCTGCTCTGAATCAAGGCCGTCCGGGCATATTTTCACAATGCCGAAACCAGATTCGGTAGCTTCCATCAACCTGGAATCGCTTCCCCGCACAACCGCGTCATGAGTGTTCTCCCTGTCATACGCAAGGCGCACAATGCCGTGTTTGATCTCTGTTGCCGGTTTCAGCCTGGAGTCAGATGACTGGGCGACTAGTCCTTCTCTTGCCATTCCGTCCTCGGCAAGCTGTACAATACCTTTAAATATTGTGGTGGCGTCCCTGAGACGCCTGTCACTGCCCTGTACCACGCACCCATGTGTGTCTTCGCCATCTTTTGCCAGACGTACAATACCGGCCTGAAAAATTGACGCGTTTGGAGTTATATCACCAATTGTATGTGTGTGAGCGTTCTCTGTGGACGCGGAAAAAATGCCAATACCGGCTATGCGGGCACCAAATGTTTCTTTCCCAAGGCTGGTTGTATTTAGCTCAAGCCGAATATAACGGGCGTTGGCAATTCCGGTATTCCAGGCATAGGTGGTTGCCGGCTCTGAACGGAACCGCTTTTCTTCTATAACAGGTGTCCAGATATTGTTGTCAGCACTTATTTCAATTGAAAATTGTTCAGGAAAACCATTTATATCCCCTGAAGGGGTTAGAAGACTGATATAATTAAGAGAAAACACATATCCGAGGTCGATATCAATTGATTGGCGTGAAGTGGATGACGTGGTTTCTGATTCCCAGTAACTATCTGGATTATCATCAAGCATCATGTTGACTTCATGTTCGTAGGATGAGGTACTGCTGGCGGAAAAAGAATGCGCTCCCGCAATACCACACCTGAACTGTCCCAGTTCAGAAAAATAACGGGTACCTACCTTGATAGGACGGGTGATAAACATTCGAATAAAACGTGTATGTATAAGCCCTGTCTGAAGTCGGTACAGCTCTTCTTCTTCGAAGTAGAACTTTGATTCAGTACATAAAATCTGCCAGAATGTCCCGTCACTACTGTATTCAATACGGAAATCAGTTGGGAATGTGGTTTTCCCGTTTGCGGATGGGTAAATCTCAACATAATTAACGGCCTGTAGTTCCTGGAGGTCAAGGGTTACGTGTTCAGGTATAATTGAGTTATTCTTACCTGATGACCAGAAAGAATCATTATCTTCAAGGAGTTGTTCCGGGCCGTGTGAATCATCCAGCTGGCTTGTGCATCCCGCAATTGTGGCGGGATAAAAATATTTCCGTATGACATTTATCCTGTGCATTCATATCTCCATATCTTGAAGAATTATTATGACTTGATTACAGCTTTTCAAATACCTGATTGTCAATTGTTTTATTATACCCGTGAGTTGATTAAATTATGACAAAATAATAACAGCATAGTTTCAATGAATAATGTATTTTATGTATTTTGCGTTTACTTTGTGAATATTTTTTTTAATATGATTCCTTGTCCAGCTGTGTTCCCGTGGTGAAAATGATTAAATATGACAGTTTATACAAATAGTTCTTTATTTTTTGACGCGTACACTGGTAGCATGGACGGGTCTCTGGCTAAATAAAAAAAGCGGAAAACATTGGTGGGATTAATTTCCATCTGGCAGGTTTTACTATATGAATGTACTTGAAGAGAAAACACCAAAAGGGTATATTGTAAAAATATTCCTTGATAATGACAGGTACCTTATTTTTGACAGAAAGGGGGCGTCTGTATTCAAGGATGGGAAAAAATCAAAACCATTTCATCCCGTGTTAAAGGTTCTTTTCCTGGGACCCCATTTTAAAGTACGAAATAATTATAATCAGGACATGTCACTGGTGAAAGTAAGCAAAGACAGTCTTGTACTTCCTTACCAGGATGATCGGGAAAGCAGGAGAAAATATATCTTCATTAACACAGATTCCATAATTGATATGGTGCCTGTAAAAATTATTCATTACAGTAACCTTGGACAGCTGGTAAAAGAGATAAAGGGAAAGGAAGAGCAGCCCGGCTATATCATAGTTGATCAAAGTATATCAAAAAATGATATAATAGTTATTAAAAACAAGTGCCCTGATTCTATTGTACTGCTTGCCTCTGAAGCAAGACCTGCCGATGTTACAGAGGATAGTGCAGAAGGTGTGGAAGCTGAAAAAAATACTAACAAAGAAACAGACGTGGATGATGTTGATCTGAATATGCTTTCGCAGAACCCGGTTTTTTTGGCCAGGGTACATTTGCGAAAGATGCATCTTTCACGGGTTAAGCAGTTGATGCTTGATTTTGATCTCCAGCCGGTTGATATTGAATACATCATAAGCTTTTTACAAACAATGCTGGAAAACGCTGAAAATTCAGAAGATATAAAGAAGTACAGTAGCAAACTCGAGGAATTAAAAGTATCCTTCCAATTTTATTTTTACCTTCTGCAACGGGATGATGAGAAAATACGGGAAATGATAGAGGGACTTGATCAAAAGAACCAGCTTCCATCATATTTCACACTTGTATCCAAGGTGAAACTTATCTTTCCGGGAAATGAAGACCAGCTTCGTTTTACTGAATACGAAAATATGCTATGGGAAAAGAGCGAACAATTATCCGGGTAGCGGTAGGCAGGTACTGATAATGAAAAAATTGCTGCAGATTACGATTATCATTGTCTTTATGTCCGGCGTTATTATGGCTGATGAGTCATTCTGGTCGGTATATTTTACGACACCATATTCAGGACATAAAAATATCTCTGCCGGTCACCCGCGCACCGCGTTGATCGAATTGATAGGCAGTGCACAGGAAGAGGTGCTGGGCGCGTTCTATGACTTGACGTCCCATGATGTTGTCTCTGCGCTCATTCAGGCGCATAAGCGGGGGGTGCAGGTAAAACTTGTGATAGAAAGTGATAATACAGGGGAAGAAACGATTTCGAAACTTGTATCATGCGGTATACCGGTAGTCGGTGACCAGCGAAGCGGCCTGATGCATAACAAGTTCATTATCATTGATAAAAAATTGGTATGGACTGGTTCGTATAATCTTACTCATAATGGTGCATTCAGAAATAATAATAATGCTATCGTTATTAATTCCAGCGACCTGGCTGATGTTTTCCACTCGGAATTTATTGAAATGTTTAAATACAGGATCTTTGGAAACAGAAAAGAGTTTATTCCTTTCCCTGTATTCTCCAAAAAGTACTATGTGAAGATTTTGGATACTAATATTAACGCGTATTTTTCCCCTGAAGATGATATAGAACGGATTATTTGTAAAAGGTTGAGGAAGGCAAAAAAATCCATTCATTTTATGGCTTTTTCTTTTACAAGCGATGCTATTGGTGAAGAAATGATCAGGGCTCACAAGAGGGGCGTAACAGTAAGTGGAATATTTGAAAAGAGAGGTTCAGGATCAAAATATTCTGAATATGTTAAGATGAAACTTGAGGGAATTCCGGTTATTGTGGATAAAAATCCCTACAGTATGCATCACAAGGTTATAATAATTGATGGTTGCAGGGTAATTACGGGTTCTTACAATTACTCGAAAAACGCAAGCAAGAGAAATGATGAAAATATTCTCATAGTTGATAACAAAAATATTGCTGACAAGTATATGTCTGAATTCAGGGTGCTATACAGGTAGAAAAAGTTCTTTACTGATATATATACTTTTACTACATTTTGTAATAGAACAAATTATTAAATGAAATAATATTTCAGCATAGAGTAATAAAATGAAATTGAAAAGTGTGCTCACCAACAGATTCGTTCAATTGATAGAGGAAAATCATCAGGAAATAACAGAGCAGTATATGAATAACCTGTTGAGGCATCCCGATACTATTGCGTTTCAGAATCTTGACAGGCAGATAATTTATGAATATGCGGACAATCTTTACCGGGAGCTTTCAAAATGGATAGCAAGAAATTATTCGAAAGAAGAGATTGCGGTTCATTACAGGAAAATAGGACATGAACGTTTCGAGCAGGGTATTCCCTTCTCGCAGGCTGTTAAGGCAATGACGTTACAGAAAAGACATCTCTGGCTGTTCGTACTTGACAAGCTGTATGATGACCCCACCGTATACAAGGAAGCAGTCTCTCTGAATAACAGGGTTGTGCTGTATTTTGACCGGGCTGCTTTTTTTATGCTGCAGGGATACGAGGATCTGCTGTACAGGAAAATATAATTTTCCAAATCGCAAAAAATATTGTGTTTGATAGAAAAAAAAGTGGAAGCTGCCTGTAATGCGCTAAGTTATAAAAGCCTGTTAAGAAACAATACAGGGATTGCCAAAGAAAATGAAAAAATTGTATTTTTTTATTGACAATTGCAGGCACATGATTTTAATTGCAATCCGCTGCGGAAAACAAAAAGCAATTCCGCTAAGTGAACCGGAAAAAATTGGTGACTTTTTAAAAAATAATTTTTAAAAGCTTGACAATAAGGCCGTGTTTCACTAAATGTTCATTACGCTTAACGCGGAGAACATCAGATCTTTTAATTTACATACCAACTTTTTTCGCACTGTTTAGACAAAGTTGTCAAGGTCAACGATGTACTTGACGATGTACGAAAAAGTGGGTATATTTCCTTCAAAAAGCTGTTATTGCTTATCGTGCCCAGTGATGCTGGGTATTTTAAACAGCGAAGGTTCTTTGAAAACTGAGTAGTAATACACACGTAAATGGTTTCATTTTTGCATGAAGCTTAAGAAGCTTTAAAAACTTCGAATCAAATAACTCAAAGTTTATACTATAACGGAGAGTTTGATTCTGGCTCAGAACGAACGCTGGCGGCGCGTCTTAAA
>CAZAOK010000137.1:0-7694 GCA_964486725.1 uncultured Leptospiraceae bacterium
CTCAGCACGGCGTCGAGCGAAGCGGGCGGTTTCATGTATTTAAAGCCGTATGATAGAATAAGCTTTTTTGGATAGATAACAAAGATTCATGGATATATAATATATTATGATGATTTTTCCCAAAAATCCGGAATGACCCATTAAAGTTTTTACAGTTAAAGGATATATATGTGGCTTCTGATTTGAATTTATATATTTATTAGCCTGTAAAAATTTATACCCTGTATCAAGCTTTACAACAATTGTTTAATATACTGAAATAGAGAAACTTACCTTTATTGATCACCCCTCCGTGTGCCCCGTGCCTCCGTGAGAAACAGCTGTTTAGTTTCTTTCAGATTATAGGTATAATAGTTCAGGATATGTATATATTTTCGTGCCGCTGTGAGAAATGGCAGTTTTTCATTCCCGGGAATCAGGAAAGAGAGAAAAATTCTATACATAAAAGGCCCCTTCAGCTATGGTTGTAATCTTCATAATCAATGAAAGGAATGAACATAATGAGTAACACATCTGAAAACAATTACAGGGAAAAAGCCCTTACCTACCATACAGGCGACAGGAAGGGCAAGATCGAGGTTATAAGCTCAAAACCCTGTGCCACGCAGGAAGACCTGTCCCTTGCCTATACACCGGGAGTAGCATGGCCGGTGAGAGAAATAGCCGAAAACCCGGCAACCGCGTACGAATACACCGCAAAAGGGAATCTCGTTGCGGTAGTTTCAAATGGTTCAGCCGTGCTTGGCCTTGGGAAGATGGGAGCGCTGGCATCAAAGCCTGTTATGGAAGGGAAGGGTATTCTCTTTAAAAGATTCGCTGATGTTGATGTGTTCGATATCGAACTTGATACAGATGATCCCGATGAGATAATTAAAGCCTGCCGCCTGATGCAGCCCACATTCGGCGGTATCAATCTGGAAGATATAAAGGCACCTGAATGTTTTTACATCGAGCGCGAGCTGAAGAAACAGCTTGATATCCCTGTCTTTCATGACGATCAGCATGGAACCGCCATAATCAGTGCCGCAGGCATCATAAACGCGCTGCTGATAGCAGAGAAAGACATAGCTGACATAAAAATCGTGTTTAACGGTGCAGGCGCGGCAGGGGTGGCGTGCGCTCACCTTGCCATGTCTCTTGGTGCAAAACGTGAGAATATTATCATGTGCGATTCAAGGGGTGTGATCTATAGCGGAAGAACAGAAGGCATGGGCCCCGAGAAAGAATACTTTGCGGTTGACACCAGCAGACGAACCCTTGCCGACGCGCTGGATGGTGCTGATATGTTTCTTGGCGTATCAGTGGCCGACGTGGTTACCGACCAGATGCTGTCCTCCATGGCATCTTCACCGATAGTATTTGCCATGGCAAACCCGGATCCCGAGATACCCTATGACAGGGCAATCGGCGTACGGGACGATGTTATCATGGCCACCGGCCGGTCTGACTTCCCAAACCAGGTGAATAACGTGCTGGGATTTCCATTCATTTTCAGGGGTGCCCTCGATGTGAGGGCCTCGGCCATCAACGAAGAGATGAAGCTTGCCTGCGCGTGGGCACTGGCCCGACTTGCCAGGGAGGAAGTACCCGAAGAAGTGTGCCGGGCCTACGGTGACGTGAAGTTGCAATTCGGACGTGACTATATTATACCCAAGCCATTTGATCCCAGGTTGCTGCAGGTGGTGGCACCCGCCGTCGCAAAGGCAGCCATGGAAACAGGTGTGGCGGGAGTAACAATAGATATTGACCAGTACAAGGAGCAGTTGAAAAACAGGGTAAAGAGTGTGATTTAAGAATAAGTATTTGCCGTCCCCTGTAACATTTCTTTTGAAATTGCTACAGAGTGAATGTATAATTATTATTCCCCGGCGTAACTTATAATAAACTGAAATATTATTATTTTAACAGAACAACAAGGAGTAGAACAATGACTACACGAAAATTTGAAACTGAGGTAAACCAGTTACTGCACCTCATCATCCATTCCCTGTATTCACACAAAGAGATATTTCTCAGGGAACTGGTATCCAACTCTTCTGATGCCCTTGACAAGTTGAAATATCTCAACTTCACCGATGATGCCTTTAAAGACTATCCCTTCGATCCGCGAATCGACATTTCCTTCGATGAGGAGAACGGAACATTCACGGTAAGTGATACAGGTATAGGCATGAACGAAGCAGACCTGGTTGAACATCTTGGCACCATAGCCCGCTCAGGTACCCGTTCGTTTATAGAGCAGATGACCGGTGACAAAAAGAAAGATTCCAACATGATAGGCCAGTTCGGTGTGGGCTTCTATTCATCATTCATGGTTGCCGAAAAAGTAGAGGTAATCAGCAGAAAAGCAGGTGAAGAAGAAGCATTCAAATGGACAAGTGATGGCCGCGGCGAATACGAAATTGAACCGGCTCAACGCGATACTGCTGGAACAACAGTTATCCTGTATCTTTCCGAAGATGGGAAGGAGTTTGCCAACCGATGGCGTGTAGAAAGCATCATTAAAAAATATTCAAATCACATACCATTCCCCATATACCTGCACTTTGAAGAAACAGTTTTCGAAGGAGAGGGAGATGACAAAACAGAGAAGAAAGAGCAGAAGGTGGAGCAGATAAACGCCGCTTCTGCCATGTGGAAGCAGTCAAAGCGCGACCTCACCGACGAGGATTACAGGGAATTTTACAGAACCATAGCCCATGACACCGGCGATCCACTAATGTGGGTGCACACGCAGGCAGAAGGCACCCTTGAATATACAACACTGTTTTACGTGCCCGAAAAGGCGCCATTTGACATGTATTACGCCGATTATCAGCCCGGTGTAAAGCTCTACGTGAAGCGTGTGTTTATTACCGATGATGAGCGTGAGCTTATGCCAACCTACCTGCGGTTCGTGAAGGGAATCATAGATTCAGAAGACCTGCCCCTTAACGTGAGCCGTGAAATTCTGCAGCAGAACAGGGTGCTTGCGAAAATCAAGTCCTCATCGGTGAAAAAACTGCTTGAAGAATTCCAGAACCTCGCCAAAAACGATCCGGAGAAATACACCCGGTTTATCAAAGAATACAACAGGCCTATGAAGGAAGGGCTCTACCAGGACTTTGCCAACAGGGAAACCCTGCTGGAGCTGGTACGGTTTAAATCAACGAAGGCGGAAAATTTTACAAGCCTTGAAGAGTACAAGTCGCGCATGCAGCCCGACCAGAATGCCATATTTTATATAACCGGTGAAAAAGAAGAAAACCTTCGGAATTCACCCCTGCTTGAGATGTACCGTAAAAAAGACATCGAGGTTCTCATCATGGATGATGAGCTCGATGATATCATTTTCTCACAGGTGGGAACGTATGGCGAGATACCGCTGAAATCCGTTAACAGAACCGATTCAGCCGAAGACCTGAAAACCGACCAAGACCGCGAAGAAGAAAAAGAAGTAGAACCGGTAATCACCAGGCTCAAAGAACTTCTCAAAGAAGAGGTGAAGGACGTGAAAGCCAGCTCCCGGCTTGAAGATTCACCATCATGCATAGTGTTCGACCAGCATGACCCAACACTGCAGATGCAGCATATTCTCAAGGCCATGGGACAGGGCGAAATGGGAGACGTAAAGCCCGTGCTGGAGATCAACCCCTCACATAAGATCGTCACCTTCATGAAAACAATTGAAGATGATGCAATGTTTGAAAACGTGGGTCGGCTGCTTCTTGAACAGGCATTGCTGGTTGAAGGAGTGGAGATCAAGAACCCCGCCAGTTTCGTAAAGCGGCTGAATTCAATAATGGAGAAGGCCCTGGGGTAGGGAATACTGACAGGTGATAAAAAAAGCTCCTGTAACAAGGAGCTTTTTTTGTTTTTAACGTTTTAATTTATAAAAAATTCTTGTCACGATATAATTGTATTATTACCATCTTACATCATTACAAATAAAAACGGAATTTGTGTAGATGAGATTGTTGAAAAAAGTGCCATGGAAGATTTGTAAAAAATATGTAATTACTCAGCTGTCATATTGAATAATCAAAATTATTATAAAATGAATATTAATTCATCATCTCCCCCGCCTTTGGCGGGGGGAGATGATCCAATTCCTTTTGCATTATGAATCAAATGATCGATATTTTTAGTCATAGCTGATTAGTTACAAAAATATCTTTAATTGAGTAGATGCTAACATGAACAATCTTACTCTATACATTATATTATATGGAAGTTTTCTTGCAATTACCATGGCTGTTGGTCAACTGGTAGAGAAAAAACGTTATACTGAGTCATACCTTTTAATTATTCTTTATATATCAGCTGCTATATGGCAATTCTATAATGGTGTTATTACTAATGATATACACATACTGTATCCTCATCTGCAATTGATCCAGGTGCCATTTTTGTATATTACAATCCCCTTGATCTATTTTCTTTTTAAATCACTCAGCAGGGTGGACTATACTATTTCCAAAAAGCAACTTTTACATTTTTTCCCGGCATTTGTAATTGTTGCTTTGTTGATTCCCTTCTATTTTCAAAGTGCTGAATTCAAAAGAGCAATCTCAATGGAACCACCTTCGTTTGATGCTGGTTCACCATTTAACCTGTTATATTCTATCATACTGGTTATTATCATGATTTCGGGAATTATTTATATTGTTGTTTTTCTTACGCAAAGTGATTACCTGTATAACAAAAAGTATTTACATGCAAATAAAATAACATATTTTACTTTTATTATATTAGTGTTTAGTGCGTTAATAATTTTGACTTATTTTATTGGAATGATCATTTATAATGTGTTTCATCTCGATGACACTTTTTATTTTCAAATAATTAAGCTAATTGGATTGATGACAACCGCGGTAGTAATAGTCATATACCTGATGGGGAAACGATATCCTTATTATTTTTTACTTCTTAATGAAGAAAAAAATGAGATGCGTTATGCTAAATCAAAAATTGAGTCATTGAATATCCCGGAAATTTTAAAAAAGCTGCATTCTCTCATGGAGGAAGAAGAGCTTTATAAAGATGAGACACTTTCAATTAAATCATTATCCGAAAAATTAGCAATAGAACCTTACCAATTATCCGAAGTTCTTAATGCCAGGTTGAACAAAAATTTTAATACTTATATTAATGAATACAGGGTTGAAGAGGCGAAGAGGTTGCTTCTTGAAGATATTAGCCAATCAGTGACATCAATATCATACTCCGTCGGGTTCAATTCAGCATCATCATTTTATGACTGGTTCATGAAAATGTCAGGGTATACACCAACAAAATACAGAAACAAGCACTATAAAAAAATGAAACGATAATTGCTTACCTGCCCTGAAAAATAATTTCATCAAGTACAATCACTTTCTTGTTGATCGTTTCTGTGAATCCAAACAGTTTAATATTAAAGTCATTAAGCTCCTGTGACATTTCTGAGAGCCTGTTTATCATTGTCATGGTTTCTGCCATTGCTGTTGTCTGTTCAAATGTCGCATTAGCGATTTCACTGGACAGACCTTGTATTATTTCTTCCTGTGTGATAACCTCTTTCAGTGCGTTACCCTGGTTTGTAATCAGCTTGATTACCGTATCCGTTTGATTATTGATAATCTCTATCTTTTGGAATACCGACTCGGTAGATTCTTTTGTATTTGTAACAATATCCATTCCATCTTTTATATCTTTTGATATTCGGGATATTTCATTTGTTATTTGTCTCGAATTGGTTGAAGTTGCATTTGCAAGTTTACCAATCTCATCCGCGACAACTGCAAACCCTCTTCCCGTATCACCAGCCCTGGCAGCTTCTATGGCCGCGTTTAGTGAAAGAAGGTTTATCTTGTCAGATATATCATATATCATTGATATAAAGTTTTCTATTAGTGCTCCGCCTTCGTGGATTACTTCCATTTTATTTAACATTTCTTTTAAGCTGGCTTCAGTATTGTTCGCTGTTTTAGAAATCGAAGAAATACTGTCAATAACTTTCAAATTGCCATCTGATACTTCTTCCATAGCCAGTTGTAGTAGTTTTATAAGCTTTTGAGTTTCTTCGACCTCCCTGTTTTGTTTACTTGTATTTTCGGAAATATAAGTGGTAGATGATGTAAGTTGTTCGAATGAGGAAGATAGTTCTTCAGAGCCGGCAGCCTGTTCCTGGGAAATGTCCAACAATTTTTTACCAATCTCTGAAAGTTCATTGCTAATTGTGACAAGTTCAGTTGAAGTTGATGATATAGTATGTATAACTTTTTGAAGGTTTTCTGCATGGTCTATAGCTTCTTTTTCCCTGAGCTTTAATTTCTCATTGAATCTCAAAAGCTCTTTACGCATGTTATTGATTTGGTCTCCCATACCAATAGAAAAGACAAGTAATAAAGAAACGATACCTATATGATAACCGTATGTAGTAAAAAAGGAATATGGAAGTATACCCGCATCCCTTAAGAAAAGTGACATGCTGCCAGCCAGTAGAAGTATGTAAGCTGCGAAATAGAAATATCCTTCCCTGATCTTTCTTGAAGTATATAGTACTCCAAGGATAAACGCAGCAATAACAGTTACCATTGCAAATACTACTGGAATCGAAATGGTATAAGGAATATAACTTTTGTATTGAATTGATATGAAGTTAAATACAGGTAAATATATTATTGAGAATATACCTTGAATAATAATAAGAGGAAGCAACAGATATTTATCAATTAATGGTGTATGTACTGCTGTTTTTAAATATGATCTTGAAAAAAGAATACCTGTTAATGCTGAAAGGGATATAAATGGTATTGGCAGATTCATAAAGATATTATTTGATGGAACATACAGTAAGTAGCCATATCCGTCCAGGGTAAGAGATTGGATCATCAGGCATATCGTATGTAAAACATAAAATATATAACTCAGCTTCCTCGTCGATAAGAATGTAATTAAATTGTAGATAACCATGACAAGTAGAATTCCGTAAAATGTTGCCATTATTGCGGTTGTGTTTCTTTTTTCTATTACAAGGATATCTTTAGACAGGGATCTAAGTGATATTGTGATTCCACCATTTGAAACATATTTGAGATAATATGTTTTTTTACCAGGTGGGGTTGTCAGTTTAAATGAATGATGGATCTCATCTAAATCGTTGTCGTTAATATGATAGTTACCGGCAACATGCCTGGTATATTTCGCATTATCTCTGGAATATAATTCTATTGTATTTATACCAAAATGTGTATCCTCCAAGTACCAGGTTTTGTTTTCATCTGATGGATTGAGTACAGAAATACGGATCCAATATGCAGAAGATGTGTATCCAAATGACAGGGTATCTTCAGATGACTCCTGGAAATTTGAAGAAAAATTCTTCCTGGTAACATCCTCTATCTGCATTGAAGCGTTCTCGTCTTCAGCATATTCGAGGAATTTACCTATAAATCTTCCATCCAGGTGTTCATCATGTAATATGAATTGACTTTTTGCCAGTAATTCAAAGGGCACAAGTAAAACTATTAGAGATACCAGAATTAACACAAGATACTCATAACATGGTAATAGATTGTGCTGATATTTTATCATTAGCCCCCCCTCCGCATATTGGATTATTGCGTGTGTGTACTATTCTTCCAGTACCTCTATGTTAACTTTTCTGTTTTTATAAAGCCGGGGAAGTTTGATCTCAGCAGATTCAATATTTTTGTGTAATGATACAGTTA
>CAZAOK010000138.1:0-2632 GCA_964486725.1 uncultured Leptospiraceae bacterium
ACCCCCCTGTTATTCACTACACCCTCTTGTGTGAATTATAATGGGGCAGTAACTGGCAGGTACATCTTTATAGTTCTACGGCTTCCCGGGAGGAGTAGATATGACTGGTCGGGGTTTGTTAACAGTACTTATTATATATACCATTCTAATGGCCTTCCCCGCCTGTGACATGGGGCCTGGTGATGCCATGGATTCGTACCGGGGCAGCGGCGACCCGTTGTTTGTGGCGATTGCGGATGACGGGAATTCGTATATTTCTGAAGACGGGAAGAGCTGGAGAGTGGGTGGAAGTATCGGAACCAACACGTTAACTACAGTATCATACGGCCAAGGCAAGTTTGTTGGTACTACAAATTTTGGAGATCCGGTTTGGATATCAAGTGACGGGAAAAACTGGGTTTCATATACTTCGGTTGAAACAGGTATAGATAGTAATGATTATCTGAATACAGTTTCTTATAATAACGGATTGTTTCTTGTTGGTGGTGGTTTTGGAGGCAATGCGAAGATCTATTATTCAACAAATGGAATAAACTGGTCCCTGGGACAGGGTATCGCTATTGGCAGCAATGTATCGAAGATTGCATATAGTAATGACATATTTTTTGCATTTCCAGAACCTGGCGCACAAAATATTTCCATATCCACTGATGGTAAAAACTGGCAGGATCAACCTGCTCCAGATAAAGATGATATGATTAGTGACGTTGCCTATGGCAATACTATTTTTGTTATTGCTGGTGTTAATAACTTAGAAGGATTGATACGAATTTCACAGACTGGAGACAGTAATAACTGGTCTGGTAATGTAACAGCAGGTACAAATGTTACTTTTCAGTGTATTCTATATAGAAATAAAACCTTTGTGGCAGTAGGAAGTAAAAATGTTGGATCTGGAGGGGTTGTATATACATCTGAAAACGGTTTTACATGGGAAGGTCCTTTTGCTACTCATCAAAGTATTAACAAAATAACCTATGGTAACGGTATGTTCGTTGTAGTAGGAAGTAACGGATTGATTGCATATTCTAAGAGTGGACAAAACTGGTCAGCAAACGTTGGACCCGGAGTAGGCATTAGTATCTTCGATGTATGCTACAGGCCATAATATAAAAACATGTTCCATACATAAGATGATTTCCCTTGACATTTCCTTGCATTTATATCCCAATTTCAAATACGATACACAAAACTTCGCCCGCCATTGCTGCATATAAAGAAAAACGAAAGACAGAAGAAAACCTTTCTGCCGGGAGGTTGCCATGACGTATAAACCATACTGCTTACTCTTCGTGATACTACTTATCCTGCCTCTGATCATAACGGGATGCCGTGAAGTAGATACTTCAAATCACTTTACCCTGGTGCTGGAAAACGGGGTGGGGGAAACATCGCAGCTTGACAAACCCGACTCGCCCATGGAATGGGGCAAATACCACCCGAAGAACCTGCGTGACGGCGACAACGCCACGTGCTGGTGCGAGGGTGAGAAGGATGGGTACGGCGTGGGGGAAACGGTGTACGTATCCGTCCCCTGGCATGTTGATGGTATGTCAATTCGAAACGGTTATCATAAATCAAAAGAGTTGTATGAAAAGAACAGCCGGGTGAAGAGGGCTGACATTGCCTTTCACGTGGCAGTACCCGTGGCTGGACATGTGACCCAGACCGGGCAGGAGTATACCCTTTACCACACGGGTGAAACGAAAACCGTCACCTTCGATGACAGGATGGAGGAGATCACGTTTTCACCGGATGTCGATTATTCAAGGATCAGTGCCCTGGTCAAAAAGTTGCGTGAAGAGAAAAAAGATACCGCGGTTGAAATGAAACTGGTTGCCGGCCTCACCATCAAAGAAGTGTACCAGGGCTCGAAGTATAAGGACACCTGTATCTCGGAGATATCCTTTCCCTTTGCGAAAAAACCTGTGATCAACGAATCGCAGAATACCATTACAGTTGGTGACAGGAAGCTTGTAAGCGACGTGGATTCCGTGTTTCAGCTGGTAGACACCAGCCCCGGCAACTACTGGGCCATCGTCATCCGCATGCCGGCAAAAGCAGAGGGCAGGGTGGAAACCCGGTACCGGCTCTACTACCTGCCGGCAATGAAGCGCGTCATGTTAGATATTGACACCCAGTCACTCACCGGCTTCACGGACATTTACGGCAAATCAACTGGAAAAGAAGAAAATGTCTACCTGCAGTTTATCAATAAAGAAGGCAAAGAGGACACCCTTAAACTGAATCCATATGACCTGTTACAATTCATAGAAAAGGATTAAAAAATCACCACAGGGGCACAGAGGTACAGAAAGAATTAGTATATTTATTTACCGCTAAGGCGCTAAGGCGCTAAGGACGCAGAGAATCGCAAAGAGGAAATAATTTATATTTGTTCTATACCACCTTTTCTTCGCTCACTTCGCGTACTTCGTGACTTTGCGGTGAAGCAATTATAATTTACGAGGAGGAACGCCATGCCTGATGATGTATTATTTGAACAGAGAGAGTCGGTGGGGATTATTACCATTAACCGGCCCAAGGCCAACCAGTTGTCACATGAGGTGTTTGAGGGGATACGGGCGCAGATCGACGCCTGCGAGGCGAACAAGGACATACGGGTTGTAGT
>CAZAOK010000138.1:2732-7404 GCA_964486725.1 uncultured Leptospiraceae bacterium
GAAGCGGTGGCCTTCGGCATGGAACTGGCAAAACGTCCGCCACTTTCTGTGAAGGCCATTCTCAAGGTGATGTCCATGAGCCCCAGCGTGTCGCCCGAGCAGCACCTGAAGGTTGAACGTGAAGAGCTGGCCAAACTTTTCTTCACCGAAGACGTGAAAGAAGGGATGACCGCATTTGCCGAGAAGCGCGATCCTGTGTTTAAAGGGGAATAGCCGGGGGTTAACCGCTAAGGCGCAAAGGGCGCAGAGAATCGCAAAGAGGAAATATTTTTTATGTCCATTTTCTTCGCGCCCTTAGCGAACTTTGCGACTTTGCGGTGGAATGGCCGCGACCAGGACATGCTGGATATAAAGAAGCTCAGTGAGAGTTCAGATAGAGATGAAAAATAAAAATTCACCGGTTGACATGTCACCCGAAGCCATAAAGAAACGGCTGCAAGAAAGCAGCCGAGCTTCACCGGCTGTACAAGAAGATACAGACTGCCAGCAGGGTGGAGGAAGAAGGTTTTGATAATGCTGTCCATGAAGAGTAAAACTATATTAATACCAACAATGACTGAAATATGGTTACTGCATCACCACATACTCGGCAATGGATGAAGACTCTGGTACTGGGAGGTTGTCTTCTTTCAGCCCTTCAAGATGGAACTCGATAGCTTCGTACATGTTCTTCTCTGTTTCTTCAACAGTATTTCCGGTTGCAATACATCCCGGCAGATCGGGTGCATAGGCCGAATAATTAGTATCAGTTTTTTCTATCACTATTAAGAATTTTTTCATTCTGGCATTTACTCCTTTAGTTGAGCTTGCTTTATAATACTGTTTAATGTGCCAGGTGCTATATCATCTGAAAGCTTACCTGCAATTGTAACTCTTCCAGGTTTTTCTGGATGTTTATATTGCCTGTGGCTACCCCTGGTAGAATGAAGATACCAGCCATCCTTTTCGATAAGTTTAATAATATCATTAATCTTCATAAGTATACATATAAAATAAAGTATCGGCAATTTATTCAAGGTTTTTTTCTAATTGCTTAATGTTTATAATATGATTGGTCTACGATGGATAACAATATGAACCCCATTCAACAAATTCGCTGGACAATTATCCAGTAATGGTATATGACTTAACCAATTCATCTCCAGGAGGTTCCCCAATGAAAAAATACACAAGGGGTATTATCTACGGTTTTCTTATTCTCTTCGCTATCGTTTTTATTTATGGAATTTACTTTATATACAACGCGCTGCCCATTGGTACAGGCTACTCTTCCAAGTATCTCTGTTCACAGGTCTTCCTGTCAGATCGTGACCCTGAATACATCGTGACAGAAGAGATCAATCCAACCAATCCTCTCTTCGGGCTGATATCAAACAGTATAGACCGGGAGAAAAGGGAGGTCACCTCCGTTGGCCTCGGGTTTTTTCAGGAAAAGACCGCCGTGTACCGGGAGGGATTCGGCTGTACGGTGCTGGTAGAAAGAACCCGGGAAGATCTTATGCGGCAGGTGAAGGGAGCGACCCCGTCCTTCAGAAATTCTGATATACTGCTGTGGCCTGCGGGTAACATGGTTGACCTTCGAAGTCTTCCCCGGGGGGTGGACGGGGAGAAGCTTGAAAAAGCCCTTGATTTTGCGTTTCTACAGAAGAAGAACGCCCTGCCGGTGCGTACCCAGGGGGTGGTGATTGTCTACAAGGGGAGGCTTATCGCCGAGAAGTATGCTGACAATATCACGCCTGACACCAGGCTTCTTGGCTGGTCAATGACCAAGTCCATAACGGGTGCCCTTGTGGGTATGCTGGTAAAGGACGGGAAACTTGACGTGAACCGGCCGGCGCCCGTGAAGGCGTGGCAGGATCCCGATGATCCCCGGTCGAAGATCACCCTGGACAACCTGATGCGGATGAACAGCGGGCTTGAGTTTGAGGAAGTCTACGGCCCCATGAAGGACGCCACCGGGATGCTGTATGACCGGGCAGACATGGCAGCCTATGCCGCCGCGAAGCCGCTGGCGCATGCCCCAGGCGAGAAATGGAGCTACTCAAGCGGCACCACCAACATCATCATGAGTATTGTGAAAGAGAAAACGGGGGGCACCCTGGTTGACGTGCACCGTTACCTGCAGGAGCGCCTGTTCAGGCCGCTGCACATGGACAGTGCCGTCATCGAGCCCGACGCCTCGGGCAATTTCGTGGGCTCAAGCTACATGTTCGCCACCGCCCGTGACTGGGCCCGCATGGGACAGTTCTTTCTGCAGAAGGGGAAGTGGGAAGGCCGACAGCTTCTGCCTCCCGACTGGATGCGGTACTGCACAACCCCCACGTGTGATTCTCACAAACAGTACGGGGCGCAGATATGGCTGAATCCCGGTAAGCCTCGAACGGACGAAATGCGGCGAAGCTACGCGGAACTTCCCCCTTCAATGTTCTATATGAGCGGGTTCAACCTGCAGCGTGTGGCAATATTCCCGGAGAACGACCTGGTGATCGTGCGCCTGGGGGCAACCCATCACAGGGAGAAGGCCCTTGATTTCGGGAAGTTTGCCCGGATGGTGCTTGAGGCGGTCGGGGAGATGTAGGGTATGGATTGTTCCATACAATAGCTGTTGTTCCACTTCTGCAGCTCTTCTGGCAGGTGGAAGTCACGGGGGCTTGTAAAATCATTGCGGACGTACAGGCGCATGGCCAGGTTGTCCAGGTCGTATATGCCGCACCCTTCAACATGGTTGTTCCAGGGTATGGCCGGGTCGGAGGCGTAGAAGTTTGTCATGAGCAGGTAATCCTTCTCTTTCGTGATGACCCTGGTCTTGTCCATGAATTCCACGATGGCGGTATTCCCGGCGGCATCGGCAACCAGCACGTGAAACATCACCTGCCCCAGCAATGTGCTGAAGATGATGGAGCTGAACTGCAATACTTCTAACGCTTCTTCCACAGGTGTACAGGTTTCAAGTATATGGGGCATAATAGAGGTGCTTTTCACGGGATTGCGCAATGGAAGGGGGCGGCGATTTCAAGCAGGCTTTTACTTTCGGCCGAGATGATGTGCCGTCACCCATCTGCCTGAAGATATTGAAGCTTTCAGAGGTGGCGGTACCGGTCAGGACTGGTTCATGTGACCACCCATAACCTGGTGATGCATTTTCATCCAAACGCCCTTGATGATGATATACGGGAGTTCTGTGATGAAATATACCGTTATTCTTTCTCCTTCATTATGCGGCTGTCCACCCTTGAGACTATCAGCCTTTCGCGAAAATACAGGGTATCCATGCGGCGGGCCTTCATCGCAATGGGTATACAGCATGCCGCGGACGAGGGCCGGCTGTCAGAGCAGTTTGGTATACACATTGGAAGACTTCGAAGTACCTTCGCGAAGAACCTGTAGAAGGCGCTGAGGTACAGAGAAAGGATTTTTTATGTCTGTATTATTAGTATAAAAGTAATTACTCAGCTGCCATGCTGAATAATCAAAATTATTCTAAACTGAATAATAATCCTGCATCTCCCCCCGCCTTCGGCGGGGGGAGATACTCAAATTCCTTTTCATTAATGAAGTAAATGACAATCTATATCCTCCTCTGTGTCTCTGGACCTCTGTGGTTCTATTTATTTACCCTTCACACCTTTCTCAATGCGGTCGCCTATCTCTTTATCGATGTTGTGCCAGTACTCGAATGCACGTTTGAGCACCGGTTCGCTCACGCCGTTACTGAGATGTCCAACCACGTTTGCCACAAGGCGGTCGCGTTCCCCGTCATTCATGACGTTTCGTACCAGGTTGCCGGGCTGTACAAAGTCGTCATCGTCTTTGTGCTTCGTGTAGGCGGCACGGAGAAACTCTCCATCAGCACTCCATACGGCGTCCTCCGGGTAACGTTTGCCGTCTGCCTCCGGGCCCCCCTTCGAATTTGGGGCGTATACCGGGTCAGACACGTTCTCAATCCGCATGACACCACCCTTGCTGTAGCTGTGCACGGGGGCTTTTGGTTTGTTTACCGGGATCTGCTTGTAGTTTACCCCCAGCCGGGCACGGTGGGCGTCGGCGTATGAGACCAGGCGGGCCAACAGCATCTTGTCGGGGCTTGCCCCAATGCCGGGCACCAGGTTGTTGGGCTCAAATGCCGCCTGCTCAATCTGGGTGTGAAAATCTTCAGGATTGCGGTTCAGGGTGAGGCGTCCCACTTCTTGCAGGGGGTAGTCGCTGTGGGGCCATACCTTGGTGAGGTCGAAGGGATTGAACCGGTAGTTCTTTGCCTCATCGAAAGGCATGATCTGTACCTTTAGAGTCCAGCTGGGATAATTCCCGTCCTTTATCGCGTTGAAGAGGTCGCGTCGGTGGTAATCGGCGTCTTCACCGGCGATCCGGTCGGCCTCTTCCTGGGGGATAAACTCGATGCCCTGGTCTGTCTTGAAATGATACTTCACCCAGAACCGTTCTCCCTTCGCGTTTACCCACATGTAGGTATGGCTGGTATAGCCGTTCATGTGGCGATAACTCCTGGGAACTCCCCGGTCGCTCATGAGAATGGTGACCTGGTGAGCGGTTTCGGGAGACAGTGTCCAGAAGTCCCACTGCATGTCGTGGTCACGCAGCCCGCTGTCGGCACGGCGTTTCTGCGAATGGATGAAATGCTGGAACTTCATGGGGTCGCGCACGAAAAACACCGGCG
>CAZAOK010000139.1:0-7039 GCA_964486725.1 uncultured Leptospiraceae bacterium
GCAGCCTGCCGGGAATATCCCCGCTTATCACCCCTCCTTTTTCCCATGCATCAATGACCTTTGAAACCAGTTTATATTTCTTCTTACTCAGTATCATGAATGTATCCTTATCATTCTTTCTTTACAGCCGGGAGCAATGCCGAGAGCATAAGCACCACCGCGCCGGCCACGACCAGCAACCCCAGCCATCCTGCAAGTATGGGAAATATTGAGTTGAGAAAAAAATACTTCAGGCTGGCAATCCACACCATGATCAGGGCAAGTACAACCGCAGCAACCAGCTCTATTCCCCGAACTACACGGGATTCAGCTGACAGTGGGGCAAACGCACGTCCCCCCGTTACCAGCCCCTTTCCAAGGCGCCACAGCTGCCATAATAATACTACCAGCAGAAGGCTGATAATTACCAGAACCCCTTTCCTGCCGGTAATGATGTTCTCCATGCCAACGGACGAGAAACCGCACCACTTCGCCCAGTCTGATAGAATATACCCGAAGAATGGCCAGCTTCTCTGGCTGTTGCAGAATATCACTATCCCGTCACCCGTTTCCGGTACCGAGTGGAAGAAGGTCATCCAGCCGCTGCCCTGTCCCCCATGTGAAACCGCTTTCTCCCCTTCCGGAAAAAATTCTACCAGGTGACCCAGTCCATATGAATCAAAAGCCATGGCCATGTAGCCCTGTATATCCACCACCGGTGTGTACATGGTCTCAACGCTGCCGGCGCGAAGTACTCCTTTTCCCTGTTTGCCATTAACCTTCATGCCCGCAGTAATAAAGGTAGCAATGTCTTCAACAGATGCGAATAGACCCCCCGATGCCCTGTCTGGATATATGTATACCGGTATGGGATTGTTGTTAAGGTCATAACCGTTGGGAACAGGTGGAGTGAACGAATCACTCCATGTAAAGTTTGAACGTTCCATTCCCAGCGGAAGCAGTATCTCGTTTTTCATATACTCCGCGAAGTCACGGCCCGTTACTTCTTCTATCATCAGTTCAAGTATGTTGAAAGCCGTATTGGAATATGAAAATCCCTTTCCCGGTTTCTGCATTAACACCGCGTCTTTACTGAGGCGATCTCTTAACGTGGGAACCTCCCCGGTTGGATCGTACCGTTCACCGATGGTACCCAGCGGCATACCCGAACTGTTGCTGAGCAGTTGGCGTACGGTCACCTTGCCAATGTCATATTCTGATAGTGGGAATTCCCAGCCCCTGGTATAGTTTACCACCGCCGAGTCAAGATCAACCCGACCCTGTTCCACCAGTTTCATCACTCCCCAGGTGGTGACCGACTTTGAGATGGACTCCACCCTGCACCAGGTATCAATTGTCATCTTCCGGTCTTTTTCAACATCGGCATAGCCATAGGCGGCAGACCAGGCGATCCTGCCATCCTTCACCAGGGCAATGGTAACCCCCGGGATATCGAAGTCGTCCATGATCTTTGGGATTCGGCTGTCAAGCCTTACAGTAAACGATTTAACAGACGATTCAGCGCCCGGTTCCTTCTGCGCCTGTATTGGTAAAGACCATAACATACTTGCCACAACGGTTACGCCAACCAGTAAGAACAGCATCATTCTTTTCATGGTATATATCCTGTGATGCTATAATAGGTGATTTCTGTTTGAGCATACATCATATGAAAAACATGCTCAAACCTTTTTCATTTAATTCACCCAAATTGAAATGTTCTTTGACAACTCATCACACGAGTGTACTAATAAGTATACCATAAGTTCACTGTATTCGAGGCCATCACTGACCCTGATATCATACTGGTACATTCTCCTGCCAGGGAACACGCGGGCATCTGCGCTTCGTTCATTAAAAAACAACCACAGGGTTGTATAATTTTCGGAGGTACCATGAAAGAAAAAAAACTAACAAGGAAAGGTTTTTTCACCATTTCAGCAGTATCGGCAGCGGTTGTGGGCCTGGGTGTATTCTTTGGAATCGGAAACAATGATAAGAAGAAAACCAGCAAGGCCGCGGATATTACACCAAAAGCCCCAAAAAGATCAGGTAAAAGTGTTCGTGAATCGTCAAGGTCTGTTCCCGTCCTTACCGAAACCGATGTACTTGTGGTTGGTGGTGGACCTTCTGGACTTTCAGCAGCCCTTTCGGCTGCCCGTGAAGGGGTGGAGGTCATACTGCTTGAGCGCTACGGTTTTTTCGGCGGGGTAATCACCCAGGCCAATATCGGCACCACGTCATGGTACCGCTACAGGGACACCATTGACGCGGGGGGCATGTGCCATGAGTTTGAAACAAAAGCGAAGGCCATGGGTGCCAGCATCGACCCCTTCAAGGCAATGCGGAAGATCCCCTTTGTCACCGGCATACTGGAAGACGAGGGTCTTATCGTTGACGGTAAGCCCACCTACGAGATGCTTGATACCGAGTTGTTCAAGCATGTTGCCGATGCCATGCTGATAGAATCAGGCGCCGTGCCCGTCCTGCACTGCTATGCTGTTGATGCTGTTATGGAAGGGAACCGTATTAAGGGGGTTATCACCGAAAGCAAGTCGGGGAGACAGGCCATACTGGCTAAGCGGGTGATCGACGCCACCGGCGACGCCGATATCGCCAGTTTCGCCGGGGCCCCCTTTCGAAAGAGCCCCAGGGATAAGCTCATGGAAGTGACCACCAACTTCAGCTGCACCAACATCGGTTACTGGCCCTTCATGTTTGACAGCCTGACTAACACGAAGAAGATGAAAGACTACGGCCTCAAGACCTCCGGGAAGGAAGACGAGATGGCCAGCACCGTGATGGCCACCCCCTTTGAAAAAGGGAAGAAGGCGGGTATCCTTGAAAAGGACTGGGACATCGTGGGCTGGTGGAGCGGCCTTACCGACGACGGGGACATCCTCTCCATGGACGCGGTGCACATGCACGGGATTGACCCCACAAACGTGCTTGACCTCACCAGGGCCGAGATCGAAGGACGCAGGCGTTCACTGCTTTCAATGCAGGCACTTCGGGAATTCCAGCCCGGGTTTTCCGACGCGAAGCTCCGCAACTTCAGCACCTCGCTGGGGGTGCGCGAGTCACGCAAGATAAAAGGTACCTATAATATCACCGAGAAGGACGTGAAAAACCAGGCACGCTTCAACGACTCTATCGGTGTATGCCCGGAATTCATCGACGGGTACGGACAGCTATACATCCCAACAACCGGCAGGTATTTCCAGGTGCCCTACGGTATCATTTTACCGCAGAAAGTGGAGAACCTTCTTGTGGCAGGACGCTGCGTAGGAGGTGACAGGATATCCCATGCCGCCACGAGGCAGATGGTCTGCTGCATGGTGACGGGTCAGGGTGCGGGTGTCGCCGCGGCCACGTCGGTAAAGGAAAGACGATCAACGGGAAGGGTAAACATCTCCAGCGTGCAGGAAAGGCTGAAAAAGCAGGGGGTACGTATCAGTTAACCGGAAAAATCTGTAAACCGGAATGCTGAACCATGCCCGGGATATACAACCCGTATTTCATACTGCTTCAGCTTTTCTATACTCTTCTGCACTGCCCCCGCGTCGTCCATGAAGTACAGGCGGGGGCGTTTCCGGTTCTCTACCAGGTCACCGCAGAGCAGGTCTTTCTCCGCGGTAAGTAATCCTATTGAACCTGCTGAATGGCCGGGCAGATGCAGTACCTTCACGTCCACCCCGTAGTCTTTCAGGTCCATTCCGTCTTCCAGGAAAAGGTCAGGGGTGAAGATATCAATTTGCATAAATTTTCTGCTAAGCCAGTCAATAAGTGTTCTTTTCTTTTTCTTATTTATGAACATCCTGCCATTCTCAGTGATGGGAGCATCATCCCTGTGCATACCAACCGGGCAATCGTATTTATTCCCCAGGTACAGGGCATTTCCTGAATGATCAAAATCTCCGTGGGTGAGCACGATTAGCTTCAAATTTTCCGGTGTGCAGCCAAGCTCATCCAGCTTTTGTTCAAGCCTGCTTCTTTTAGACCGCAGTGCTGTATCCACAAGTATGTAGTTATCTCCATTCTTCAGCAGGTAACAGTTGCCGCACATGCCGTTGAAGGGTATGGGGATTATTTCATTCACAACAGGCTCCATTAATATGTTACTGTTTTTTATTTACATGCAACTCCCCAATTGTCAATTGGAAATATTTCTTTTAAAAACCGGAAAGCTGTTTTTCCCAGAAGCAGGGGCAAAATTGTGTGCTCACTACCTGTATCAATCATGTACACAATCCCGTATCACTGCAGCTGGGTATTGGTTACATGTTTATCCCGGGAGGAAAACTGTTTTTCAAATTCTTCCAGTTCCTTCTCATCGGTAAAGAAAACCGGGTCAATATAGAATTTTCCCTCAATACCCTGCAGGCTGTTCTCAAACAGCTCAAGTGCCATGAAGGCATTGAAATTTTCACCTTCTGAAGTTTGAATATTATACTTCGCAGCGTTCACAAAACCAAACCTGCTGTAATATTCAGAATCGCCGAAGATCAGAACAGCTGAAAATCCCATTTTTCCTGCATGATCAAGTGCGTGATTGATCAAACGTGAGCCAATACCTTTTCCCTGGTATTCCGGCAGAACACTCACCGGACCCATTGTCAGCACTTCAAATTCATCGTCGTTATCATTTACCACACTGGCTTTAGAAAAAACAATATTACCAATTATACTGTCACCGGTAACCGCAACATAGTTCAGTTCTTTCACAAATACCGGCAGGTCCCGCATTTTATGCAGCACCAGGTGTTCATCACAGCCTGGTTTATACAGGTCCCAGAAGGCGTTCCTGGTCAGCGTTTCGGTTTCCCTGTGATCGTCTTTCGTTTCATGTCGTATTTCTATGTCCATGGTTTTGACTCCATTATAAGCTATACCCGCTTTCAATTAATTCAGAAAACCTTGATACGAACCTAGCTGCCGGTACCCCGTCTATTACATCGTGATCCATAAGTATTGTTACGTTCAGGAATTCCCTTATGTCAATTGAATCATTATTCACACCCGGCCTCGTCTCAATGGACCCGATGGCCAGGCATACAGGGTGAATGCTGTAGGGTATGATCCAGCCGCTGGCCTTACCCATCATGCCCACAGAAGTGACCATCACCGTTCCCATCATCTTCTTCACCCGGACAGGATTTGACAACAGCAGCTTCCAGGCAACAAGCCGTATGCACTGCGGCAATACCGCAAATATCCTGGCAGGGTCATTCTTTTTGTCCTTCCCGAGAACAAAGTCACTGCCCTCCTTTAGTTGCTCTCTTTTCGCATCTTCAATTTCTTCATAAATCTCTGTGACATTCTTTTTATTTACATTCCGTATCACCAGGGGGATGGGTACCTGGACTTCCCCCACCTTTTTCTCAACCACTGTGGAAATATCGATATCCCTGAAAACCACCAGCCTGTTCCCCCCCTTTCTCAGGGCATGGACTGCTGGATGCTCTTCTACTGCCCGGCCAATACATGTAAGCAGCCACGAGGTGAAAGACAGCACGTTCCCTTTTTCTTTACGCATCTGCCGTATCTTTTTACGGGACTGGGTCACATCAACCTGCACCAGGGCCTTCACGTGATGCTTCTTCATTCCCAGCTTACCAATATCAATGGTGAACTGCCTGCTTGAGGAGAATTTCCTTATAGTATGTTCATGATTTTCTTTCATTGATTGTTGCCTTTTTTTCACTGGTTTCCTCACCGTGAAAACAATAAAAAATCTCATCTACCATACCAGCCATCCCGGTTTTTACAATAACTAATTTTATTCTTTTCATATATCATGTACTATGTTCACATATCGTTATCAAAACTGGAGGTCAATATGGGAATATTCGATGAAGATATAGCGGTGACAGAGAAAGAACCCGGGATTTTCGAGACAACAATCACCGACAACTGGTCTGTAAACGGCACCCCAAACGGCGGGTATCTCATGGCAATACTTGCCAATGCCATGACGGCACACTCCGACAAGAAATCAACCCCCATCGTCACAGCCAATTACATATCCCGTTGTGTCCCCGGTAAAGCCGAGGTTCGCCTTGAGGAGTTCTCCCGCTCGAGGCAGTTCAACCGGTATGACGTGCGGCTATTGCAGGATGGCGCTGAAAAGATACGGGCACTGGGCACCTTCACGGTTGACAACCCTGAATGCCAGGTTGAACGCTACGAGACCGGCGCACCAGGGCTTGAGCCCCTTGAATCCTGCGTTCCCATACCCGAGATGCCCGAATACACCCTCTTTCACAACCTTGACATGCGCCTTGACCCGGCAAGTGCAGGCTGGATGGAGGGAAAGACCGCGGAAAGATCTGAACAGAAGGGCTGGGTACAGTTCAGGGACGGCCATGCGTACGACCTCCTGTCCCTCTTCCTGATCGCCGATTCCATTCCCCCCGCCATCTTCGTGAGCCAGGGACCGACAGCATGGGTACCCACCATAGAGCTTTCAACAAATATCAGGAACATGCCCTCAACCGACTGGCTCAGGTTCAGCCTGCGAACCCGCTTTGTCACCTGCGGTCTTCTCGAGGGGGACAGCGAGATATGGGACGACGCCGGTAACCTGGTTTCCATTTCCCGCCAGGTGGCGCAGTTACGGAAGATCTGAAATAATTGACTTCACCCGGCCGACCTGCTGGTCTTCAAGGCGAACTTTTATACCATGGGGATGTGAAGGTGATTTGGTGAGAATATCTTTTACGATACCTTCAGTCAATGTACCGGTCCGTTGATCCTTTTTTAATACAATCGCAACCTTCATTCCGGGTTTTATATTTGAACGGTTAGTGCCTTCCACGTGTACAACTCCTGTTTAATATCTCTTAATTGTAATGTTTGTTTCTACCCTTTTACAGCATGGTCATCAGTATATCACAGCCTATCTATAAAAACTTGTTGAATGTTAACATACATTTATTGTACATTAGCAATCATCATGAATTTCAAAACTTCCTGATAGCTGCAATCATTCAGATTAAACCCCCGGGAGGGTACCATGAAATACGTAAAGATCGCCATCTTAGTTATCTTCGCAATCATT
>CAZAOK010000140.1:0-7030 GCA_964486725.1 uncultured Leptospiraceae bacterium
ACAGGATGTCGCCGTGCCAGCGCCGCGCAGGATGCGCGAAAAAGCGCTGGCCCTTCTCTTCTCAGGGCTATTCTGACTTCAGAAGTTACAAGAAAATACTAATATAAAATTAGTATGTCGTAATCCCTTCTCTTCTCAGGGCTATTCTGACATTGTTCTCTTACAGTCAATTGCAAAACTTAACTATTGTGGTCGTAATCCCTTCTCTTCTCAGGGCTATTCTGACAGATCATGGAGCCAGCCATCGATCAGATATTGCTCAGGCTGAGTCGTAATCCCTTCTCTTCTCAGGGCTATTCTGACTATATATCAAAACAGGAGAACGGCAGTGAAGAAAAAACTGCCTAGTCGTAATCCCTTCTCTTCTCAGGGCTATTCTGACATAAAGAATTTATGGCAGCTTGCGACGAGCTCAAAGAAGCGTCGTAATCCCTTCTCTTCTCAGGGCTATTCTGACAGTGCAAGCAAGTAAAAACACTGTAACATTTTTCGGTAAAGTCGTAATCCCTTCTCTTCTCAGTGCTATTCTGACTGATAATAAAGTACTCGAACTTTCTTACGGTGAAGTTGGTGTCGTAATCCCTTCTCTTCTCAGGGCTATTCTGACCTCATGAAGATAGAGTTTGGAAAGCTGATTGGGAATTTGCGTCGTAATCCCTTCTCTTCTCAGGGCTATTCTGACTGACTCACTGGATATATCCAAGAGTGAATACCATAGACTTATGGTCGTAATCCCTTCTCTTCTCAGGGCTATTCTGACAAAGATTCTGTTGCAAATATAGTAACCGAGTACGAGACAAGTCGTAATCCCTTCTCTTCTCAGGGCTATTCTGACAATTTAGGGTTTATCCTAATAAAGAACAAGAAATTTTTATTAAGTCGTAATCCCTTCTCTTCTCAGGGCTATTCTGACGTATCAAAAAAGTATGGATTTGGTATACAGATAGAGTGGGTCGTAATCCCTTCTCTTCTCAGGGCTATTCTGACTTAAATACTTGGAACGATTCGGACGAATCTCTGTTCGTGTCGTAATCCCTTCTCTTCTCAGGGCTATTCTGACCAGAAATATAAATCTGACTAAAAAACAGCAGAGGAATTTGTCGTAATCCCTTCTCTTCTCAGGGCTATTCTGACCCTGGGTGTAAAAGATTTAAATGGCTACGAGGGTTCCGCTGGTCGTAATCCCTTCTCTTCTCAGGGCTATTCTGACTCTACCACTTCTAAGTACTGAATTTTCCAGGGGTTATACCCCCGAAAACGCGAATGTCGGCGGATTTGGTTCATTAATTGACAAATTTCGACCCTCAAAATCATAAGTCCTCGAAATTCCAGGAGTTATGCTTGCGCGAAAGTCCCCCGATTTTGGTCATTTTTGGACTTTCTGGAGGTTCGCGCAACGGTGTTTTCAAAGAACCAGGAAGGGGGCATCATCATTTGGGCCATCTTCTGTTACCCCTATCTGCTTTCTTTTCTGCCAGCATTTGGGGCATAGTTTAAACACAATAAACGAATCCTCGTCTTCCATGATCCCGCGGGCCTCGCGGCGCATGGCGCTTATAACAGAGCCGCGGCACATGGCCTCGAATACCGACTTTTGTACGCGTACCCCGTAGTGTTCCATCATTTTCGCGATTTTTCGAAGCCTGCGGGGATCCCGTATATCGTATATGATGAGCCACCTTTCAAGCATTATAAACGCTCAAACCAGTTATAATAGTGTACACACCGTGTTTTATTTGTCAAATACATATTACCCGAATATTATTACCCGTTTTGTGATCATAATATGATAAACCTTTCAAGCGACAGCATTTCACCTGTCCCGTCTATTGCTACCTTCTGCTTGCAGTCAACACATATGGGATACAGGTAGAACTTGTCTTCATTCAGATCTATTTCCTGTTTTATCTCGCGGATCATCGCTTCAAGCTTTTCTTCCGATATGCTCATTTCGAAAAAAGAATAAGGTATCTGATTTTCTATACAGTTTTCCATAATCAGAGATAATATAGATGTCCGGCATCGCTTTACCCCCCGTACTCAACGGTAAAAAGGCCGCAGCCGAAGGTTGTATTTTTACCGATACCGGCTACGGCTCCGAAATCAAGGAACTCCCTGAATGGGCCGACCGGGCCGGAAAAGGCGATTCTCCCGGTAAATCCGCCCGCTGATACCACGGCGTGCTGCCTGGTGGAATATCGTTCCCGCTTTTCCCAGTGTATATCCTTCCCGGTTATTTCGACAGCATCAGCGTATTCAATAATTGCTGCCGGCGGCACATCAAGGTACGTCTGCTCTTCTGAAAAGGCCCTGTCCAGGTTTTTAAATCGCATCACGCACGACTTGATAATATCCTGGAATGTCACCTCCCCCTTCATATGGTCTTTTCTTTTAATTCGTGCCGGGGTATGAAATGTTATTGCGCATTTCACGTCTTCCGCGTCTTCCATGTACCGGGGTGCCCATTCTTCCTCGTCAAGGCTGAACCCGGCAACCCGGTTATCCAGCCTGAACATCCTGCCCGAAACCCCATCGACGGCACCGGTTATGGTGAACTTCTTCCGATCACGTCCCACCCCCTTTTTTCCCGCCTCGTGCAGGGCGTACAGCAGGTGCCCCGCATACGGCAGCATTGGCTGGAAAAGGGTAAAATTAATTGTCATTTTTTTGTGGCTTGATTCGTCCGTATGGCAACGTACCGCGTAGGGGGACACCTGCAGGCCATTTCGTGTCTTTGCCCTGTCATTGTACATGATGCTGTACATGCACTGGTTTCCGATGAGGCAATCCGCGCAATCATCAACGTCACGGTTTATACACATGATCCTTCGCAGGGTGTACCCCAGGCCTCCTCTCACCAGTGCCTCGGGAAACCTGGGACTGAACGGCTCTTCGAATTCAGCCTGTATGCCAATTCTTTTTATCTTCACCATAACATGTTTCCCCGCATAACGCCAACGGGCGTTTAAACCGTCTCCAGTAATTTCTGCAGCATGCGAACAGCCTTTTCAAGTACCGCTGCCTGTTCACGCTGCTGTTTACCCGGTAACATTTTAAATCGGTGAAACCTGTGCGCGCAGCGGTTGCGTACCCGTCGGGCCGCGGTTAACAACGCGTACTTGTCTTCACTAATGATATTCTCATCACGCATTTTTACCAGGATCCCGGCAGAACCCTCTTTCAATGATTTAACACCCAACCTGAAACCACCGTTACATGCTCCCATAAGGCTTTCGAACACCGCGGAAAGGTACAATACAGCATATTCCATGTCATCATTCTTCTTCACCAGGGCCAGTGATTCACCGCTCAGCTTTTTCCAGTCAACCTCGTCATTATGAGTACTGCTGATTGCCTCACCCATGCCATGTATTAACCTGTCCAGTTCCCCACGGCACCTGTCTACGAAAATTCCGTTGATACCATCGCCTTCAACGTGAAAGATCTTCAACATCTGCTCAGATGAAACCCTGTCCCGTTCTGCTTTCAGGTTCTCACGCAGGGTATCAGAAAGCTGCAGGGTGAGCTGTTCCTTCACGTAGGTATGTATTTTCTGCCTTGCATCATCGATGGTGGATTTTCGTTTCTCCACGTCCCTGTCATTGAAAAATATCATTGCGAAAAAGGCGAGCGGAAGCACCATCCAGAGAATTGAAGGCAGCAGCAGGTTCAACACTGACCAGGACACGGTATGCCAGCCAGCAGCAAGTACCACCGTGCTGGACACGCTGAAGACGATTGATATCACCGACACTTTGAGGGCAGCACCTACATCGTCCACGTTAAAACCTGCTCCATAGGTATTTCCTCCATCAACGGCAAGCACTCCCCTGTCTAATTCTTCCCTGAGGCTCTTTTCACATTCTTCCTGTATCAATGGTATAATTTTTTCCATTGTATCTTCGTGAATCTGTTTTACACTTTCTTCGCCAAAATACTCTTCCATCAGTTCGCTGTACCTGCTTTTCACGTTGAAAAACGGAATCAGGGAAAAAAGTATTTTCACATTATCAACAAAGTTCCCGGAAGCTTTTTTTACGTGTCGCGCAGCCTGCATGGTTTTCTTTTTTAAAAAATCCCCCATGCTCTCATATTCTTCATCCACAGATTTTTCAAGTTTCTGCTGATCAAGCCGTTGTTTCAGCTGATCAAGCCGCCTGTCAAGCAACCCTGTATACTCGCGTGGATAATACTTCCTGAAAAGATCTATTGCCTTTTCTTCCATGTTCCTGATAAGCTGCATCCTGTTCAGGTACTCTACCCGCCGCGCTTCCAGGTCGGCAAATGCCATATCCGCAGCATGCATAAGGTCAGCAAGCACGTCGGTATACCCGTCAACATCTTTCAATACCATGGCCTCGTCTGCCCGCCGTATCAGCTCCTGTACCATGGGGTTGATTTCCCCGTACGATGTTTCAGCCAGTTTGCGAACGCCGGCAAGTGCAAGGTATTCTTTCATGTTTCCTCCCCGTGCCAAACATGTTATGTAAATTTCAGCCGTATGCTGCCAAAGCCAAAAGTGGTATTGCTTCCGATATTGGATAACTCTGCGAAACGTAATACTTCGGCAAACGGTGTAAAATCACCCGTGTACCTGGCATACCCGGTAAACCCTTCCATGGGCATTTTTCGCTGCTGCCTTTTCGAGTAACGAACCGTTGCATTCCATTGAATATTCTCTTCAATTTTTTTTATTTCTATCGCCTTTTCCAGTAACCTGTCACGGCCAATATCTACCGATCCATCACCATGCAGGTTGCCGATATTCTCGTACCTTCGGGCAGCAGACTTTATTATCTCGCTGAAATCTGCTTTTTCCAGGTAAGAGCCGTTTGACTTTATTTTACAGGGTGATACAAATTCCACCTGTAGTTCTGATGTAATGTTCCATGGTTCTTTCAGTACGGGTTTAATGTTTTCCCTGAGAAAGCCGCTACCGGCTATATATACCTCTACACCCGTTCCGAAAAGCTCTACTTTCTCAAGTTCGAACGTACCCCTTTTTCTGCCGACTCCCACTCTTCCCATTTCCTGAAAGGTATACAGAAAATAGGGGAGGTATTCATAACCATCTGCAAGCAGGGATACATGTATTGTCAACCGAGCATCCCTGCCGTAAATTGCCGGGTACTCAATACGGGGGGTTATGGTAAATGGGTGTGGGTAATGGGTTGCCTTCTGCATCCTGTCTTTACCATGACCCGGCGATTCAAACACGCGGGCATACACGCAGGTAAATCGCATGTAACAGTGATCACAGTATTTTTTTTCCCCTGGCAGAACGCATACCAGGCGCTTCAGGGTATGCCCGAATGCACCCCGAAACGCAATCCCGGGAAAATTTCTAAACTCTATGGTCGAAGTGAGTTTCAGGGTAAAAACGAAACTGTAGACCGGGAATTGTAATCCTGTCACGTAGTTCATTGTTTAATAATATCTATTTGTATTTATCCCTGGTATACGGGCGAACGTAAGCTAATAATTCGACTTGATTATAAATACAATTAACTACCGGTCAACAAGTTTTCAACGGTAGACCCGGCCAGGTTTGATCATTCACCATGCACCCTCACCCACTCAACCCCATCGGCAGAGCTCCACGCGTCGGTGAAAATATCCTTTTCGTAATACCGGTAAAACTCACCATACTCATCCGGCCCATCTATCCACGACTTCATGCCGTAGCCCAAAAACATGCGGAATTTTCCGTCATAACGCACAAAGCTGTGATAGCATCGACCAGGAAAGTCATTGTCCCCCATGGTATCCACCCGTACCCAGGCACTGTTGCTTCCGGCAGTGGTATCCAGCATGTACAGGTCAAAGAAGTAGCCCTTGTACCCGTGAACATTGTCACCCACCGCTTCACCTGAACCGCCGCTCAGCCATATGGTACCGTCAACGGCCAGGGCCCTGTGTGCCGCACGCCCCGGAAAGGGGGAGGACGGGTATTGCGCCGCCTGCCAGCTGCTGCCGTCAACCGATGTCATTACCGTGTTGTGCAGGTAATAGACGTGCCGGGGATAGTAATAACTTCCCTCGTTGCCGCCGTAGCTCTCGCCGCCGATAAGCCAGATCTTGCCGTTACATGATACCGCGGCTGCCCCCGCAAGGCCGCTTCCCTCCGGTACCGGCAGGCTGCCGCATTCCTGCCGCCAGTTAACCCCGTCTGCGGTGCTCCAAACGTCGGCGAAGTAGTTGGCAGCTCCATACTGCCCCCCGATCACGTAGAGCCTGTTGTTATGCACCACCACGGCCATATCGGCACGGTAACCCCAGGGACACTGGCCGGCATATTCCCAGTCACGGCCGTTTTCTGAACACCATGTATCCCGGCAATATACCTGCTGGTTGTAGCGGTTGAAACAGGTTCCGCCGATAATCCACATTTTTCCGTTAAAGACCGCCCCCGCGTGTGCTGTACGGCGTCCCCAGTCGGCACCGGTGGTTGCGCGTGTCCAGTGAATCCCGTCAGTGGAATACCACACGTCGTTGAGAAATGAATACACCGACGGGTTGCTCATGAGATAACTGTCCCTGCCCCCGAGAACCCACATCTTACCATCATGCACCAGGGTTGCGTGCCCGTGCCGCATCACGTCTGCCAGGTTTGGCTCACGTTCAGGATCGTCGGCAGAATACTTTTCCTCTTCCACCTCATCGGTCTCGTAATCACATGCGCCGATGAATGACAGTGCTATCACACAGATGATTATCACCAACATGCGCATACCTTTCAGGATTTTCATGGTTGTTATCTCCTTTCATGCTGTTGCCAGTAAGACCCGGTTGGATTATTTTATACCGGTTTTTTTCAATGGATTTCACTTGATTTTTTCATACGTCACCCGGTACAGTACCTTCCATGACATCCATAAAATCACTTACAAAGAAATGGCAGGCAGAGAAAGACCCTTCAGCAAGGCGGGCACTATACCGTGAAAAGATCGTCCCCCTTGTTGCCGAGTCTCTTCACGAACAGGTAACCCGCATGCAGGATGATGGCCGATGCGAAAAATACAGCGGACTG
>CAZAOK010000141.1:0-6834 GCA_964486725.1 uncultured Leptospiraceae bacterium
TACCCTACCCTGAAACCAGGTATGCCAGGTAGATGAGAAACACCAGCAGCATAATTAACGCTTCCCAGCGGTCCAGCTTTCTTTTCCTGCCGGTAAACATGGCAATAAAAAGAAAGAGGGTGGCAACACCCAGTATGATCATCTCCACGTCGAATTCCCGGTTATATTCCACCGGCCGTATCATGGCACTTATACCAAGGATGAATAATATATTAAATATGTTTGAGCCGATAACATTACCTACCGCCATGTCACTTTTGTGCCTGTAGGCTGCAACTGCTGAAGTGGCCAACTCAGGAAGTGAAGTGCCTGCTGATACTACGGTAAGTCCGATTATACGCTGGCTTATACCAAGTGCTGAGGAAAGGGCAACAGCACCGGTAACGACAAGCCTGCCTCCTATCACCAGCCCAAGTATCCCGACAAGCAGGAAAACTATGATTTTCAATGTAGACATGCGTTCTACAGGAACATCAATAGAGGCATCAATACCGGATATCCTGTATACGTACAAAAGGAACGCAATAAATATAACAAGAAACACCATACCCTCAAGCCTGGATATGGTAAGACCTTCACCCGGCAATGCGCATATGATTGTTACACTGGCAAATAACATCACTACCGCCAGCAGGGAAAAGGGGATCTCTTTCCAGACAGTATTTTTCTGTACCACCAGGGGAAAGATAATACCCGATACTCCCAGTATCAACAGTATATTGAAGATATTACTGCCGATTACGTTTGAAAACACGAGGCTGCTGCTCCCCTGCACGCTTGCCATCACGTTTACCAGTAATTCTGGTGCCGAGGTGCCAAATGAAACCACCGTTAACCCGATGGCAATCTCGGATACCCGCATTTTTCTGGCCAGTGATGATGCTGCTTCAACAAAAAAGTCGGCCCCTTTCAATAAAAAGACAAATCCAACCAGCAACAGTAAACTATTTACCAGCATGGCCCGTTTCCTCCGGGGTATTATGTAATGCTGCAGTATACCATATTTTTTTTAAAACAACAGTATTTGTATTGTTTTTTCCCGGCTGTGCTATCTTTTCGTTATATTTCACATATTCTGCTATGGCATTGGAAAGGGACATGAAATGCTTGAGAATACCGACTTCAACAGTACCTTCCACGGCCTCTATGACATACTTCAACTTTACGGAGAAATAGACGAGAGAATTAATCGTTTTAAAATGATATCCGGAATCAAATGTATTGAAGGCTGCGGGATATGCTGCAATACAGGGGCCAGCAACATCGAGGCAACCATCATGGAAATGCTGCCATTAAGCCTTTCAATCTGGCAAAGCGGCCATGCAGAAGAGTGGCTGGAAAATGCCGGTGAAATGCGTGGAAGTAACCGATGCATATTTTTCCCCGGTCACAGGCTGGCAGGGCAGTACGGATGCTGCACGGCCTACACCTTAAGGCCGGTTGTGTGCAGGCTGTTCGCTTTCTCTACCAGGATTGACAAGTACGGGAACAGCAAAATATCATTATGCGCTCCAATCAGGAAGGGCCATGAAAACCTTGAAGTGCGTCTCAACCAGGTTGAAGAAGCAGGAGAATATCCACCAGTCATCAGCGTATATGCACAGCGGATTTATTCCATGAACCCTGTTCTGAGCTCCAGGTTGTATCCTGTCAACGAGGCTTTTTTCCTGGCCCTCGAATATTGCTGTTTCCGCATAGATTTTATACGGGCTTCGATGCCGGACACTTCTATGCCAGCAGGTATCAGCACAGGAGTTGACAGTGGAACATAAACTCATTGAGCCTCACCCGGGCATGAAATTTATTGACCCGGCAACCGCCTCCAGGGCCCAGGAGAGAAGGGAACACCTTCTTTCCGGCATGAACAAACGCATAACCATGTCTTGCGGGAGAACGAAACCCCATTACCGAACACTTTCTCCCGGCTGCAGGTCATGTATGGAGGGGACATGGTCGTGTCTTTTTATTAACGGTATATGTAATGCCAGTTGTTTTTACTGTCCCTCCCCTCAAAACAGCAAGGATCAGCCCATGACAAATACCCTTGTCTTTGAGAAGGCATCCGACTACGTGTCCTACGTGGAGAAGTTCGGCTTCAGGGGGGTAAGTATCAGCGGCGGAGAACCTTTTCTCACATTCAGCAGAACACTGGAATATTTAAGGGCGGTGCGCGCTGCATTCCCTGAAATGCACCTGTGGATGTACTCAAACGGTAAGCTGGCCACTACAGAAAAACTGCGGCAGCTGGCGGCGGCAGGGCTGAACGAGATACGATTTGATATCAGTGCATTTAACTACGGCCTTGCCGCCGTTGAAATGGCGTCAGGGATCATTGAAACGGTAACCGTTGAAATACCCGCCATACCCGAAGACCGTGACCTGCTTCAAAACCTTCTCCTGCTAATGGCACACAGGGGAGTACATCATCTTAACCTGCACCAGATCAGGTGTACACCCCATAACAGGAATAACCTGGTGGCACGGGGGTATACCTTTATACGCGGACAGAGCCTGACCGTACTGGAATCCGAGATAACCGCCCTTGAAATACTTGATTACACTGAAAGGCAGCAACTCCCCCTGCCGGTAAATTACTGTTCATTTCCCTATAAGAACAGGTACCAGGCTGCGGCATGGCGAAAACATCTTGCCCCCCATATTCTGGGATCATATGAATGTCCAACAGAAACAGGCTATATCAGGGCACTCTACCTGCATACCCCGGTTGAAACCCTTGAAATTTTGATGACATCACTGAGCAAAACAGATGAGAATATTCTTTACCAGCTGAATAAATCACGGGAACGGCTCTACCTTCACCCATCGCTGATTGAAAGTGTGCCCGAAAACCTGCCTTTACGGGTTACCTACTATAACCCCGTAATGCTGCAGTCAGTATCCTACCAGAACCTTTTCAGGGAGATCCAGCTTCACACAGGGTACCGCCTGGTACTGGAAAAGTATCCCGTTCTTGAGGACAGGGAACTGACCACCGATGAATGCCGCTACATTATACGGCAATATCACCACCAGGAATCCGGCAGCAATGAGTCACCACAGAACATGCAGTCACTTGCTCCCTATGAATGCCTTGAAGAAGGCCTTGCCCCCTACCTGTAGCTTTTTCGTTGACACGGCGGGTATATGCTGCATACTTCAGAACACACCTACCCTTACATCCCGGAGGCAGCCGTGAATAACAACACCCTGTTTCAAGATATAATTTCGGCCCTGGCCAGGGACAAAAATCTCATGGGAATAGACCTTGACGCTGCCCGTGAGAAACTTTCACCCCGCAAAGACCTGAAGCGGGGGCTTGACTGCGTGGTTTCCTTTCTGGATGGACTGGGAGGACATACACATGCGGGAGGCGGTTCTGATGCGAAGCCTTCACGTCCTGCAGAGTGGCGTGTGGTTGATGATTTTTTTACTACCGGCATCTCACTTGTGCTGCGGGAAGTAAGATGCCGCCTTGATGAAGATCCCGACTTTGCGCACACCATGGCCCAACTGCACACCGAAATAACCTCCGGTGAATACGGGGCTGACCGGGCTGCACGCCTGTTTCGCCGGCTCTTCTTCCCCGAAGCCGATTTTGATCCCCGCGAAAAGGACAGCGAAATATCCAGCCTGCGAAAGAAACGTGAAGTCACCATAACCCGGGAGAATAAGCATCCCGTGACAAGCCCGGCCAGTGAGATCATCTTCACGTCAAACGCCCTGCTTACTGTTCCGGCAGCGGGCACTGAGCCTGGCAGCCCGGGCCTGTCTGAATCCATAAAGTCAGCTCTACCCAAAATAATGGAAGAAGAGCAGCGGTACTGGTATGATCACCCGGTTCAGCTGGGAACCCCGCCGGAAAACAACGAGGTGATCTACGGGCTGAAAGGACTGGAAGAGGCTCTTGCCTTTGAAGAGAAGGCAGGCATGAAAGACCCGGATACTCCCGCTACCTGCCTGCTTTCGGTGTCGGTCACCCACGAGGGGCTGCACCGGGTCGCGCGGCGCTACCTGCAGGATGAGCTGCAAAAGCATGCGAACCTGAAACGGCTCGCGGTCTACGTATTCACCGAAAACGATACCCGCCGCATTCTTGAAGAAGTGCTGTTGCCGGCCTGCCGTGAAATGCTGGGTACTGATGACACCGCCATGCTGAACGAAGTTTTCGGGGTGGACGGGAGATACGGCAGGCATTACAGTTTTCTCAAGGCCATAACCGCCTTCTGGCAGGTGCTGGTCGAACCCAAAACCCGGGGCACCTTCAAGATCGACCTTGACCAGGTATTCCCGCAGGAACAACTGGTGGCAGAGACGGGCCGCTCGGCATTTGAGCATCTTGCAACACCCCTGTGGGGTGCGGACGGCATCGATGCCGACAGCAACCGTGTGCACCTTGGGCTTATTGCCGGGGCACTGGTGAACGAACGCGATATCGGGAATGGACTTTTTACCCCTGACGTTTCCTTTCCCTCTTCTGACAACTACGGGGAAAGCCTCTTTTTCTACAGCTCCCTGCCGCAGGCCCTTTCAACAGAGGCAGAGATGATGACCCGCTACACCGGCCAGGCGGCGCCTGACGGTGAGTCTTCCTGCATACAGCGAATACATGTCACCGGCGGCACCAACGGAATACTGATAGATTCCTTAAGGAAGTACCGTCCATTCACGCCGGGCTTTATCGCCCGGGCAGAAGACCAGGCATATATACTCTCCACCCTGTTTAACGATGAGGACGAGGGATTTTTGCGCTACCTTCACAGGGACGGTTTTTTTATGCGCCACGACAAAGAAGCATTTGCCGGGGACGCCATAAAGGCGGCAAAAATCGGTAAGATGATCGGTGACTACGAACGCATTATCCTGTTCACCCATTACTGCAGGGCACTGCCATGGGACATAGAAAAGGTGAAGGACGTGATTGATCCTTTCACGGGCTCATTCGTGTCCCGCATGCCTTTTACCGTGATATGCATGCGCCTGGCATTAAAGGCCCTGGCCCTCCTTGACTCGGAGAACCCTGACGAGGGAGTTGTATTTTTACAGCAGGGTGCCGCGAGGCTGCTTCCCCTTTTGCGTGAATTCGGCAGTGGTGCAAATCCGTTGAAAGAGCATGTGGCGAAGGAGAGACAGGGCTGGAACCTGTACTATGACGTGCTTGATGCCATTGAAAATGAATTATGCGAAAAGGACGACCTGGCACTGGCCCTGAAGAAAAAAGCATTGTCTATCATAGAAGATTGCAGAATAGAAACAGGCAAATAACCCGGTAACACTATCCTGGTTTCTCTCCCCGCGCGGGTTCACGTGGTCCTGTTTATCTCCGGGTGGATTCTATAAAACTCTTCTTCTACATAGTACACAATATCGTTTCGGAATTTCTGCAGCCCCTCATAGTTATATGAACGCAGGTAATAAAACTCTATGATCTTACCCGCCTTGAACACGAAATCAAGTAATTCTGTATAGGACATTGTCTGATAGCCGAAATCATACAGTCCGGTAAAATCAAGATCCCGTTTCACCTCGCGAAAATCGTCTCTTATTTTGCAGTACAGCTCATACATCTGCGGGGTAATGTCACCGCTTTTCAGCTTATCAGCCAGTGACTGGCTGATAAAGTTGAACCTGTACATCTTTCCATCTGTTTCGTTGTAGTAATATTGAATAAATTCATAATTTTTTTTCATCTTCTGTTTATATCGAAAAGCCCGCGATACCGTTGACCGGAGTTCCATGAATGGGAACTTCTTTTTTTCATCAACTTCTTCCAGCATTTTCTTCAATTTGAATTCATCAATTTTCCACCCCAGGCGGTTAGAACTGGCTACAAAACATGGCTCCAGCAGCTGGTTGTATTTTTGAACTTCACTCAAAAGCTCAAGGTCTTGCTTGTAATTCAGAAACACATCTATGAGTTCCAGAAAAAATGACTTGATATCCGAAACAAATTCAAAAGAATCCTTCTTGAAGAACTTGGTATATGCGATCACCAGGTAATAGAGGTCACTTACCGCCCTCTTTGCCATGGCAAGAAGCAGGTGCTTGAAATCATCAATACTCTCATCCATATCGGCCAGCACGACCTCAACAGATTCTGCAGCTTCATCCAGTTCGTTTTCTGGTATATCCTCGTGGGCCAGGCATCGCAGCAGGGTATTTTCAATATTCATAATGTGGTTGATATACAGGCTTTCAAACTTTAATTGCTGTGACTTGAATTTTTTTATTTCAGAAAGCCTTTGCTTGTCAAAATCAGTTATGCTGATCCCGTGATGGGTTTTTTTCTTCTCAAATTCTTCCCAGTTGTCAGGGATTTTCTGTATCCTGCGCAACAGTTCTTCGTCCTGTTTTCTCAGCACGTTTCTATAGTATTGAATTTTTGAATGTAAAAATTTCTTCCGTGGGGAGAGACTGTTCTCAGCAGTACTGTCATTGCTGTTTTCGTCAATGTGATTACCTGATTTCATAATACCGGTAATAATATTTCAGGAAGAGAATATGTACAGTAAAATTTTCCGGGAATAATACAATATAGAAGGGATGGATCAAGACGTTGTTTAGTAAGGAGTGAAAGGTGAGAAGTTGGCCTGCGCTTACCAAATACCTGAAATACATTTTAGAAAGCGGAAAACTTGAAGAACGATTGGTAAGTTCTATTTTGGAGCATACCACTGCCACCCGGCTGTCCTCCGAGTTATCGAGTATACAATCAAGCATTGCACGGCTAAGGCTGAACGTCTTTTCCGTGATGGACGTGGATACGCAGAAGAAGATCGAGCTGCTGCAGGGGTATAGTGTTGATGCTTGTGTGTATGCGGTTGGGTTGCAGGGTTA
>CAZAOK010000142.1:0-1528 GCA_964486725.1 uncultured Leptospiraceae bacterium
ACGTCCACCCCGTATGTCAGCGGAAGAATGTAAGATACCGGCTCCAGGAAGAAAGGCAGGTCCTTAACGGGAAAGAACAATCCACACAAAAATATCATGGGAAAGCGGAAAAAGTTCGAGAAGGTCTGGGCTTCAAAGACCTCGCTCACTGCCACCGCGATAAAAAGCCCCAGGAAGGCAGAAGTCATGGCGATGAGGATCACCGCGGGTATAAACAGCCCCCAGGCAACCACGGAAAGATCGGTCAAAAATGACGCGATGATCACCGGGACCATGGCGTTACCCACGCCGAATAGAATAGCACCGCTTGTCTTTGCCAGCATCAGGAGCACAAAAGGGACAGGCGCCAGCAGCAATCGTTCAAATGAACGGTTTTTCTTCTCGAAGGTTACCGTAACCGCCAACATGGAGGTGGTACCGAAAAGGATTGAAATGCCAACAACCCCCGGAAGCAACGCGGGAATACTGCCCAGCCCGCTTCCCGATCGGATGAAGAACATGGCCGTCCACGCCAGCGGGAATACCAGCCCCCAGCTCACGTTGGGAGGCTTCAGGTAATACGTGCGCATGTCCTTGAGCAGGATGTTCCAGAAGGCGATCCAGTAATTCATTGTCCCCCTCCCGCTTTTTCCCTTTCTCTTTTCATGACACCGGCTTCAATGCCCGTGATGCGTACGAACACCTCTTCCAGCGAGGGCCGTATCCTTCTTGCCTCAAGAACCTCCATACCCCGATCTTCAAGGTACCTTACCAGCATCCCTGCCCGTATAGCAGTTGTAGACTCAACCCGGATCACTCCTTTGGATGGGAAAGTAAAAGTCAGGCCCGGAAATTCCCTTTCAAGCTCACGTGACATTTCGTCCTGCCATGTCTCACAGGTGATCTGCACGATATTCCTGTCCTGGAAAGGGCGCACCAGATCCTCAACACTGTTCACCCGGATAATTTTCCCCGAAACAATGAACGCGATCCTGTCACAAAGGCGCTCTGCTTCCTCTATATAATGGGTGGTGAGGAATATAGTTGTCCCCTGCTGGTTCAGCTCTGCGATCAGCTGCCGCAACTGCCGGGCACTGGCCACGTCAATACCGGTAGTAGGTTCATCCAGGAAAAGAATGGCGGGTTTGTGGATTATCCCCGCTGCAATGGTAAGCTTCCGTTTCATCCCCTTCGAATACCCGGCAAATTTCCGGTGGGCCGCCCCGTTCAATCCGAAATATTCCAAAAGTTCACTCGCCCTTTTCTGCCGGTCTTTTTTTCGCATACCGTAAAGTGAAGCACAGAAACAGAGGTTATCATACCCGGTCAGTTCGGGGTACAGGTTGCTTTCATCCGGCACCACGCCGACCAGGTGCTGGGCCGCCCGGGCATTGCGTGTACAGTCGATCCCGCCAATCTCTATTCTGCCAGAATCAGGACGTGCCAGCCCGGTAAGCATGTTTATGGTTGTGGTTTTTCCCGCCCCGTTGGGGCCAAGAAAGCCGAATAACTCACCGGTTTTTACCTCGAAACTTGCCGAATCTACCGC
>CAZAOK010000142.1:1628-6832 GCA_964486725.1 uncultured Leptospiraceae bacterium
AAAAAGTGTCAGTAACGAAGCAAACAGCAATCCATACGCCATCGCCATAACAGTGGGGACAATAGATGCCGCGTTGCCTCCAATACCATACACCGTTGGGAGAAGAGCAGCAACCGTTGTTATAGTCGTAAGTGTAATGGGCCGAAGACGCTGCTTTGCTCCATCTGCTATTTGTTCGATCAGGGTTTCCCTGTCAGGTGTTTTATTGTGTCTGTATTGCCTGTTGATGAATTCCACCATGAGTATGCTGTCATTTGCAACAACACCACTGAGACCAATAATCCCTATAATGCCCATAAAGCTAAGCGGAATACCATGAAAGGTGAATGCCAGCAAAACGCCGATGAGACCAAACGGGATAACAGAAATGACAATAAATGGCTGTGTCATAGATCTGAAAAGGAACACTATCAACAGGTATATGGCCACAAGGGCTATCCCAAATGCAATGCCCAGATCTTTTAGTGCCTGCCGGGATTCCTTGGATTTACCCGCGTATACAAGGAAGGTTTCATCGTATCTTTTTGCAATATCCTTGAATTTTTCTTTAAGCATGCGTGTTACCTGGCTGGAAGTAATTTCATTTTCATTTGTGTTTGCAGTAACCGTTATCGCCCTGTCTCCGTTATAATGGATAATAAATGCTTTGCTTTCTCTTTTCCTGATATCTGCTATTTCCCCTATACGTATCAATTTCCCCATGTTGTTGGGAACCAGCAGGTCAAGTATGAATGCCGGGTCTTTTTTGAACTTTTCATCGACCTGTACTTTAAAGTCAATATCATCATCAACATACTGAACGTAGGTGGCAATAGTTCCATCAAAAGCGGTTCGTACAGTATAGGCCACGGTTGCAACCGTTATTCCATACTGTGCCATTTTATCGTAATTAAAATCCAGTATTATTTCGTCTTTACCTGGTTTTTGATCGTCTTCGACATCTTTTACTCCTTTTACGCCGCTGAGAAATTCTTTAATCTCCCCTGTCACTGCCTTTGCATGTGCCTCTTTTGTACTGACAACTTTTACATCTACCGCACTGCCGGTTGGAGGACCCAGCTGGTCTTCTTCAATAGTAATAAGATCAAATTCAGGGATATCTGTGGTATTGACATACTTCCGCAAATCTTCAATGATCTCTGCGGCAGTCCGCTGTCTCTTTGTAATTGGTACAAGCTGCAACTCAACCGTGGACCAGTTTTCCTGATCGCCTTTAAGGTTCATTTTTTTGGTGGTGTGAGTGCCAATTGTACTTGTTATCGACACAATCTCGTTGTCAGGTATTTTTTTAAGCGCCATTTCCTCAGTTTTCACAGTAAACTGTTCTGTATCTTCAAGGGGAGTTCCGGGAGGCGCCGTGTTATTAATAATTATTTTCTCGCTGGTATTGTCCCAGAAAAGCACGAATCCCTTCAACGTTTCATTAGAAAATATGATGACACCTGCTAAAGAGATCACCAGGAACACGATTACACCATATCGGATTTTTAAAACACGTTTCAGGAAGATCTTATATTTTGTCGAAAAGTAGTCGAACCATTTACCTGACTGTTCATTATTGCTCCTGCCGGATGCCAGGTGATTTGGTAAAATAAAAAACGCTTCAAACAAACTGAAAAGCAGTGTAGCAATAATAACTATGGGATAGACCCTGATGAGCTTCCCCATGATGCCGGAAATTCCCAGGATAGGCACAAAAGCAACGATAGTACTGGTAATGGTAACAATAATCGGAGCCATCACCTCTTTTACTCCAGTAACAACAGCTTCAATAGGGCTCATTCCCGTATTACGCTTTTCAAATATCACCTCGGCAATGACAATGGCATCATCTACCATCATCCCCAAAACAGTTATAATGGCACCCATACTTAATATATTCAGAGTAATGCCAGAGCTGTTCATGAATATAAGCACCATCAGCATGCTGAACGGGAGACTGAAAGCAGTCCAGAAAGAGGTGCGAAAATCCAGGAAAATCCTGAGAACAACAAGTATCATCACGAAACCGATCAAGGCATTACTGATAACCACTTGTAAAAGCGATTGTATAGAATTGGATTCATCTTTAACAACAGTAAGATCAAACCTTGTATTGAATTGGGCTTTATTTTCTTTAAGAGATCTCTCAATATTATTCACAGTTGAAATGATGTCGGCATTTTCTTTTTTATTAATGGTAAGGGTAACTGCCTTCTTCCTGTTCACCCGAACACGTACATCTTCATCTTCAAAATGATCCTTAACACTGGCCACATCTTTAACATGCAATCGTTTTTGTTCAAAACCAGAACGTATAATCACGTCACCAACATCCATGGGATCAGCAAACTGGCCTATGGTAACAATTAAATTCTCTTTGTGTAATGACTGTATCGTTCCTCCCGTCTGACGAACATTCCTTGATTTTATACTTTCTATGATCTCGGAAAGGGACACATAATACGATTTCATCTTCTCGGGGTTAACATTTACATGTATCTCACGTTCCCTGTAGCCGGACTTGGTAACATCGCTTACTCCTGCCACACGACGAAGATTATCTTCCAGCACATCTGCCATGCGGTACAGTTCACCTGGTTCCGTATCGCTTTTCTCCCTGGCTGATATACTTAACGTGTATATTGGCTTCAACTTGGGATTCATGTCCACAACCTTTATCAGCTCTACTTCATCAGGTATCTCTTCAATATTTGACCTTGTAATGCTGCGAAATACCTCGTCTTTGGTATCTTTTTTAGTCGATTCATCCAGGTCAACGTCAAGCTCTACTACAACCTTTCCTCCATCATCAGTAGCAATTGAACGATATTCTTCTATCCCGTTTATCATGTTAAGTTCTTCTTCTATTGGTATAATAGTAGTCAGTTCTACATCCTGAGCCGATGCACCCGGGTATACGATATCAATGATCATAATATCAACATCGGTTTGCGGAAATATCTCGCGATTAATGCTTCTGCTGTTTGCTAACCCGAGAAGGATTACAACAACTATAATAATATTTATCAGCAGTTTATCTTTTGCTAAATAACGCAGTATTTTTTCCATAACTTGTCCTTATTTCGCAAGGTCCATATAATCAATGTAAAGGGTAATGAGTTCGACCCGTTGTTCCAGTAAAGTAAGATATTCCCGGGCTATGCTGTTTTCCGTGGTTATGAGAAACTGCAGGTCCAGCCTTGCCTGGGCATACTTTTTCCTTTCAGTTCGAAGTTGGGATCGAAGGGCCTGAAGATTTTCTTCCCTGGTTGATGTAACCTTTCTATAACCCTTAATGGATTGCAGAATTTCAGACATGCTTTTCTGGTACCGGTTGCGTGAAGCCTGGTATTGTTTTTCCAGCTCCTTTAAGGCAAGTCGAGCCTCATGAATATCAGCTTCCGCATTATGATTCCCAAGTGGATAAGAGAATTCCAATCCTATTGAATAATCAGTATCATCGAGTTTTTCAGCAGCCCCGGGAAAAGTTTCATCATAATTTTTCCTGGTAACAGACCCTACCAGGTTTAATGAAGGAAGCGAGCTGTTTTCTTTAACATCCAGTACGTATTTCATGTTATCTATGTTTTTTTGAATTATTCGACTACCTGTCGTAGCGTCAAAAGGGACCTCTTTGTAATTATGATCTGAAGCCTTTGTAAACATTCTATCCATTAGATTTCTGTCAGGAGCATACTTTTCAAGTTCAAGATATATACCCAGTTCTTTCTCTATGGAATTCAGCCGTATTTCATATTGTTGTAATTGTGCCCTGTATTGCAATACTGAAGAAAGCACGTTCTGCACATTATCATTTTCGGCAAGCCCTGCCCCCGCCTTCCTGCGAACAGTGTCTTCAAGTGACCTGGCATTTTTTATCGTGTCCTCCACAATCTCTATAGCACGCAGGTAAAACAACCAGTGAAAATACAGTTTCCTGTAATAATTCATTAACGACCGGTCATCCTCCTGCCGTTGCAGTTTTTGTATCTCCAGTTTCATCCGGGCATCATTTTCCGCGAACCGGTCTAAAGCACCAAAGGCATTATACAACAGCGGTTGTATAATAGAGGCGGAAACAGAAGGCTGGTACGCATCAAATGTCATTGATCTTTGCTGAGAAGTAATATCTCCCTTCATGGTTGTTTTTGAATAATCAATTCCTGCCGAGACACGTGTGCCGGTTGGCGCGATAATACGCTGTATGCCGGCATGAGCAGTGTACCCTTCGGTATGATCCATTTCAAAAAGGCTTGGGCCAATTGTATATTCTTTTTTGCGGTAATACTGTGTTGAACCGGTCAGGGTGGTATCACGCACTTGCCTGGCACGATGGAGCCTGTTTTCTGATTTCTGAACCTGTATAATATTTGTTTTTATTTCGGGAAGCCTGTCCCGGATCTTATCAATATAATTCTCATATGTAAGAACTTCTTTTTTTCCGTCCGCCGCCCTCGTGTCACCTGCTGTGTCTTCTGCCAGTACAACCGCTGGCCAGAGAAGCACGGACAACATCAAAATAGTAATAGCTGTTTTCATTAAAGACCTCCCAGACAGGATTATCCATGCAGAATTCAACGGGTACGCGTATCTTTTTCCATGCAGGCTTTTGACATTATTTGTCGTTGATCATAAGCATTCCAAATAAGTAAAACGCCCCCACGCTTATCCACAATCCGCATACAGTTAGACCTGCAAAGATGATTAAAAGTTCCATTTTACCATATCCAGCCTTGGATGCAAGGTTTCTTGTCCCCTGGGCCAGCAAAAGAAGAATCGGAAACCCGGTAAGCATGCGCAATACCGGTTTCCACCATCCATTTTTTGCCAACGGGACGCTTTCGGGTTTATCCTGATTCTGCACGTATCCTAACAATGCTCCCGCCAACAGCCCCAGCGGGTAGGTTCGCCAGTAATTGGTTGCCAGCAGAAGGGCGGCCACCAGCACCAGGCATACCGCAGTTAGTAATACTACCCTGTCCCGATGAGGGGAAGGGCGGTAGAAACGTTTCCACAGCCACCAGGCGCAAAGCACCACTCCGCCCAGAAGCCACCCTCCCAGAATATCGGCGGGAAAATATACCCCGAGGTATACCCGGGAAAGGGCCACACCAATTATCATGAAACCGGCAATGCAGTAGAACCACCGCCTTCGCACGTACACCGACAGCATGGCATAGAACCATCCCAAATACCCGGTTACCAGGACCAGGTATTCACCC
>CAZAOK010000143.1:0-6788 GCA_964486725.1 uncultured Leptospiraceae bacterium
AGCCGGGGAAGTTTGATCTCAGCAGATTCAATATTTTTGTGTAATGATACAGTTATAATTGTAGCATCATCATGTGCTCTGATATTTTTCCAGTCTCCCTTGTGATACACATTGTATGTTGCCTCTCCATTGGCATCAGGGTAAACAGCGATAGTCATATTGTTAAGCGTTAAATCGCCGGTGTGCTGTACGGGTTTTACAAGTGGTAATGCAATACCTTCTCTGATGTATACGGGTATTTTTTCCAGATCCACTTTTACATGTAACCACTGTTTTCCTTCAATTTGTTCACCAGACCAGAAATCATACCATATTCCTTCGGGAAGGTACAATTTTCTGTTATTGTTCTTTTCAAGTATGGGAGCAACCATGATGTATCTGCCACATAGAAACTGATCTTCAATGTAATATGTAGTGGGGTCGTTTTGAAACTCCAGTGCCAGGTGCCGAAGTACAGGGAGTCCTTCGTTGGCTGCATGATAAGACTCGGTATATATATACGGGATTAAGCTATAACGAAGATTAAGATAATCACGAGCAATGCGTTGTGTTTCGGGTTGGAAATTCCATGGCTCCTTGTAATGAGGTGGACATCCATGGTACCTGATATGAGACTGAAATATTGATAGTTGTGTCCATCGTATATATAGTTCATCATCTGGTATTCCTACAAATCCACCAGTGTCATGGCTCCAGAATGTAAACCCACAAAGTCCCAGGCTCAAGCCACCCCTAAGGCATGAGAGTAGATTTTCATGGTTAGATGAATTGTCACCTGACCAGTGGACCGGATAACGCTGAGAACCTGCCCAGGCACTACGTGCCCAGATTACTGCTTCACCTTTTCCTTTTATCTCTTCAAGAGCTTCATATGCTGCTTTCTGATATAATAATGGAAAAAGGTTGTGCATGGTTTGACCGTCATACTCTTTAAACTTGGTAAAAGGTTCAACCTGTTCGCCAAAGTCGGTTTTAATTGATGCAGCACCCATGGTAATCAAAGGACGCAGTTGTTCCTTGTACCATTCCACACCTTCCTCGCGTGAAAAATCAATCGGGCTTGATTCGTAATTCCAGAGCCATACGAATGGACCATTATTCTTGGCTATTGCTTTCTTTTTTTCCGCATCCTTGTAAATTGATGTTTCTTTTATGACGTATGGAATTTGCCAGAGGCATATGTGAAAACCCATCTCAGCTGTGTCAATGAACATCTTTTCTGGGTCGGGGAAACGTTCTCTATTGAATTTCCAGTCACATCTCCAGTCTTCATCAAACCATCCGGTATCAATATGGATTACATCAGCAGGGAAATTCATGTCACGCAGCTTGGTAGCCACCGCCATGACCTGTTCCTGTGAGAAATAACTGATCCTGGACATCCAGGTGCCGAATGACCATTCCGGTGGCATAGAAGCCCGGCCAGTGAGAGCGGTATAGTTACTTAGTACATTTTTTAATGATGGCCCGTAAAAAAAGAAATAATCAATTCCGCCATTCTCAACGGAAAACATGTTCTTGCAGGTCTCTCTGCTTCCTACCCAGAAAGTAACTGGTCGTGAATCATTGACGAATACCCCATACCCTCTGCTACTCATGAAAAATGGAATATTTTTGTATGTTCTGCCTGAAGTATTTCCAAGTCCTTCATAATTCCACATCCCCACGGTACGACCAACCTTGTTCACAGGTCCAAAATTCTCTCCAAGACCCCAGATCGCTTCACCCGGGTACAGGACAAATGACTCAACTCCGTATTCGTTACCGCTTTTCCGATCTTTAACAAAACCAAGTGGATAACAATCCATGTGCATGGGGAATTCGTCTTTTGTTTTACCACTTGATTCGGTGATGAGATTACCCATGTTATCATATACATCGATACGGCAATTATTCTTGAAGAGTTCAAGTCGTAATTTTTGTGTTGTCATAACATAACGATCTTCCTGGTTGAAGAATTCCATTTTAATGTTGGGATCTGAAATAGAATTCGCGATCATGGGAGTTGGTTTATTACTCGTGGAATCACCTTTTGTCAGGGTCAATCTATACACGTCTTCCCTTAAGAAATTAATATTTAAGACTAAGTCATCATATGTAGTCTTTTCATCAAACACATAGCGGTGTTGAAACATCACATCCAGATCCCGTATTTTGAATACGTTGTATCCCCTGCCTTCAAAAACGAAGGAATTGTTTTTTCGCTCCCGTAACTTGACACTCAGAAGTGAACTGGATTTTCTACCCTTAAATGCCCGTAAAAATGAAAACCCCGTATTTGGAGCAACACCATGCCTGTCGAGTGGATGGTCTGTGAATCCAAAAAATACGTTTTCTTTGAAGTCAACAATCTTACTGTTCTTGAATGGGTGCAGAAATATATTTTTCAAAGTGACAAACACTGTTTTAAGTGGATCAATTTTTGTGAGCATTGTTGATTGTATGAGTTCATCAGAGTAATTCAATCCTTCATTTCTATTCATTATGCTTTCCCCTTTATAATATAATTTATACGGCTGATTATCCATGCTTCTTCATGGATTCAATAAGAATTAACTCTAGTTCCCCTCTGTGTGCTGAAGGATCAAGATAACAGTCGATTATCTTTTCATGGGGAAGGGAGTCGATTCGTTCATTCATTATCTTCAACGCCTGTGAGTTAATCTCAATGGCCTTTTTTACCGGCATTCTTTCAGGATTAATATCAATACCGAAATATTCTTCATAACCAGCCATCTTCAGTGAATACATGACACCTTCAGCCTGCTGCCACTCAACGACACCCACATTTAGATCCTGGTCGTAATTCCCAAGTGGCTGGCTGTTCATGTGGACATGCGCAAGCCTGCCTTCCATGGTAACCAGAGAATACGCGGCAGGAGCATCTTCATAGCCCATGCGGACATGGCCTATCTCGGGGTTCAGACCGACCAGGCACATGCCAATATCCAGAAGTTTCCTGTTTTCCGGATCTTTTAAATGTGATTCAATACGTTTTGCTGCGAGTATCCCTTCAGCAGTCGTCCGGTATATATTATTGGGAGCTGGTTCATAGGGTTTGGGTTCAATTGCAATACGAACACCGGGTACTCTGTCCATGGCTTCCGCCATTGATTTTTCGAAGTTCTGCCACATCCAGGGGAATATGGTTCCAAGTGAATATGTATACCCGTCAATGCCGGGCCAGGATATTGCTGCTGAGGCCCCGGCTTCCTTTACAAGACGCAGTCCTTCTGCCGCTATCTCAATGGCCTTGTCGCGAATCTTCTTATCAGGGTTGGATAAAGATCCAAATTCAAAATCACGGTTGAAAAAATGAGAGAAAGGCACACCTACAAGTTTTATTCCAGTCTTCTTTTCTAATTCTTTATAGAGGTGCAGGTTTTCAAAATTTACCTCATCCGGGTAATGGGCTTCTATGCCGGTGATACCATATTCAACGAGGTCTTCAGCCATAGAAAGTCTATCTGGTATGCTTTTTTGATCGGTATACGGCTCATGAAACCTGCCGCCGCCAGGTGTAAAATACCATATACCAACCGACATCTTCAGAGAAAGACTGAACGAGTTCATGTGGGTAACGAGTTCTTCACGATTTCTGATCCTTTTCTGATAGGAAATGTCCTTGAGATTATACATTTAAGCCTCCTTTTTTTTCAAGTTCTTCATATTTTATTAACAGGTGATCTACAGCTTTCCTGTTTCGGTTATCCGGGTTAATAAATGTTGAGTGATCTTTCTTTGTATACTTCTCTGTTGCTTCGTTGTATGTTATACCAAGTATTGCCCTGGCACCACTGATAGCACAACCCAATGGTGCGGCATAATCAGCATATTGTAATGTGAAAGTGGGCACTTGAAATACTTCAGATATCAATTGTCGTAGCAACCTGTCTTTAGAACCACCCCCTGCAATACAGATTGCCCCGGGATTTGACAGATGTACGGAATGAACCTTTAACGATAATACCTGTGAAATGTATAGAGCTCGAATATTTGTCTTCGCATCTTCATCAGTGAAGCCATCCCTGATTATACCCTTATTTCTGGTGGGGACTGATTCGTTTAGAAGATATGGAAGCATCAGGTCTTCATCAGGATGAAGTTTACCTTCACCTGCAAATTGCCGATAATCCTCCCATATGGTGCGTGATATTGTGTCTTTATTGTGAATGTTGAGGTATTTTCTGGCGAAATGATTGTGCAATTTGCCACCATTTGTAAATACTGATAACGCCATGGCTTTATTCTTCGTATATCCAAAAATATTGTATTCGCCTGTTTCTGATGGGTTTAATGATTCCATTATACCATTAACAGTATAGCTTGAACCCAGGGATATTGTAAGGATACCACCACACCCAAGAAGAGTTGCCGGGTTATCCCCGGTACCAGTCAAGACAATTGTTTCAGGATTTATCCCATATCGTTTTGTGAAATATTGATTTATTTTCCCTGCCGGAGTATCATAATGATTCATTGCACCCAGTTTTGATCTCAGGCTGCTGAAAATGTTATTTTTTGCCAGGTAGTTGTTTATTTCATTGATGACTATTGAGCTCCATCCTGGATTGGAAATATCAAGAGTGTTTAGATTAGTTCCCCAGCCATCACCGGTGTCTACTGCGGTTATCTTGCCGGCAAGAATAGAAGTAATAAAGGAACTTAAAAGGAAGATATGGGACGTTTTCAGGTATTCGCCAGGGCTCTCTTTTGCCCATTTCAATATTTGTGGACCCGGGAAACGAAGTTCAGCCTTGTTGCCAGTTAGCTTTTCAATGCCTCCGTATGGCTTTAGAATCTCATTTAGATATTGTATTTCATGAACCGGGCTGCGGTCTTCCCAGATGGGAACAGAATTACGGGTTATTACAGAGGATTTTTTCACCTGTTCTATTAGGTTGTTTTCTGAAGACAAAGAGGAGATCAGTGGTCCGAAGTTTTCAGTCGTATACACGGTGCAATGCTGCATTGCGTCTGCCTTAATTGATACTACTTCTGAAAGATCAACTTTATCTTGTGTTAACTTTAAAAAAGCATACTCCAATGCTTCAATGATCATAAATGGAGATGTATGCCTGATAGATGGATCGTCATGATCAATTACTCCACCTGATGTAGCATAGTGGGGGAAGGTGTTATCATAGTCAAAACCATCATTATATAATACTTCTCCTGAGTGTATATCAATGGCAATTATCTTTACAGTTTGAGTGCTGAATTCTATCCCTATTGAAATCATTTTTTCCTCTTAACTATGAAATAAATGTCTCATTTATATACTTGTCTAACATGTAATAGGTAATGCCAGCCACAGCACCATCCTTTCCATAAGTAGAATACACTATTTTTACACTTTTATCGATATTACCCAATGCCTGTTTCGATATTCGATGTTGGATTTTTTGCAGGAAAGGTTTCCCTGCTTTCGTAAAGCTCCCCTGGATTATAATAATATCAGGATCAAAGGTTATAATTAAATTATATAAGGCAATGGCAAACCAGTTAATTATTTCTTCTCTAATTTTGATGGTTTTCTCACAACTATTGTCAGGTTTGGCAAATATATCTTCAATTTGGTGATGCTGAAGTACTAATGATTCAAAACATCCTGAACCACCACATGTACATTTTTTTGTATCAAAAGGATTAATGATCATGTGACCAATTTCACCGGCAAGATTATGAGACCCATAATATGTTTTCCTGTTGATTATTACTCCTGCAGCAACTCCTGTTCCAGTTATCAAACTTATAATATTATTCTTGCCCCGAGCCTTTCCGTTTATCATCTCGGCGTAAGCCTGGAACCGGGCTTCATTATCAACTATGATCTTGATATCCGGGCCGATGTGCTTTTTGAGTATATCAACGATAGGATAATTATTTTCCCATTCAGGGAAATGTGGTGAATAACATATAAGCCCTGCTGACATATTGATTATTCCAGGAAAAGCTATACCTATGCCAATGATTTTATTATTATTACATTCATCTGTACCAGAAAACCTGTTGTACATATCTGTTATTATCTTAATAATTGTATTTGTATCGTTATATGGATGAAAGGGAACAATTAGTGAATTGCGCGTATTACCAGAAAAGTCTGTGATGATACCATGGATTTCTTTTCGAAATATTTGGATTGCTATAATATATCCGTATGCCCTATTCAGCTTAAATGTAGCAGGCTTCTTGCCACCCCTCCAGGTTGATTCTCTTTTCCCGGCATATATAACCATTTTAACTTTTATGAGATAATTAATTATCTTTGTTATTGTGGTTCGGCTGGTATGCGTCTTTTCTGATATTTCCAGTATTGTGATATCCTCTGAATTCCTGAATATATTCAATACCTTCTTAATGTTGCTTTTTTTAATATCACCGGGTTTTGCTGCTTTCATGTCCATCCAACCAGTCAAGTAATGTATATTCCTCGCAGAGCGATCCTTTTGAAAAAAAAGATCGTTTTATAATTTAGTTACATAATAATGTTTCAAATCTACCTGATAAATTACACTGTCAGACAACGATACTGTATAGATGTTTTTAACTTGGATCTTTTATATCCCGGGGATGAATCGTTGTCATCCAGATTCATAATTCTTTAACTATGAATTCAGAAATCCGGATTATAGTAGAACAGTCTATGCTCGAAGGATATATAGGTTCTATATAGTGTTACATTCTAAGCTGATGACTATTTTTTAAAAGATGATGCAGATTTATGAACCCGGATGACATGCTGTAAGTAAGATTGTATAAAATGCATACTTATGCTTACAATT
>CAZAOK010000144.1:0-6773 GCA_964486725.1 uncultured Leptospiraceae bacterium
ACACCCTCCCCTAACCCCTCCCATTGAGGGAGGGGGATAAAGGAAACAGAATAATGGGTCACATGAATGTAACCCGGAATTTAAATCACTCCCGCCCAGGGGTACAGAGAAAGGATTTTTATAATTGTCTTTGTGTTATATTAAAGCAGTATGCCGAATGAGAAAGCCTTTAGCCCTCATGATATGAAACGGTAAAAATATATATTCCTTCTCTGAGACTCTGTGGTGAATCTTTTACAAGAGTTATTAATCATAGATACCGATGATATTTTCTTGACCGGTGGAACATACACAGGCATAATAAGAATAGAATCAGGTACACTATACCATACCGCTGAGGAGAACGTGTATGATAAAAGCTGTTATTATGGCCGGTGGAGAAGGCACCCGTCTCAGGCCTCTCACCTCAAACAGGCCTAAGCCCATGATCCCCATACTGAACAAACCGGTTATAGAGCATGCCATCAACCTGTTGAAAGCACACGGTATTACCGAAATTATAATAAGTCTTTTCTATTTACCTGAAAACGTGCAGAACTATTTCGGTGACGGCGCCGAATGGGACGTAAACATTGCCTACTCTGTGGAAGAGAGCCCACTCGGTACAGCAGGTGGTGTAAGAAAAGCCATCGGCAACCATGATGATACATTCGTTGTACTCAGCGGTGACGGGGTCATTGATTTTGATATTACAAGCATCATCGAGTTTCACCGTGAAAAGAAGTCCCCATTTACCATCGTATTAAACAGGGTAAGCAACCCCACCGATTACGGTATCGTTATCACGAAAGAAGACGGAACTATTGAAAAATTCCTCGAGAAGCCGGCATGGAGCGAAGTATTCAGTGACACGGTTAATACCGGAATGTACGTGATTGAACCCCATATTGTTAAAGACTTCATACCCAAAAATGTAAAATTCGATTTTTCATTCGATCTTTTTCCACTCCTGCAAAAAGAGAATATTTCCCTCTACGGGTACATTGCTGAAGGGTACTGGTGTGACATCGGCACACTTGAAGCATACCGTGAAGCCCATCATGACATTCTTGACGGGCTGGTTCGAATTCAATTTCCGGGAAAAAAAATCGGTGAAAACATATGGGCGGGAAACAGGGTGGAGATCGATGCAACGGCAAAGGTAGAAGGGCCGGTGGTGATTGGTAATTTTGTGAAAATCAAGGCCGGGGCCGAGGTTTCCGAGTTCAGCGTTATTGGGGACAACTCGGTAATCGAAGAAAATGCCTCATTAAGGCGCACTGTTGTACTGCATAATACCGTCATAGGCCCGAAGTCCGAGCTCAGGGGGGCTCTTATTGGCAAGCGCACCGTTCTTGAAGAAGGGGTATCCGTGTACGAGGGAGCAGTGATCAGCGATGACTGCCAGATCGGGCAGGGATCCGAAATACCCTCAAACATACGGGTATGGCCGGACAAGTTGATCGAGCAGGGAACACGCCTCACAACCGACCTGATATGGGGTCAGACAGAGAAAAAGGGACTGTTCGGCACCGAGGGTATTGCCGGCACATTTAACGTACGAATCACCCCGGAATTTGCTTCAAAGCTTGGATCAGCCATAGGTGCGTATATAGGAACATTTTCAAAAATAATCATTAGCCGGGACACAACCTCGGCATCACGGCTTATCAAACGGGCACTGACCGCTGGTTTACTATCGATGGGTATTGACGTATACGACATGGAAATAGAATCAATTCCCATCAACAGGTATTCAACGCGATTTGTTAACGCGGATATGGGACTGTACGTACAGATCTCACCCCTTACGGGACTGCAGTTTATACAGATACAATTGTTTGATAAGTACGGATTCCAGTTGCCCACTACCCAGGAAAAAAAGATTGAAAATATCTTCTTCAGGGGAGACTACCCCAGGAAAAACGCCTACGAGGTGGGTAAACTGCACTACCCCACCCATCATATAGAATCATATATCAACAACGCAAGAAAATACGTTGATCACCAGCTTTTAAATGAGAGCAGGTGGGACGTCATTGTTGACTGCTTTCACGGTGCCGCCTCATATGTTTTTCCCGATCTTCTTTCCAGTTTCGGCTGCACAACAACCGTATTGCGTGGACAGATGAAGGAATTTGTAAGTGAAGAAGAGATACGGGAAGAAACACGAAAGTCAATCGACAATATCGTGAAGATGGCAAAAGCAAACCGGGAAATCGGTATCATTATCGGACCTCATGGAGAACAGCTGACCATCGTTGATGAGAGAGGAACCATTCTGTCTACCGATGACGTGAGTGCACTGTTATGCATCTATTACCTGAAGTACAAAGACGTAAAACTTATAAATATTCCTGTTACATCATCTGTTCGAATGGACATGATCGCAGACAATTACGGTGGTACTGTTGTACGAACAAGCTCAAGGCTTCGCTCTCCCGCCAATACCAATGATATTTTTATTGAAGCCGAAACAGGACGATATCCATACCTTGAGCAGGACTACGATCCCATGATAACCTTTCTTATCATCCTGGAGTTCGCTACCAGGGAGGGTCGGGCCCTGCATCAGCTTCGTGAAGAACTTCCAAGCAGCAACCTGTACCGTGTTTCCATTCCCTGCACCACCGATGAGAAAGCCACCATAATGAGGACCCTCACATCCACATCAGGAGATGAGACAATTGAGCTCATTGACGGGGTACGCATAGTACACGATGATGCCTGGATCCTTATACTTCCAGATGCCACCCAGCCGCTTATTCACCTCTACGCCGAGGCTGACACCATTGAGCGCAGGGATGAAATCATTGATGAATATACCATAAGAATAAAAAAATTTAAATCAAGTATATAATCGCAGGAGTAGAACCCCATGTTTGAAATCAGCAGAGATCGCCTTGTAAATACCTTCGTTGACCTTGTAAAAATTCCATCTCCCTCCTGGCAGGAAAACGAAGTCATTAGATACATCGAAACTTTCATGAAAAAACGCCATATACCCATTGAAAAATATCCATGCGGTGATTCTTACAACCTTCTCGTTCGCATGAAAGGCAGCAATCATGGCACCCCTGTCATGTTTTCATGTCACATGGATACGGTGACACCATGCGAAAACGTGAAGCCCGTTGTCACCGACAAAAAAATCACCTCTGATGGTTCAACCATACTTGGATCAGACGACAAGGGTGCGGTTGCCGGATTTCTCGAAGCCATTGATGTGATGCTGGAAACCGGCATGCCTTATGGGCCGGTTGAATTTCTTTTCAGCTGTGCCGAAGAGATTGGGCTGTATGGCATCAAGGGATTTGATCTTGGCAGGGTAAAATCACGCTACGCGTACATTTTTGACAGTGACGGGCCTGTAGGCAATATCATACTACAGGCCCCCTTTCACAGCACATTAGAACTGAACATACGTGGAAAGGCTGCCCACGCCGGGATGGAACCTGAAAAAGGAGTAAGTGCTATTCGTATACTTGCGGACATACTCAGCAGCATACCCCATGGCAGAATCGATAATGAAACTACCGTCAATGCCGGTGTTATCAGCGGTGGAAGGGCGACAAACATCGTTGCTGAAAACGCTTACTGCAAGCTTGAAGTACGATCACTTAACAAGGACAAACTGGCAAGCCTTGAAAAGGAGATTCAAACAATAAGCAGACAGAAGACAGAAAAGGCGGGAGGAAAGGTAAAAAGTCATAGAAAGCTTGAATATTCCGGTTTTTCACTGAAAAAAGATGATGGCATCATCCAAATGGCCATAAAATCCATGTCGAAGGTAAAGATCAAGCCCTCTTTTGGGATCTCGGGTGGGGGAAGTGACACCAATGTGATCAACGCCGCAGGTATCAAGGCAGTAAATCTCTCTTCAGGCATGCAGAAGGTACATACCACCGGCGAATATATAATGATAAAAGATCTTGAGCGGGTAGCACAGCTGACTCTTGCAATAATTGATACGGCAAAAGATAATTAATAGATTTATGGCGTGGAGCACACATGCTGGAATATTAATAATTTTATTTGGCTCATTCCGGAATTTTGGGAAAAACCATCATAATTTTTTATATGTCTTAAAATCATTATTAACAATCCAAAAAAGCTAATAATATCATACGGCTTTAAATACATGAAACCGCCCGCTTCGCTCGATAAACGCGGATTAACGCTGATTATCGTGAATATTTGCTAATGAATACCATATAACTCATTACTCTTCATCTTTACTAAACTGATATCACGCGGAGGCGCGGGGAACGCGGAGAGTTCCGTGCCTTCCTCAGCGTCTCCGCGCCTCCGCGTGATACTAATTGGGTATTGATGAAGAGTCTTAAGTTTTATAGTTTGCACTATTCACTAATTATCCGTGTTTATCTGCGCGTATCTGCGGTTAAAAATTATGTAAATTGCTATTTCATAAATTTTGGTTATTAAGAACTGTTTTCCATTCCCAAGAATCCGGAAAGAGTGTTTTATTTTAATTTCTACCCCGGTTTCTCCGTGGTGAACCTGTTATTGAAGTTCCCTGAACAGTTTTACAAGAAAAAACGCGCCACAGAACAATGTAAGGGGAAGGGTTAGAAACCAGATGAATACCTCTGACATCTTAACGGCAGAAGCATGAATAACTTTTTTCCCAAAATATGAATAATGGAAATGTTCCGGATCCTGTGTACGCCGGTATATCCGCACGGCAATCCTTATTTTAACGAACAGCATAATGGCAAATATCAGTCCCGACTCAATGAATATCATCCGTTCAAGGTTCAGTTCCTTTAATTCTTCCGGAAAAACAAGAATAAATACCGAAAGAAACATGCCAAGAAACACGTTCATGATGCCTGTGACCAGGAAACCCTTGAAATCCTTATCCTGTTTATTTGTGATAAAACTTCCAATGTAATAAATGTGCACAACAAAGGATATCTGAAGGATAATGATGAAGGTGAGGACAATCATTGTATAATATTATTCCGGGTATCACCATTGATAAACATAATAACAAGCAATAAAACTTTATCAGAGTAAACTAAGGAAAGTCAATAAAAAAGGTAAATTTATAACTTCGATTTTTTATTGAATATAATAGCTTCACCATGTATACTGCATGTCATCATGGATAATGCGCGTTTGGAAGGCTAACATGGACATAAAAAAAGGCGGCATCCATCTTTTTACACTTCTGGCCACCATGGCAGATCTGCACCCTGAAAATATCTTTTTTACTTTCAACGGGAATTCTTACACTTACCGTCAGGTATTGTCCTGCGCCCAACGATGTGCCCACGCATTTACCAGGCTGGGTGTTAAAAATGGTGACCGGGTAATCCTTCAATGCGGAAACAACCCCTGGTTTGTCTTTTCTTTCTTTGGTTTAATGCAGACAGGTGCCATAGCGGTACTGGTAAATCCAGCCGCACGGATATACGAGATGTCATATTATACCAGGGAAAGTAACGCGTCTCTGCTTATCACCGATGGAAAATCTGCAGACTGCTTTTCAGAAAACCCTGAACTGTTCAGCAAAGCACCCCTGGTAACCATAAGGGAAAAACCTGGATACGAATCCATCGAATCCATAGTATCACATGAGAATCAACTTTACGTTCAACTGGAAAACCATGGTGAGGATACTGCCATTATAATATTCACTTCCGCAATGGATGGATATGCCCTTGGAGCCATGCTTTCACACAACAACTTAACAATAAGCGCAGCCGTGGCCTCTGAACTTTTCGAAGACAATGGAGGAAAATTTGTGGCTGTACTTCCAATGTATCATGCTTTCGGACTTACCACGTCATTGATAATGCCTCTCATTAACAGCAGGGAGATACTGCTTATACCCCGTTTTTCTCCAAAAAAGATTGTCTCGGTTCTTTCTCAACCCGACACGGGGTTTATTACCGCCGTTCCTGCTATTTATTCAATACTGCAAAATATAATTCCCCCCGATAAAGATTTTTCTCATGTAACCATGTGGGTAAGCGGTGGTGATTTTTTACCAATTTCACTGCAGCAATGGTTTCATGAAAAAGCCGGTATCATCATACGGCAGGGATACGGCCTGACCGAGGCATCACCCATTGTCACCTGGAACATCCCCGACAGGGAACCAAGACCGGGATCGATCGGCAGGGAAATGCCTTATAATACCATGAAGGTTCAGGAAAACGGCAACATTTGCATGCCTGGTGAAACCGGAGAATTCATGATAAAGGGCCTGAATGTAACCAGTGGATATTTCAATCGCCCCGATAAGACCGCCATTACTCTACAGGATGGATGGCTGCGATCCGGTGATACGGGGTACATGGATGATGACGGATATTTCTATATCACCGGAAGAAAAAAAGACATGATCCTGAGAAACGGGTTCAACGTATATCCCGCCGAGGTTGCCAGAATCCTCACTTATCACCCATCGGCAAAAGATGTCCGGGTTTCAGGACATTTCGAGTTAACCAATGACGCTTCTTCAAGGGAATCCCTGCATGCCACAATAATTACCGCTAAAAACGCATCCCTGACAGAAGAAAATATAAAAAAATGGTGCTCTGAGAACATCTCATCATACAAAATTCCGGATACCTTCCATATTCATTCATGATACATTGAACTATTTCCGGCTTAGCGTACACATTCATCTATTTGTAATCACATGCTTGGACAAAAAAAATGAGGTATTCAGGCGAATACCTCTTCAAAGTAAGCATAGCGGAATACTTTGGAAGGAAATTGTTGTGTACCAGGATTTTCCCAGCTCACTTATATATAAGCAT
>CAZAOK010000145.1:0-6557 GCA_964486725.1 uncultured Leptospiraceae bacterium
CCCAAGGGGGACTCCTGACTCATTATATTAAATGTCAACACCTGAAAATTTCATTGAAATTTGTTTTATTACCCGAAATTTAATTCACTCCCCATTCCGGAATGAGCCTTTTTTTAAATAATATTTGCCTTTGCCTTTTTTTCTCTTTTTACTTTTCCTTTTACTTTCCTTATCCTTTCCCTATCCTTTCTTTTGCGCCCTTCGCGTTCTTAGCGCCTTTGCGGTAAATTTTTCGCGAAGGAAAATTCTTGATCTATTTAAAGGCTGAATGTAATATCACATATGAAAACGGCTTGAAACTTTGTACGTGTCCGGGGAAGGATGAAGAATATACTGAACCTTGCCGATTGCTTTTCCGTGATGATGAATTACCTGCACGAAGGGGTTCTCATTGTTGACAATGAAAGCAGTATTATCGATTTAAACATTTCAGCACGCAAAATGATGGGTAATAACGGTGAATTACAGCGGGGAGATTCGCTGCTGGACAGAATCCCCCGGCGAAACCGCAAGCTGAGAGACCTCATATTAAAAACCTCCAACATCATGGAGAACGTGTACGAGCAGCCGGTAACCTTCAATGGTTCGGGCAAAACTGCCAAACTGGTTGTCACCATCATCCACGCTGAAACAAGCGATGACACACCATCAGCCTATCGAATGATACTCTTGCATGATACCACCCGGCTGTGGAAAATGCACAGGGAACAGCGTGAGTTGATACGGCAGATAAAGAAAAATTACACTGACCACCTTGAATCGTTGAAGCAGATCGCCGACAACGTCGCCCACGAGGTTCGCAACCCCCTTGTTTCAATCGGCGGGTATGCCAACCTTCTCTTAAGAAAATGCGAAGAAGGTGGGGACTGGGAAGAAACGAAAAAATACCTGGAATACATAAAACAGGATGCCGAACGCCTCAACCAGCTTACCTCCATGGTAGAAGAATACTCAGATATCAAGGATATGCGGTTATCTGAAATACACCTTGACTCTTTCCTCAATGAAATGATTGAGCGGTTGACCCTGAGCACGGCAGGAAAAGACATTTCCATTGAAAACAACATAGACCATGAAACCGGATGTTCCCTTTTTATCGATCAGAAAAAAATGAATACCGCCCTCACCAACCTGCTGAATTTTGCCGCTGTAAATTGTGAGAAAGGATCACGCGTGTGCATATCCCGGCATTTTAATGCATTCGAGGCAAGCATCATCATCAGCTTCGAATCAGGCGAGTTCATGAAAGACTCGGTGCAGTTTATATTCGATCCATTTCACCCGGGTAGCACGGCCACGTCAAACTTCGACATGGCGGTGGCCCAGAGAATAGTCATTCTTCACGGGGGAATCATCTATCCAGCGGTTTCAGGAAACACCGTTACCTTCAGGGTCACCATTCCCAGGGAAAAACGAAGCCGGGAGGAATAGAGAGGCAGTGACGGGTAACGGGTGACGGGTACCCCCCTTTAGTCAGAGCTGAACACCACCTCAAGTGATTCTGCAATGGCTGTTGCGGTCTTCTCCAGGTCTTCGTCTGAATGTTTCACCGATAAAAAACCCACCTCGAAGCCGGACGGTGACAGATATACTCCCCTCTCTAACATCTCGTTGTGGAACACGGCGAATTGCTGCATGTTGCTCTCTTTTACCTGGTCAACGGTGCTGACCCGGTTAAGGGAGTTAAAATAAATAGCGAAGATAGACCCCAGCTGCTGAAAAAGCACCCTGCCTTTATATGTTTCAATAGTGGCTGACAGCAACTCTTTAAAATGGCCGGCTTTTTTCTCCAAAACGGTATACGCGTCATCCCTGAAGAGTTTACCCAGGGTTGCTATACCCGCGGCCATGGCCAGCGGGTTACCGGCAAGGGTTCCCGCCTGGTACACCGGTCCATCAGGTGCCACCTTGGCCATGATCTCTTTCTTGCCGCCATACGCGCCAACTGAAAGGCCACCGCCGATTATTTTACCAAGGGTGGTAAGGTCCGCCTGCACCCCCATGTACTCCTGGGCTCCCCCCCTGGCCAGGCGAAATCCCGTGATCACCTCGTCAAAGATGAGCACAACGCCGTAGCTGTCACAGAGTTCCCGCACTTTCTGCAGGTAGCCCTCATCGGGGAGAATAAGGCCCAGGTTACACGGCACAGGCTCCATGATACAGGCCGCCACCTGGTCGCCTGACTCTTTCAGCACTTTCTCAAGCTGTGCTATATCATTATAGGGAACCACCATGGTGTCCTTGGCATTGTCGCGATTCACACCCGCAGAGTCGGGAGTACCGAAGGTGGCAAGCCCCGACCCCGCCGCCACGAGAAGATAATCAGCATGTCCATGGTAACAGCCGTCAAACTTGATTATCTTTTCCCGGCCGGTATACCCGCGGGCCAGGCGTATGGCACTCATGGTTGCCTCGGTTCCCGAATTCACGAAACGAACCTTCTCCATGCCGGGATAGGAGTCGACAACCAGCCTTGCCAGTTCAACCTCGAAACGGTGGGGTGTACCAAAACTTGTACCCAGCGTGGCTGCATCCCGCACCGCCTTTATCACCTCGTCATCGGCATGACCAAGAATAAGGGGCCCCCATGACATACAGTAGTCAATGAATTCATTCCCGTCCTCATCGAAGATATGGGCACCTTCCCCCTTCTTCATGAACAACGGATGCCCCATCACCGACCGAAACGCCCGCACGGGAGAATTAACCCCCCCCGGCAGATACTGAACAGCTTCCTTATACAATTTTTCTGATCTTTCTTTTATAATTCCCATGAATGTCTCTCCTGTGCCGTAAAAAATTCACCACAGAGTCTCAGTGGTTCTATTTTCATCCCCACCAGCGGTTTTTCAGTATGTCCCTGGTGTGGTATGATATGATCATGTCCGCGCCGGCCCTGAAGATCGAGGTGAGTATTTCGGTTACCAGTGCCTGTTCGTCACCATACCCCATCTTTGCCGAGGCCTTGACCATCGAATATTCGCCGCTGACGTTATAGGCGCAAACAGGCACGTCAACGATGTTTTTCACACGGTTGATCACGTCAAGGTAGGACAGGGCTGGTTTCACCATCACGATGTCAGCCCCCTCGTCGATATCCAGCAGCACCTCACGTTCGGCCTCGACGGCGTTTCGCGAGTCCATCTGGTAACTTCGCCGGTCACCGAACTGCGGCGCGCTGCCGGCGGCGTCCCTGAAGGGCCCGTAAAAGGCAGAGGCATACTTGGCCGAATATGCCATTATGGGTACGTCCTGGTAACCCTGCCTGTCCAGTTCTTCACGAATGGAACCAACCCTGCCGTCCATCATGTCCGAGGGCGCGACCATGTCCGCACCGGCATGGGCATGGGACACGGCGGTTTTTGCCAGCAGTTCAAGTGAGGGGTCATTGAGCACCTTCCCCTCCTGCACCACCCCGCAATGCCCGTGATCCATGTATTCACACAGGCAGACATCGGTTATCACCGTCAGCCCGGGAAAGTTCTTCTTCAGTAACCGCACCGCCTCCTGCACGATGCCGTGCTCGTCAAAGGCGCCGGTGGCGATGTCGTCTTTCTGCGCGGGTATGCCGAAAAGCAGCACTGTTCGCACGCCAAGTTCCATGTCGGCTTTCACGTCCTGCATTAAAAGATCGGGGGACACCCTCTCTATTCCGGGCATGGATGGGATGGCCTCACGTGTATTCCCGGCTTCAACCACGAAGTATGGCATGATAAGCTTATTGTAATCGGGCCTGGTTTCGGCTACCATGTCACGCATTGTTGCCGTTGACCGCAGGCGTCTTGGCCGCCACAATATGTCCATGTGATCCCTCCGGTTCGGGTAATTTATGATTTCAATCGTTTGTTTTCGTATTCTATTATGGATTCAACCAGTCCGTCAATGGTATAGGTGCCTGCTTCAATTTCAGGGTCGTACCCGTGTTCACGAACGGTTTCGGCGGTAACGGGGCCGATACATGCCAGCACCGCGTCGGTGTCGGGCACCAGCGAAAAGAAATTCCGGGCGGTTGACGAACTGGTAAATGTGATCATATCCGCACCCGAGATGTGCACCATGGTTTCCCCGTCGATCTTAAGAGGGAGGGTTGCGTCGTATATATGCACACGCTCAACCCTGGCACCCTGCTTTCGCAGGCCGTCGGTTAGGGCCATGCGTGCCGATTGCGAGCAGGGAAGCAGCACCTGCTGGTTCTCAAGATTTTCGCCGGCGAAGGCCTCAACCAGCGCCTCTGCCACGTACTCACCTGGAACAAGATCGGGGACAATTGCATACGCCTCACACTCTCTGGCAGTTGCGGGACCAATGGCGGCGATTCTGGTATCTGCCAGGGCCCTGGCGTCACGTCCGGTTGCCCTGAGTTCTTCGAAGAATATCTGCACGGCATTTTGCGAGGTGAACACCACCCAGTTGAAATCCTTCAGCCTTTTAAAGGCGTCATGAAGGGGAGACATGTCGGGCATCTTCTCTATGATAATGGTTGGAAATTCTATCACGTCGGCACCCAGCCGGCGAAGGGCGCCGGACAGCTTTGACGCCTGTGTGCGGGTGCGGGTTACCACGATTCGCCTGCCAAACAACGGCAGCGTGTCAAACCAGCGCAGGGTCTCACGCAACTGCACCACCTTGCCTACCACGATTATGGCAGGCGGTTTCATACCGATCTCCACCACCCTCGCGCCGATGTCCGCAAGGGTGCCTGTTGCCACCTGCTGCCGGGGGGTGGTTCCCCAGGTTACGATGGCCACGGGGGTATCGGCGGGAAAGTTTTTCTTCTCTATTAGCTGTGTGCTGATGTGGGCAAGGTTTTTCATTCCCATTAAAAATGTATAGGTTCGCTCGGGATCATAGGCGGGGAAGTTCACGTCCTCGTCCACGCTGTCATCACGCCGGTGACCGGTGATCACCTCTACCGCGTTGGCGTAATCACGATGGGTGAGAGGTATCCCCGCGTAGGCGGGTGCCGAATAGAACGACGATATGCCGGGTATCACGGCGAAAGGAATTCCCGCCTTCACAAGGTCTTCGGCTTCTTCACCGCCCCGTCCGAATATATAGGGGTCGCCCCCTTTCAGGCGAACCACCGTCTTTCCTTCGTTTGCTTTTTCAACGATAAGCCTGTTTATCTCTTCCTGTGTGAGGGTATGGTCACTTCCCTGTTTGCCCACGTATATCTTTTCACAGCTATACGCGTTCACGATCTCAGGGCTTGCAAGGTAATCATATATTATACAGTCGGCCCCCGCCATCGCGTCCAGAGCTTTTCGGGTGATCAGGTCGGGGTCTCCGGGGCCTGCACCCGCCAGGTATACAAATCCTTTTTTCATATCAGCCCGTCTGCTCCTTCCTGTTTCATTTGTTCAGCCAGCTCTATGCCAAGCTGCTCTGGGTCATCACCGGTAACCGTCTTTCTCAAAAGCTTGGATCCGTCGGTGGCGGCGACCACCCCGGTGAGATGGATTTTCTGCATGTTCATGTAGGCATAAGCTCCAACCGGAATATGACATCCTCCACCAAAACGCTGCAGAAAATACCGTTCAGAGGATACGGTGAGCACCGTTTCCCTGTGGTTAAACCCGGTAACCGCCTCGATCACATCTTCGTCCCCCCTTCGCACCTGTATGGCAAGGGCACCCTGGCCCGGTGCGGGGATGAAGAAACTGTAGGGCAGCACGTATTTCACCAGTTGTGAAAGGTCAACTTCTATTCTCTTTATTCCGGCGGTTGCCAGCACTATGGCATCAAACTGTCCCTCCCGCAATTTGCGAAGCCTGGTGGTAACGTTTCCCCGTATGGGCTCCACCACCAGGGATGGCATAACATGCTTCAGCTGCGCCATACGCCTGAGTGAACTGGTGCCCACAACGGCCCCCTCGTGCAGGGGAAAACCGTGTCCCTCCCTGAATGAGTTTTGTTTTACCACCAGGGTGTCAGAGGGGTCTTCACGAACCGTTATGGCGGCTACCACCAATCCATCAACTTCTTCGGTGGGAAGGTCTTTCATGGAATGCACCGCAATATCAATCCGGTTGTCAAGCAGTGCATCCTCGATCTCCTTGGTAAAAAAGCCCTTTCCCTCCATCTTGTCAAAAGAGACGTTCTGTATCCTGTCACCCCGGGTCTTGATCACCTCGATACGGGCACGGTCACGTCCCAGCAGATCGGCAACGTAATTGGCCTGCCACATGGCAAGCTCGCTTCCCCTTGTTCCAATTGTAAACATTATTTCATTCCAGTTTAAAGTATTTTCTCTTTCCATTCTGCTATCCCGAGGGGGTTCCTGTCAATAAACAATCTTCTGTTCTTACCGGTAAGGATCACCACAGAGGCACAGAGATACAGAGAAGGATTATATTGTTAGCATGTTCTATGGATGGACAATTCTATATACATGAAAGATCTTTTTTTTTGCATTTACTATTGCCATTAAGATGTTCTACACTGGCACTCTTGTTTTATGATATCATTAAAAAAACCATATTCTTCTATCTTTTCTCTGTATCTGGGAGTGATTTAAATTCCGGGTTACATTCATGTGACCCATGATATAATCAGTC
>CAZAOK010000146.1:0-6403 GCA_964486725.1 uncultured Leptospiraceae bacterium
GAATCGCCCCCACAACGATGATGAACACGAATTAAACCGAATTCGACATTACATTGCACAAAATCCCGCCAAATGGCGAAATGACAATAATTATTATTAACCACCCGCATCTGCCGGGGAACAAAATTTGATTCCCAGTTCGTAATGAAATGAATTGACAATGAACATAGCAGACGATATATTGTGCCACACCTTGCATTTACGTATTCTAATAATTTACAGAGTAAAATGATATCATGAAAAAAATCATTCTGCTGCTATTTACCTTACCGCTTTTTATATATTTCCTCACTTGCGACAGGGCAGACATGTATACTATAGCAAAATATGGTCCCGAACCGGAATACATATACCTCTTTTCCGGTGAATTTTTTTCAATGGCCTACCCGGGTAATTTTTACCCGAGCGGGGATCCTGAAAAAGAGTGTGTTGAAACATATTTAGAGTATTATTCATACCTCGATGTGGTAAGGATCAAACCTTTGATCAGTACCAGCGATCTGGACGCCCGTGATATCGTTCCAGACCGTTTCAGCCACGTGCAGGTTATGGGAGTTGATTCGGCAGGAACACCCAGCATGGTATCACCTACATGGGCTGATATCTGGGAAACTGGTAATATTTCACAAAGTCTTACTACAACAATGAATATCAGCAACTATTATTGGACAGGTTCAAATATTAACGGATACTTTGACTCTGCTAACAGTTGTAATAACTGGTCTTCGAAACTTGGTACTGATTATGCAGTGAGAGGTGACCCAGGGATGACCAGCACATCCTGGATTAACAGCTCACCTGCAGGTTGTAACCAGACATATACCCTGGTATGCGTGGGATATTGAATATTCCACTATGATGTTGAAACCCCTGTAATAATAATACCATGTAAAATCGCAACACAACGATAATTGAAAATACCCACAGATAACCCGAACATTTCGCAATAACCATAATATATGATATTACCATTGCCCCATACGGGCGATTCATGCATAATATATGATATTACCATTGCCCCGTACGGGCGATTCATGAATCGCCCCGACAACAAATATCATCCCCACACCGTACGGGCGATTCACGAATCGCCCCCCACAACGAACACCATCCCCACACCGTACGGGCGATTCACGAATCGCCCCCACCTGATAAAAAAACTATTTGAAAAATCACCCGCAATATGAAGAGATACCACTATTCCCTGAACGGAGCGATATCACTGATGAGAAAAACAGCCACAATGATCATCCTGACATGCGTACTTATAACCGGGGCCATGGCCATTGCAGGCCCCGCCATGGCCGAAACAACGGCCGCCGGCACCCTGCAATACCCCGATAATACCATCACCACCACAAAACCATACTTCCTGTGGCAGGACATCTACAATACCAAACGGCCCAATATATCCTTTAAACTGATAATTCGAGGCACGGATACCAATGATTTTTCAGAAGAATACAGGCTGGCTCCCCAAACCTGCAGGGGCCAGTTCTACATACTAAAGCTCCCGAAACACCTTAAACCGGGCCAGTACAGCTATTCCATCCAGATGCTGCAGCGTGGAAAACCCATACGGCTGCGTCGCTATTACTATCACGACTACCCGCTGTACGGCGAGTTTACCATTAAAGCCGGCAGCACAAGCCGTGTGGACAGCCTGCCGCCGGAAGAACTGGTACAATACCTTGTACTTGAGCGGCAGAACAGGACAACCAACGGCTATAATTCAATCTTTTTCACCGGCAGCGCCGCCGGGTCGGCGGGAATCGGCTACCTGTTTTACAATGTTCTTAACTTCGGGGTGATCAGCACCGTTGTGGCGGCAGTCGCGTTTACCTCGGCGGCAGTAGGGGTGAGCGCGGCAGCATATTACGGCTATCACTACGTAAAGGACAAAAGAGAACTGAATACAATACTGGAAGAAAGCGAAAAAGAACAGAAAGAATCCCCCCCTGGTGATATACTACCAGATAAAAACTGAACGCATACCCGATTACAATCATGATACTTGAACAGGTAACAAAGCATTATGCTGAATCAGAAGAATTCAGCCAGTTAACGAAATATACCGCGGAAAAGGGTGTACACGTAGAAGGTATATCCCCCGCGTCCTTTTCTCTCATACTGTCAGCCGCCTACACAAAGAAAAAGACGCAAACCATAGCTGTCACCCAGAACTACCAGGCGATGCAGGAACTTGCACTTGACCTGTCCTGCTACGTTGACCCCGAACGCATTTTCACCCTCCCCCCTTACGAGACCCTCCCCTACGAGTTTGTCTCACCATCAGAAAAGATAGAGCGGGACAGGGTAACCGCCCTCTACCAGCTGCTTGCGGGTGAGCCCATACTGCTGGTAACCACGGTAGAATCGCTGGTGCGCACCATCCCCCATTCGGGTTTTTTCACCCGGCGTGGAATCGAGATACAGTTAAACGAAGACTATCCCTTCGATGACATACTGGAGATGCTCACTGCCTACGGGTTTACCCGTGAATACAAGGTGGAAACATACGGCCAGTTCTCGGTAAAGGGGGGCATCATCGACGTCTACCTGCCCACCCATGAGAACCCGGTGCGCCTGGATTTCTTCGGCGACACCTGTGAGTCAATACGAACATTTGACCCCATCACCCAGACATCATTACAGAAATTAGAAAGCATAACCATATACCCGAGAAGGGAGATCATTCTTTCAGCCAATGAACGGGACGCGTTTGAAGAGATCATCGAAAAAAACGAGAAGGAAGGAAAAACCGTACCCGAATCGGTGAAGAATGCCCTGCACCATGAGGACATCCTCCATCACGGCATTCCGGGAATAGAAGAGCTCTTCCCCCTTATCATGGACACCACCATGGTGTCCTCACTCTTTCACGAGAGGGCGTCGGTGTTTCTCTGCAATCCGCCGGAACTCAGGGCACGGCTGCAGGCGGTTGAGAAAACATTTCACGAGCTCTACACACGAAAGAAAAAGGACACACTCTGCCTGCCCCCCGAAAAGCTTCTTGTACCCGATGAGTACGCGAAGCTTGAAGAAACCGCAAATTCACTGCAGGTCTTCACGTCCTCCCGCGACGCTTTTCTCTGGAAGCTGCATGGCATACCGTCATTTCACGGCCGCATCAACAATACCCGGGAAGAGCTGGGACAGCGCATCGGGCAGGGCTGGAAAATTATCGTGAGCACCGGTTTCGAAGGACAGGCCCGCAGGCTGTATGATCTTTTCTCGGAGTTTGATCCCGGCAGCAATTTTACCGAACTTGATTTTTCAAAGCCCTTCAACATAGTTCTCTCCCCCCTTCGTGAGGGACTTGAGATAGAGAACAGCCGGGTGATGATCATCACCGATCATGAAATATTCGGAAAAACATATCGCAAGAAGAAGAAATTCAAACGCAAGACCTCAAAGCCTATCGAGTCATTTCTTGAACTGAAAACCGGCGATCACGTGGTGCACATAAATCACGGAATCGGTATTTTCAGGGGCATGGAGCGCATGACCGCCGGGGGGCTTGAACGCGATTTTCTCACCATAGAATATGCCGACGGTGACAGGTTATACATGTCCCTCGACCAGATCCCCATGATACAGCAATACGTGGGGCTGGACGGGAAGCACCCCCGCCTTGACGCGCTTGGGAAAAAATCGGCGTGGAACCGCATTAAAGAGCGGGTGCAGCAGTCGGTAGAGGAGATCGCCGAAGACCTGATCAAGATCTATTCACAGCGCAAGGCCCTTCGCGGCTTCCAGTTTCCCCCCGACACCACCTGGCAGGAAGAGTTCGAGGCCCTCTTTGAATACGAAGAAACCCCCGACCAGATCACCGCCATCGAAGACGTGAAAGACGACATGGAACGCCCCCAGCCCATGGACCGCCTCGTTTGCGGCGACGTGGGTTTCGGCAAAACCGAGGTGGCCATCAGGGCGGCCTTCAAGGCGGTGATGGCGGGCAAACAGGTGGCCATACTGGTACCAACCACGGTGCTGGCCATGCAGCATTTTTCCACCTTCAAAAAACGATTCGAAGAATACCCGGTAAAAGTGGAAATGATATCACGATTCAGAACCAGGGGCCAGATCAATACCATCAAAGAAAATCTTTTGAGGGGGGACGTGGATATCTGCATCGGCACCCATGCCCTCCTCTCAAAAGACGTGAAGTTCAAAAATATCGGCCTCCTCATCGTCGACGAAGAACAGCGCTTCGGGGTGAAGCACAAGGAGCAGCTGAAAAAACTGCGCACGCTGGTGGACGTGCTCACACTCTCGGCCACCCCCATACCACGCACCCTGCACATGTCCCTTGCCGGCATACGGGACCTGTCCATCATCACCACCCCGCCGGAAAACCGGCAGTCCATTGAGACCTACGTAATGGAAGACAATCCCGACATCGTGCGCATGGCCATAATGAACGAAGTGGAAAGGGGGGGACAGGTATTCTATGTACATAACAGGGTGCAGTCCATTGAAGACCAGGCCATGGTGCTGAAAAAACTGGTGCCCGAGGCATCATTCTGCGTTGCACACGGACAGATGCACGAGCACGAACTTGAAGAGGTGATGATCGACTTTCTCAACGGGAAATACGATGTGCTGGTAAGCACCTCTATCATCGAATCGGGACTTGATATTCCCAACGTAAACACCATCGTGGTAAACCGGGCAGACACCTTCGGCCTGTCACAGCTCTACCAGCTAAAGGGACGGGTGGGACGCTCGGCCCGGCAGGCCTACGCCTACCTGTTTTATCCCCGTCATATCCCCTTAACCGAGGTGGCCCAGAAGCGCCTGCATGTCATTTCTGAATATGCCGACCTGGGCAGCGGCTTCAAGATAGCCATGAAGGATCTCGAGATCAGGGGATCTGGCAACATTTTGGGCAGGGAACAGTCAGGCAATATCATGGACGTGGGATTTGAACTCTACACGCAGATGCTGGAGGACGCGGTGCGCAGGCTGAAAGGGGAAAAACCGGTACACATCTTCCGCACACCGGTATTTCTGAAAATGGACCTGTACATTCCGGAATTATACATCGATGATGAGCGTCAGAAAATTGAGTTTTACAAGCGGTTCGAGTCATGCGAAACCGTTGAAGAAGTGGAAGAAGTTGAAAGCGATATGATTGACCGTTTCGGCCAGGCCCCTGGCCAGGTTACACTGCTGGTAGAAATGGAAAAGGTGCGTTCTATTGCTTCAAGCCTGCAGATTGATGAAATACTTGAAGATTCGAGGGCCATCAAGATCCGCATATCCGGACAGTCACAGGTAGACGTGAACAAGCTGGTTTCCATCATACAGAAGGACAAGCGGCTATACGTCGACAAGTTTGACAAGGAGCTGGTTCTGTTTAATCCCGGCAACGTTAATAATGAAAAAAAGCTTCATGAGCTAAAAAAATTGTTGCGCCAATTGCAATGACACTGTAAGTTCACAAATTGAAAATATTCGTAACTTATTAATGTAGCAGGGTACCAAATAATACATCAGGTATAGACCGGTATATACATGATCAGACACACTGCATGATTTCCAACCGGCACAAAATATATACTCCATTAAATTTAAGTTTTCGAGAGGATTAACTATGAAGAAAAATATTTTTATTGTCGCGGGCATACTTTTACTATCATCCATGCTTCTTGTTATAACAGCATGCAACGGTACTTTTTCCGGTGAATGGGTGGCTAAAATCAACGGTGAAACCATAACACAGGAAGAACTGGACAACTATTATTACGCCCAGCATAAGAGCATGATGAATCTTCCAAAAGAAGAGATTGACAAGCTGGCAACAGATCCTTCCGCAACCGCTCAAAACCCTCTTCTTAACAAGCAGGAATTTCTGGAACAGATGATCAGGCAGCAGCTGGTCTACCAGGAAGCAGTTGACGAGGGGGCGTTAGAAAATGATGAAGTGGAAGCCCTCATCGACATGACTAAACAAAGCGTGGTTATGGGCTGGTATGTAAAAGATAAATTCAAAGATGACATTGACATCAGCCAGGAAGAGATCGAGCAGGTATATAATCAGCAGCGATCCAGGTTTCAGGGAGTTCCCGCCGAGCAGGCCGAACTTTACATAAAGCAAAACATTCATCAGCAGAAAATGCAGATGAAACTAAGAGAGATGGTTGAGAATCTTCGTGAAAAAGGCAAGATCGAAAAGAACACTGAATTACTGAGGAAAAAGATCCTGGATGATGATGCCGCTGAGGTGGAAAAGAAAGATGCACCCACACCACCACTGGGTCAGCAGCAGCCATAGACACCAGCCACATATTCACAATAACAAACGCGGAATCAGCAAACCTGAATTCCGCGTTTGTTATTTTCGGGAGTGATTTAAATTCCGGGTTACATACATGTGACCAGTGATATAAGTATTAAA
>CAZAOK010000147.1:0-6382 GCA_964486725.1 uncultured Leptospiraceae bacterium
GACTGATTATATCATGGGTCACATGAATGTAACCCGGAATTTAAATCACTCCCGACGCCGGGATCGCAAAGTTCGCAAAGAAAGTATTATAATTCTCTTTGCGTGCTCAGCGCCTCTGCGGTAATCCTTTCAGAACATAACGAACTGGCTATGCCCTAATCCATGTAGATGATTACGGTTATCTTTGATTCTTTGCTGGCGAGGTTTTCTATTTTGTGGGGGATAACAGAGAGGAAATACACGCTGTCACCCTCCTTGAGAATTACTTCCCTGTCATGAAGGGTAACCTTCACTTCCCCCTTGTCCACTTTTACGAACTCTTCGCCCGCGTGGCTGGAAAAGTCATTTTTTTTATAGTTCCCTTCAAGGGTGATAAGATATGCCTTCACGGGAATGGCATGGGGCATACCTGATTTTTCAATCTCTTCCAGGACATGGTCGGTATCCAGCCTGGCGTTCTTTCTTTCTTTTACTTCATCACTGCGAATTACCGTGAAGCCCCAGTCTACCCCTTTTTCGAGAAGATCCTGTGAGGCATGCCCCAGGGCCCTTGATATCTGGTGAATAATCTTCAGTGACGGATACACTTTCCGGTTTTCGATCTTTTCAAGCAGGCTGCTATCCACGCCGGTGATAACGGACAGCTTGTCCGTTGACAGGTTATGCTGTTTTCTGAAATTGGATATCTTCTCACTAATGGATACAGAAGATTCTGTTTCCACGCCAACATAATAGTCAGATATGAAATCCATGTATTCATTTTTGTATTCACTGGAAGGATAAAAACCCATGGGTACACACTCTCCCTGTTTATTGTATACCGGGCTGTTACGACTGGTTACCCGGTCAACTTCACTGGTAAAAGTATATCGTTGTAAGCCTGACCGTTCAGAATAATCGTTGATATTTTTTGCATATATCCCAAAAATATTCCTGTTTTCATACATTTTTTTGTTACATATTATTATATCGAAAATGACTTAAAGTGCATGCTGTCTTTCACATTATTATTATCATTTAACTGTTTTTGTGCTACATTTTAATTGGTTGACGGAATATTCATTGTCATCAAATATTCACCTATCAAGGAGCAGGCCAGATGGAAAACAGCGAACTGGAAAAACTTTTAAAAAATGCTCAACTTGGCGATAACTCTTTGCCATCATGTGAACTTTCCGCGTATCTCCATCGATTCAATCATACCACCTTTCTTGTGAATTCATCAAATGGACAAAAATCCGAAACCTTCAGACCAGTAAAATCACGGGATTTTCTCGAGATGCAGATGGAAGCCGCATCGGCACTTCTTGACATGGGTGTGAAAAAAGGTGACCCGGTTGTGATACTGGCAAAGAATTCACTTGAATACGCCGTGATGGTGTTCGCCATCCTCTCGGTGGGAGGGGTGTTTGTTCCCTTCTATCCAACCATCACCCAGGACGAGATTGAAGAGCTTCTTCGACATTCAGACGCACGCTTTGTTTGCGCGGGTGACGAAGCCCATTTTCAGAAAACATTCGCCATACTAAACAAGGTCAAGTCTCCCATTAGAAGGCTTATAACTTTTTACAACACTAAATCAGACCACAACCAGGTGATCTCGTTCAACCAGCTCTGCAAGGCTGGCAGGGAATCCGCAAGGTACAGCGAAGTGCTGGAGATAATACAGTCAATAACCCCTGATGAAACTGCCTGTCTTATATACACACCGGGCACATCCGGCACTTCAAGGGGTGCACTTCTTAGCCATGGAAATTTCTTAAGCCAGAAAGAGGCCCTTGATATATTCGGGTTTGCCGAAAATGACGTACGGCTTGCCCACCTGCCATTCAGTCACGTATTCGGGCTCTCTGCTGACCTGTTCACCAGTGCCTATACCGGATCGGTGATGGCCATTTCCACCACCTTCGAAACAGAAGAAATATATCGAAACGTTGCGGAAGTACAGCCAACCATCCTTTGCTCAGTTCCCAGGATGTACGAGAAGGTATTCATTAACGTGGTACATACCGTGAACAGGTTTAACCCCCTGAGGAGATTCTTTTATCATCTTGCTCTTCACGTGGGTCGTGACCTTTACATAGCCGAGGTAGAAGGCAGGTACAGCCCCGCTCATACCCGCGTACTTGGCATATTATGCAAACCTGTGTTCAGAAAAATACGAAAAATGATTCGGATGAAGAACGTGAGAATCCTTTTTTCCGGCGGCGCCCCCCTTCCAATCGAGGTATCATATTTTTTCGGCAGCATACGACTACCCATTGTTGAAGGATATGGACTCACTGAAACATCACCCCTGGTATGCGTCAACAGGCCGGAAAAGAATAAACCGGGAACGGTTGGCCCTCCCATTCCCGGTGCTGAAGTGAAAATATCCGACGAGGGGGAAATACTGGTACGCGGCCCCATGGTTTTCAAGGGATACTACAAGGCAACACCAGAAGACGAAGAAGAGACATTCAACGATGATGGGTTTCTTAAAACAGGAGACGTGGGGATCATCGATGAGGACGGGTACCTTCGTATAACCGGCCGTCTGAAAGACCTCATCATCACCTCCGGGGGCAAAAACATTGTACCCCTGAATATTGAAAAAAAATTCGAAACCGAACCTCTCATCAATTATATTTGCGTGGTGGGGGACAAAAGGAAATATCTTTCCGCGCTCATCGTTCCGAATTTTCACCTGCTCAGAATACATGCCAGGGAACACGGCATTTCCTATTGTGATGATGAAGAACTGGTTCAAAAACCTGAAATACAGTCGCTCTTCAAGAAACGCATCAACGAGGTATGCGAAAAACTGGCGCCCTATGAGCAGATAAAAAAATTCACGCTCCTGCCCCATGATTTCTCAGTAAAGACGGGTGAACTTTCACCGACATTCAAATTTCGAAGAAATAATGTCCACGAAAAATACAGTGATATCATTGACAGGATGTATCCTGCAAGCGATTCCACCACACTGTAGAGCAACCCGCATAATAATGTAATACTACCAAACGGGTACTGGTAACGGGGGCACGTATAGTCACAGTACGATCCATAAAGACCACGCTGAAAAGCGATGAATTCAGAAACAGGATATCACACAGCTGGAAAACCAGCTGGCCAATGATATTTATAATGCTGTTTGAATTCCTGATAAGCATTACCGATGTATTCATCGCGGGAATGCTGGGCAAAGAGATACAGGCCACGGTTGGTTTTGTTTCCCAGATGTACTTCATATTTATAGTCATCGCCAATGCCCTTACCGTCGGGACAGTAGCCATTACCTCCCAGATCAAAGAAGAAAAAAAGAACACCCTTGGCATTGCTGCCTCCACGTCACTTGTGTCAGCAGGTATCGCGGGGATTTTCCTGGGAATCGCCGGAATATTATTCACACCCGTGGTGATACCATATATTGATGTGCCAGAAAAAATTCAGACGCTGGCACCGCCATTGCTCATGACATACGCCTTTGGCCTGATGTTTCATTACCTGCTGATAACCACAAACGGCCTGTTGCGGGCCCGGAAAATGATCAGGCGGTCACTTGTCACCATGGCCATAATATGCGTTACCAATATCGGTTTCAACTTTCTGCTGGTCTTCTTTACACCCGCGGGATACCTGGGTATCGCCATATCCACGGTTATCAGCGTGATAATCGGGGCCCTTATTAATATTGTCCACGTAAAAGGATTCATGCTGGCAGGCCTGAAGTTTTCACGTGAATACCTGGCCCGCATCGTATCTATAGGCTGGCCTTCGGGGCTTTTGCAGGTGGGGTGGCAGGTAGGATCAGCCGTCCTGTTTGTCATACTGGGATCGCTGCCCCATCACAGTGTTGAAATAATTGCCGCCTTTACCATGGGCCTTAGAATCGAAGCGGCAATTTTTTTACCAGCCTTTGCCTTCAACCTGGCAAACGCCGTCATCATAGGAAATTTCATCGGCGAAAACAGGCCTGAAGAAGCCTACAAGAACGGCCTGGCAACGGCGCTTATCGGTGTTTCTATCATAACGGTAATCGCCCTGCTTGTAGCAATTAACGCCCACCGTATTGCCCCCCTTCTCTCTGATAATCCCATTGTAATTGACGAGGCGGTGCGATACATATATATAAGCATGATAAGCGAACCCTTCATGGCATGGGGAATCATCCTGGGAGGAGCGTTAAATGGTTCCGGGGATACCAGGAGTGTCATGAAAATTATTATTCTAAGCCTGTGGATAGTGCGCCTCCCCCTGAGCTATACAACCGGAATAGTGTTTGGACTGGGGGCACCCGCCATCTGGTGGTCTATGAACGCGTCACAGGTTGTACAATGCTGCTTTATCAGCAGACGATATCTTGGAAAAAAATGGTTATACAATGAAAAGAGAAAAACTGTCGATTGATCATCAGAAAATACTTACCGAAAGGCTGCGCGAGATTACCGTTCCCCTTTCAGAATACTGTTTCTCAAACCTGTACCTGTTCAGGGAGGCACACAACTATCACGTTATCACCACCGATGACATCTACATCGAGGGGAGCACCTATGACGGTGTACGTTTTCTCATGCCAACCCGCCATCCCTCAAAGATCAACCTGGAAGACATGGAAAAGAGACTCTCCAGCGTGGACTGCCTGTTCCCCATACCCGAAGAGTGGCTTCTTCTCTTCCAGGAGAAAGGATACGTACATAATTTCAGCGAGGGGGATTCTGACTACATCTACAGCAAGGAAAAACTCTCCACCTACAGCGGCAAAAAACTGCATAATAAGAAAAACCTGTTAAACCAGTTTCTAAGAAAATACGACGCGGAGGTTCTGTCTATCACCAGGGAGCATATTCCCGCGGCCATAGACATTCTGGATACCTGGCAAAAACATCTTGGACAGCCCCCCGAAAATACCGATTACCATGCATGCCGCGAGGGACTTGAGATGTTTGACCGGCTGCATTTGTGCGGGGTGATCTATTATATTGAAGGCAGCCCCGCCGGGTTTCTTATGGGAGAGGGGATCACTACCGACACCTTCGCCATACATTTCGCCAAGGGACTTACCAGCTACAAGGGGATCTACCAGTACATGTACAACCATTGCGCGAAGGCACTGCCCGACCCCTTTCAGTATTTCAACTTCGAGCAGGACCTGGGCATACAGGCTCTTCGGGACGCCAAGAAATCATACATACCTGATATCACCAGGAACAAGTACAGGCTTTGCGCGGGATAGATCAGCCCCCCGAAAGGCCGTTTTGAAGCTGCTCTGGATCACCCATCACTTCAAGACCGCCGGAAGAACCGGCACCGGTGAATATTTCCCTGAAAGTTTTCCCTTCTTTTTTAAACAGCTGCACGGTAATGGTGGCTTTCATGCTCTCAAGCACCTTGCCCGCCATTTCACCAAATACCGGTGACAGCAATTCACCGGTATCTTTACCCTGTGCCGTCACCTTCACCATGTATTTTTTATGGACAACAGAAAAAGAAGCCTGCTCTTTCACGATCCGCAGGTTCTTCACCTGTGAACCGTTCCACGTGGTAAAGGGATAGAAATCACCGTTATCCCAGAAGGCACCCCCGAAACCGGTAAAGTAATTCTTCATCCACGGAATGGTGGCAATTGACATCACGAAAGAGACGCCGGGCTTGTCAAAATTATTTGATTGCATCCAGACCCATGAGCGTGGGAAGGAAACCCCCCAGTCTTTCTCCATGTATCCCCGTCCCCCGGTAAAAACCATTTTGTTATTTCCAAGCGTAAGGCTGCCTGTTACTGCGTGATCAAAGCTTAATACCCCGTGATAGCACTCCATAAAGGGTACGAAGGCATACCAGCCCATGTAGCCCGGACGGAAGAAAGTAACAGGCCATGGGGTCAGAGCCCCGAAGGTAAGGCTTCCCTTAAGCGACCCCTCTTTATCATCAATATCAAGTTCAATCTTTCCGGGCCCAAACCTGCTGGGGCCAACCTGTATATCATGTTCGGTCTTTGAAGCTGAAAACGCATCTGCCGGGTAGCGGTGATACTGCACCCCGCCGGTTGTCCCGTTGAGAACCTGCACAAAGGAATGTGAATCGCCCGATTTTTCATTGCGTGCCATCCCCGGTATCACTGCAAGTATATGCTTACCCCCGGGGGCCACCATCTTGTAATACCATCCCTCGAAGTAATGGTCTTTCCTGTTAAATCCCTGGAATATACCGGGATTCCATATCTTTCTCAGCCTGTAGATCATATTATATTCTCCCTGATGTGTATTGTGAAATATAATATCCTGCAATCTACCCAAAGTAAACATTTTATTATCTTACAAAAAGCCCCCGTGGGAGGGAGTGATTTAAATTCCGGGTTACATTCATGTGACCCATGATATAATCAGTCTATCAGCCCCCTAAA
>CAZAOK010000148.1:0-1383 GCA_964486725.1 uncultured Leptospiraceae bacterium
TTTAGGGGGCTGATAGACTGATTATATCATGGGTCACATGAATGTAACCCGGAATGTAAATCACTCCCAGCCTCTATGGTGATCCTTAACAGCTAACGGATTAAAACTACTTGACACAACCCCTGGTTTTTTTGAAAACTCAAAAGCACCTTCCCGGTGACGGGTAAACCGGTAGATGACGAGGTATTTTTTGTGGAAAAGAAACCCTTACCCACTTTTGACGAAGCATCAGCCATCATGCGTACGGGCATTACCCCCCTTGACACAGAAGAGGTATCCCTGTTTGACCTGCGGGGACGGGTTATAGCCGAAGACGTTATCTCTGACAGCAACATACCCATGCTTGACAATTCAGCCATGGACGGCTACGCCGTGCGGGCCGCCGATACCCGGGGGGCCACACCCGGCACCCCCGCCGTGCTCGCCGTTACCGGCGAGATACAGGCGGGCAGCGATCCTGAAAAATATCACCTGGGCAGCGGCGAGGCCATTCGCATCATGACCGGGGCCCCCATACCCGCGGGGGCGGACACGGTGGTGGAATTCGAAAAAACAAGAGAAGAAAACAACCGGGTAGAGATATTCGCCTCTTTTTCCCCCGGTGACAACGTGCGCCGTGCCGGCGAAGACATATCCACCGGGGACATGGTGCTTGAAACCGGCACCATGCTGTTACCGGCCCACGTGGGCCTTTTAGCCTCCATCGGGCGGGAAAGTGCACTGGCGTACCGAAGGCCCCGGGTTGCCATCATCACCACCGGCAACGAGATTGCCGAGCCGGGGCAGCCGCTGAAGAGGGGCTGGGTGCGCAACAGCAACGCCTACACCCTGCACGGCCTGGTGGAAGAATACGGGGGCATACCCCACTACCTGGGCATCGCCGAGGACACCCCCGAAAAGACCCGTGAAATACTGCGGAAAGCCCTTGCATACGACCTGGTGATCACCACCGGGGGCGTATCCATGGGCAGGTACGATTTCGTTCCCGACGTGATGAAAGACCTTGGCGTTGACGTACGTGTTGAAAAGATACTCATGAAACCGGGAAAACCATGCGTGTTCGGCCTCAGGGAAAAGGTTCCCGTGTTCGGGCTGCCGGGCAATCCCGTATCCACCATGGTGTCCTTTTTGCAGTTCGTGCGCCCCGCCCTGCTTACACTCATGGGCTCGCGAAAAATTGATAAGCCCGTGATGCGGGCAATATCACGCCAGCTCATCAAAAAGAAACCCGACCGCACCCATTTCATCCGGGGTTATTTTGATATAGAGGATGGACAGGTATACGTCTCAACCACCGGCCCGCAGGGATCGGGTATACTCAGGTCGATGGGTATGGCCAACTGTCTCATAATAGTTCCCATGGGGGTCAGCGTTGTAGAAGAA
>CAZAOK010000148.1:1483-6368 GCA_964486725.1 uncultured Leptospiraceae bacterium
AAAGAGATGAACCCGTGTGTTGACTGCAAAATACATTTCATGAAAATCGCCGGCCGGCTCATGCGCGAAGAAGACGCCGCCTTCGTTGCCACCGGCGAAGTGGTTGGGCAGCGTCCCATGTCGCAGCTGAAGAATACCATGCGTCATATCGAAAAAGAAAGCGGGCTTGAGGATTACCTTTTACGTCCCCTGTCTGCTAAAATACTTGCACCCACCCGTGCCGAACGTGAGGGGATTGTGGACAGGGAAAGGCTTCTCGACATAAACGGCCGCGGACGCAAACGCCAGATGGCCCTGGCGGAAGAATACGGGATACAGCAGTACCAGTCACCGGCAGGAGGATGTTTTTTCACCGACCCCTGCATTGCCGGAAGGGTGCGCGACCTCGTGGATCATCAACCCGGATTTTCCGCGGTTGATACCTACCTTCTCACCGTCGGCAGGCATCTGCGTCCGTCACCTTCGGCTAAGATCATCGTGGCCCGAAACAGCGATGAGAATGATATACTTGAAGAATACAGTAAAGAGGCTGCCTGCATGATCATCCCCGGGTTCAGGGGCCCCCTGGCACTTGTCACGGGAGACCCGCGGCCTGAAGACATCACGCTGGGGGCGCAGGTGATTGCCCGTTACGGAAAATTCGGCAACGGGCCTGGTGTTCTTGAAATACATGAAAGTGAAGACAGTGTGCGCACGCTGGAGATTTCAGAACCGGCAGATGATGCCGTCATTGACAGTATGAGAATATAACCGTGAGGTTTTTCAATATGAAAAAGAAAGTGGTATCATTTCTTGTTTCCGGACGGGGCTCTAACTTTAAAACAGTGGCCGAAAAAATTATATCGGGATATATACCCGCCACCTGTGGGATCGTGCTGTCAAATAAGGCCGATGCCATGGCCCTTGAAACTGCCCGCGATATGGGGATACCCGCGTGTGCCGTACTGCCCGGCCGGTACAGCAGCCGTGAAGCCCACGAAGAGGCCCTGGTTGCTGAACTTGAAGCCCGCAAAACCGACCTGGTGGTGGCCGCGGGGTATATGCGTATTCTCACCCCCTACTTTGTGCGGCAGTATAAAAACAGGATAATCAACATACATCCCGCCCTTCTTCCTTCTTTTCCGGGAGTGAACGCCCAGGAGCAGGCCCTTCGCTACGGGGTGAAGATAACCGGCTGCACCGCCCACTTTATCGACGAGGGCACCGACACCGGGCCCATAATTTTACAAAAGGCCATTCCCGTACTGGACAATGACACCGTAACCTCCTTATCCAAACGCATCCTTACAGAAGAACACAGGGTGCTGCCCGAAGCGGTAAAGCTTTTCTGTGAAGACAGGCTGCGTGTAAATGGCCGGCGGGTGAACATTCTCTGATATTTTGTACTTGATTATTTCGCCATATTTAAGTATACTATTACCAGATTATCCAACCATTTTCAACCTGTGACAGGAGGGCTTCAATGCTGTATATTTCGCTGTTAATCTTGTATGCGGCGGCAATTTTTATTACGCTCTTGGTGTTTCATTACTTTCAGTTCCTTCGATCCAAGGAACAGTATACAAGGGATGAACTGAAAAACGTTATTCCTTCTATTCCCAGGTACTGGGATTCCCTTCTGCAGAGATACTACTTTCCAGGGTTCATATCTGCCCTTGTTGTATCAAGCCTGCTGGGATTACTTGTTCCCTTCATCGCCCTCAACTGGTTTTTCCAGTCGGCCATTATTTTTATTTTGCTCTTTCTTGTGCTCCCCTACGTGAAAAATTACCGGGAGAACATAATGGTCACCTCTTCTGATAATTTAAGCGACGTTTTTTCAAATGTATTTACCAGGTATACCGAGGTAATACTGTTTGGCTTCGGGGCGGGAACTTTCAGCTCGATGACCTACCAGTGGACCACCCATAAAGAGCTGAGCTTTCTGTGGTTCCTGGTAAACGCGGCTGCCACTCTAATAATAATGGTCAAATTGCTTATAGATGTCAGCTCTATAAAAGAAGAAAAAAATAATTTTTAAGTTGACGGTAAGTTCTGTTGTTTGTACTATTCATGGTGTTCTGAAAAACATAGTTTTGAACTAAGAAGGATTATATTTAAATAATCCTCTTTTTTTAATTACACACATTACATTATTGGGGATTAAGCCCAAACGCGCAAGGAGGAGTATTTTATGAAAAAGATCTTTACATTAGCCCTGGTAGTAGTCGCAACTGTCGCTTTTGTTTCATGCGGTGGTGCGAGTCGTGGCGGTATGGTTAAAGGTGATTCCTTTATCTCTGAAGGCTGGGTTTCTCCTGACATTTTCAGGGTAACAGCTACTGGTGTTCCAAAGCCCGGTTTAACCAACAAGATCCAGAGAAGAGGTACATCCAAAGAAGCTGCTCTTATCATGGCTCAGAAAAGGATCATTGAAAAATTCGTTGGCGCACGTCTTGAAGGTGCTGCGGGAGCAGCAGATTACGCGTCCACAGGTATCGCTGTAGCAAAAGAATTCGGCGGTCTGGTTAAAGGCGGCACCATCGTTAAAGAGACCTACGATGAAGACGACAACTGTGAAATAGTTTACCAGATAGAAAAGAAGAACCTGAAAAAAGATGTACAGGGCGGGGCCTATCAATAAGCCTTTCACCACATCTTTTTCATCAAAAAACCATGCCGGCAAACGGCATGGTTTTTTTTTGCTTTTCCCGAATTTCTGAGAATGAAAAGGGGGCTTCCCGGGAGTCGAACTCTCACTTTGGCCCACTTCCTCCGCGTCTCCGCGCCTCCGCGTGATACCTGTTGTGTATTGATGAAAAGTTTTAACAGGGCATAAAAAAAGAGAGTTAAAAATAACTCTCTTTTTTAAAAAAATATATATTATATCAATCCTGGCAGCGTCCTACTCTCCCACACCGTTACCAGTGCAGTACCATCAGCGATGAGGGGCTTAACTTCTGTGTTCGGAATGGGAACAGGTGTTTCCCCCTCTCTATAGCCACCAGGAAAATGTTTTCTCAAGTGCCTGATCAATAAACAAGAACCGATACTTTTTGTCAACAAATTTTGCCTGATTTTTTTAAAAAATACAAATTTTTCTTGCAGATCAGGCAATCATCGTATGTAGAATAACATAGTGCACGGCCAAACTATTTCTATTTTTTTTAAGGATCACCGCCAAGGCGCGAAGCACGCAAAGGGCGCAAAGAGTTTTTCAATATATATTCAGTGCGTTTTATATTTAAGAGAGAAATGGTTGAAAGTTTATTTTTAAAAATAGTTTTTACAGGCTGAGATTTTAAGTAATTTAATCATTAAGAAAACCTTATCTTTTCAACAAAAAAATGATAATGGTTGAAAGAACAAAAGAACATGTAGATATTATGAACATAAACGCGACTCTTAGCGATCTCTGCGTGCTTTGCGCCTCTGCGGTGATCTTTTAAGGATATTGATGAACACAACAAGGATAATGAAATTTACTGTTTCTGATGAACTTTCCGGTAAGAGGATTGACCTTCTGCTGTCGGGTAAGTTTTCTTATAAGAGCAGAACACAGTGGCAGGATGAGATAAAAAACGGGAATATCAGTATAAACGGGGCACCACCGGCCGCGGCCCACCGGAAAGTTGCCTCCGGTGATGTAATAGAATATCACGGGGATACCTTAGAAGAGCCTCCGGTTGACAGGTCATATACCATTATCTACCGTGATCCCTACGTGGTGGCCGTCAATAAACCAGGCGACCTGCCCACACATCCATCGGGCATCTATTACAACAATACCCTGAGCCTTCTTCTTGAAGCTGATACCGGCGAAAAGCTAATTCCCCTGCACCGCCTTGACAGGGAGACATCGGGGGTTATACTCTTTGCCCGTGAGAACCGCTACGTGCAGCCATTTCACGGGGCAATGGAGAGGGCCCGCAAAGAATATACCGCCCTGGCGCGTGGCAACCCTGAATGGGACAGCATCACTGTGAACGTACCCCTGGGCAGCGATCACAACTCTGTGGTTCGAAAAAAAAGGGCCGCCCTTCCCCATGCCGCCGAGAAGGCGTGTACCCGCTTTACCGTGGCAGAGCGATATGCCGGCTTTGCCATGGTCAGGGCCTTTCCCGAAACGGGAAGGCTGCATCAGATACGGGTACACCTTCTGCACCTTGGCCACCCCATCCTGGGTGACAAGCTCTACGGGGGCGACGAGAGCTGGTTTCTACACTTTATAACCCATGGATGCACCCCCGACCTTGTAGAAGCCCTTGGCATGCCCAGAAGTGCCCTTCACGCCGAATACTACACGCTGCCCCACCCCTTTTACCATGAAGAGATGACCTTTCATGCCCCGCTGCCCGAAGATATGAAAGAGATTATACAGAAAGGGATCACCCATGGCTGAACCGGTAGTACCGCCAAAAGCGAAATTATTCATAGGCATACTTACCTCCCGGCCAGATCTGGCCGAGCGGGCAGAGTCTATTCTACAGAAAAAATACGGCCCCATCGATTACCAGACCACCCGCATACCGTTTACCAACTCTGACTATTATAATTCGATGGGTGACCAGCTTTTCAAGGTATTGTACTCCTTTAAAAAGCTTGTTAAGCGTGAAAAGATCGTTCCCATTAAGCTTGCCGCCAACAGGCTTGAAAAGAAACTCTCAGGCTCATCCAAACGCCTCATCAACATCGACCCGGGATATCTCACCCTTTCCAACGTCTACCTGGCCAGCTGCAAGGAATTCTTTCACCGCGCCTACCTGGCAAAAGGTATATACCTTGAAAACGAATACTATTTCAGCGCCAGGCGATTCCACCCCTGGGACTGGACCTACCCCGACTACCTCAAACAGGAATACCTGGATTTTTTCCACACCGTGAGAAGTATATACTACAAGCAGCT
>CAZAOK010000149.1:0-6357 GCA_964486725.1 uncultured Leptospiraceae bacterium
TGGGGCAAGTTTCTCAACGCCGGGCAGACATGTATTGCCCCCGACTACCTGTTGGTGCATAAGAACATAAAGGACGAGTTGATGACTGCTCTCGAAAACGAGCTGAAAGCATTTTATGGCTCTGACCCCTCAAAAAGCGCGGATTACTGCAGAATTGTCAACCAGCGGCAGTTTGACAAGCTCGTGGAGATGCTTGGTGACCCAGAGAATGTGGCAATTGGCGGAGAATACAACAGGGAAGACCTGTATTTTGCTCCCACCGTTCTGCATAACGTGAACCGGGAGCATCCCTCCATGAAAGGCGAGATATTCGGCCCCATACTGCCGGTACTCACCTATGAGACACTGGATGAAGCCATTGACATGGTGAAAAACCATACCAAACCCCTTGCCCTGTACGTGTTTACCCGCAACAAAAAGACATGGAAAAGAATTATCAACGAAACTTCCTTCGGCGGCGGCTGTGTGAATGAAACATTGTCCCATATCGTTTCGCCGCATCTTCCTTTCGGGGGAGTAGGACACAGCGGCATGGGAAGGTATCATGGTAAATCAAGTTTTGATACATTTACCAATTATAAGAGCGTGCTTAAAAAACCCTGGTTCCCCGATCTTTTCTTACGGTACCCTCCGTATAAGAAATACAGGTTTGGCCTGCTGAAAAAGTATTTCAGGATATAACGGCATACGGCTCAAAAAAATGGAACCGCCCGCTTCGCTCGACGCTGTGCTGAGCGAAGCCGGAGCATACACGCAGATTAACACAGATGTTTTTTTTATTGTCTGATAATATATCCACAGTATTCCAATCTAATCAAAACTGAAGATAAGAACAGATATCAAATATACTATGTTCTGCCCCCGATTCACCAATCAATATTCACTATCTATCTGCGTCTATCTGCGTGTATCAAGCGAAGCGGGCGGTTCCTAATTAACAATTGATATTACGCAAAGGCGTACAGACGCTGAGGAAGGGCACTAACTCTCCGCGTTCCCCGCGCCTCTGCGTGATACTTCTTTAACAGTTTTTCATTCCCGGGGATCAGGAATGAGAGCAAAAAAATTATCGTGTAATCGATGTACCCGTATCGATATATTTAATATGGACATAAACTGAGCTATAATAAAAATATCATGAATGTTGCATATTTTATATCAAAAGCAGACGTGTACTATCTTTTCGGGTAAGGGTTGATTGCATATATAATGTCTGACAGCGTATTGATAAGTTCTGATTCAATCGAAGAATATGTTGAGCACCGTAAGGATTTTCTTGTGGTGACTGACAGAAATCTTATTATTCTTCACGCAAACCGATGGTTTTGCCAGCTGGCTCAAATGGATATACATTCCCTGCGTGGTCAGAATTTATCAGCAGTATTGCCTGCTTCCTGGTGTGAACGGTTCTCATATTCGGTTGGCATACTGAAAAATCGTTCACATGTTCACCTTGATGATCTTCGTGATTTTTCCGGTAAACTGATAATTCAAACCAGTGCTGATATATTCAGAAATGAGAAATCAAAAAAGGATTCAGTGCTGATAATTATTCAAAACCATCGCACAACGCGAACCTACCTTGATGTTTTGCAGATATTACAGAACCCGTCCCGCTCATTCAAAGAAAAAAAGGAATATCGTGATGCCCTGAATTTCATTATTGAAACAGCAATAAAGATTTCTGGTATGGATGCCGGTGGACTGTACGTGTATGACAACGAAAGTGACGCGTATCGTCTTTTATATTCCAACGGTCTTTCTGAACCATTTGTGAAAAAAGCCGAATTCTTTTCTTCCGATACACGATATTATATTTTACTCCAGGAAGGAGAACCGGTGGTACTCAAGTATGCCGATATGAACCTGCCTCCCGATGATTTCAGGATGAAAGAAGGGCTTACCCTTACCGTGTCAATACCTATTAAAGTGCGTGGGGTGATCACGGGAGCATTGAATATCGTTTCACATGAAAAAAAAGATATATCAGATGCTGATGTAATTTCCCTGAAAGCCATGGGCGAGCATATCGCTGCCCTGCTTGACCGTATGCGGGTGGAATATGAGCGCGGGGCAACGGAAATAAGGTACAAAGACCTGGTTGAGAACCTCCAGGAAGCTGTATACACCATTACATCCGAGGGTGTACTCACATACGTGAGTCCCGTTATCAGTTCAATTATCGGGTATACTGTCGAAGAGTTAACCGGGCATCATTTTTCAGAGTTTATTCATGACGATGATATCATAAAGGTGCATGAGAGTTTCGTGCGAACGCTGAATGGAGTTTATGAACCGACCGAGTACCGACTTGTTACCAAAGACGGGGGCCACCGGTACGTGCGAACCCTCACCCGGGTTGTACCCGGAAGCAGCAGCATGGAGCTTACGGGAATACTCACCGATATTCATGATCGCAAAATGACCGAGCTTGCCCTGGTTGAAAGCGAAGAAAAATTCAGGGCGGTAGCAGAGACCACCACGGCTGCAATATTTTTGATACAGGACAAGGAATTCAAGTATGTAAACCCGGCATTCGTCGATGTAACCGGGTATACCTTTGATGATGTCAAGACAGAAGATTTCTGGTTCGTGGTTCATCCTGATCACAGGGAAATTGTTCGTCAAAGAGGGCAGGCCAGGCAGAGGGGAGAGAGTGTACCCTCCCGGTACGAGTTCATGATTAATCATAAGAGTGGTGAAGTGCGGTGGGTTGATTTTTCGGCTACACGGATAGTCTTTGACAATAAACCCGCCATGCTGGGATCGGCTTTTGATATAACGGAAAGAAAAGAGTACGAGAAACAGTTGTTAAGTTCTGAAGAGAAATTCTACAAGGCGTTTAACAGCAATCCTGCCGCCATGACCCTTAACAAGTTCAGTAACGGGGAATATATAGATTTTAACGAGGCGGCTGAAAGACTTGCCGGATGTACAAAAGATGAAGCGGTGGGAAAAACCATATTTGATCTCAACGTGTTCGCCGAAGAACATGAATACAAAAAGTTTGTAAACATGCTGGTTCAACATGGTCAATGCAGGGACATGGAATACCATCTACGTACAAATGACGGATCAATCCGTACCGGGATTATTTCCGCGGAGATATTCACATGGAATGGTGAAAAGACCGTGATAACATCAACCGTGGATATCACGGACAGGAAAGAAGCAGAGCAGACAATCCGTGAACAGTACGAGAAGATACAGGCCCAATACGAAGAACTTGAAGAGATGGCAGAAGAACTTGAAACCAACCATCATGAAATAATGGATATAAATAACCGCCTGTTCAACGAGACTGAAAAGCTCGAAACGACATTGCGTTCAATAGCTGACGGGGTCATTACAACAGACCTGGATGGTAATATTGACATGTGCAACAGGATGGCGGTAGAGATATTACAACAAGGGGCTGATTTACTGAATGGCAAAAATATTGAATCGGTGTTCACTCTTGTAAGGGATAAAAACGGCATCCCGGTTGAACACATGCTTGAACCTGTAATCAAAAACCAGGAGGTTGTTTCATATTCTGACGTAAAGTTACTGGTGGACGAAGGAACATGGTATGACGTAGAACTGGTTGCTTCTCCCATAACTGGAATCAATACCGGTGTGACCGGTGTTGTCATCGTTATCCGTGATGTAACATCCAGAAAAAAGATGGAACATGAGTTAATCAAGTCTTCCAGGATAGAGTCACTGGGTGTATTCGCCGGTGGTATCGCTCATGATTTCAATAATCTTCTTACTGCCATACTTGGAAATATATCGCTGGCAAAAATGGTTTACCCCGAAGATGAGAAGCTGCATGATATCCTGGCAGATGCAGAGAAAGCCTCAGCCAGGGCAAAAACACTTACCCAGCAGTTGTTGACCTTCTCCCGTGGAGGGGCACCCATTAAACGGGTAATATCCCTGCAGTCAATAGTAAAAGAAACTGTAGCCTTTGTGCTCAGCGGATCGGCTGTTAGTTGTGAATATGATATAGATGAAAACCTGAGATATATCAACGCCGACGAAGGTCAGATCAGCCAGGTTATTCAGAATATCATAATAAATGCACGACAGGCCACAAAGGACACAGGTTCAATTTACATAGAAGCCCGCAACGAGGACAATACCCCGCCATCACTTCCGGACAACGAGGGAGGGTATGTCAGGGTCTCAATTCATGATGACGGCCCCGGTATAAAAAAAGAGATACAGGAAAAAATATTTGATCCTTATTTCACAACGAGGGAGCGGGGCAGTGGTCTTGGTTTATCTGTGGCCTATTCAATCGTAAACAATCATGGCGGAAAAATAACGGTAGATTCCAGGGAGGGTAGTGGAACCACCTTTACCCTATACCTGCCGTCATCTGCGAAAAAAACAATAGAGTGTGAGAAATTCAAGAATCCCGTATTTAATGGAAGCGGGAGAATACTGTTGATGGATGATGAAACTGATATCCTGTCGGTTCTCTCTGCTATTCTTCAATCTGCCGGCTATGATGTAACAACAACTGAAAGTGGAGAGGAAGCCCTCAGTGAATTTTTCAGTGCACAGGAAAACGGCAATCCATATGATTGCGTGGTTCTTGATCTTACCGTTCCCGGTCACCGTGGAGGGGCGGACATCATTGATGACATTCGTGAAATTGATCCACAGGTAAAGGCCATAGTATCAAGCGGCTATGCCAACAACAGGGTAATGGCGGCGCATAAAGATTTCGGTTTCGACGGTGTACTCACCAAGCCCTATACCCACCACGAGGTTGTTTCACTTCTCAAAGATGTAATGGAATAGTCTTTCTCGTGTATTGGGAACCGCCCGCTTCGCTCGATAAACGCTGATAGACGCAGATAGATTGTGAATATTGATTAGTAATCGGGGCCAGAACATAGTATATTTGATATCGGTAATTATATTCAGTTATGATTGGATCAGAATACTGTGGTATATTATCAGACAATAAAAAAACATCTGTGTTAATCTGTGTTTATCGAGCAAAGCGGGCGGTTTCACATTTTTAGATATGTATGATAGTATAAGCCCCTCTTTTAACGGTTAATAATAACTAGCAACATTCTACATCGAACCCGTTTTTATTTCTTGAAATCAACATGAAATAGTTATAGCATGTGGTAAGTACGGATGGAACGTGTCATGTGAGGGTGTTATTATATGATTGATATCTCGAAAATTAATTACGAAAAACTGGACAGGCCTGAAATAATAAACTTTCTTTTCTATCCCCGTCCGGAAACAACACTGGAACATGAACAGAAGGCATACCGGGAGATATTAATACCTGTTGAAGACAATGTACGCGTTGGTGCCAGGTTGTATCATGCCGGTCATGAAAGACCCATGATTTTATTCTTTCATGGTAACGGAGAGATCGTTGCCGATTACCATGACCTTGGGGACATATATAACCAGGTGGGGATCAACTTTTTTCCCGTTGATTATCGGGGATATGGTAAATCGGGGGGCACTCCTTCCATAACATCAATGATGCGTGATTGTCACATGGTATATGATTACGTGTTGCATATGAGGAAAGAAGATGGATACACCGGACCACTGGTTATAATGGGACGTTCTCTTGGAAGCGCATCGGCACTGGAAATTGTTTCCCACTATGGTGAAGATATTGATGGTTTGATTATTGAGAGTGGTTTCGCTTACGCCATTCCCCTCATGGAGCTGCTGGGAATTGACGTCGCAAAAATTGGAATTTCAGAGCAGGACGGGTTCAGCAATGTTGATAAAATACAGGCTTATTCAGGGCCCACCCTCATAATTCACGCAGAAAACGATCACATCATTCCCTTCAGTGATGCCGAAGCCCTTCATGCCGCAAGCAGGGCTGAATACAAGCGGTTCCTGGCAATACCCGGTGCCAATCACAACACTATACTGGCTTACGGGTTGTCCGGCTACATGCGGGCCATACAGGAAATGATGCTTTTCCTTGCCGGATGAACTATTTGTGTAGAAAAAAACTTGACAGTATCTTTTATACTGGAATATTGTTCCTACCATTGAAGTTGATCTTTCAATTCAAATGAATAGAGAGGGTTGCTAGCTCAATTGGCAGAGCACCTGACTCTTAATCAGTAGGTTCCGAGTTCGATTCTCGGGCAACCCAGATTTCGCCACGAGAATAATGAAAAATTCGCTTGCAATTTAACTCTTTTTTCCGATATTGGTACAGAAATCGCGAGCGTGGCGGAACTGGTAGACGCGCCAGACTTAGGATCTGGTGTCGCAAGGCGTGGGGGTTCAAGTCCCTCCGCTCGCAAAACAACGCGGGAATAACTCAGTGGTAGAGTGCAACCTTGCCAAGGTTGACGTCGCGGGTTC
>CAZAOK010000150.1:0-6287 GCA_964486725.1 uncultured Leptospiraceae bacterium
TTCTGTTTCCTTTATCCATCTCCCCCGATCCGATTTGTGGGTAGAAGTCAGCCCGCCGGGGGATATAGGGGGCCTCGCGGTGTACGGTCACATGATAAAGAGAACGTGCCCTTCTTTATTCAAAATTGACATAGAAATTTGTTTTATTACCCGAAATTTAATTCACTCCCCATTAATTAGCTGTTGACGGAATATGGCATAATAGAAAAAATGTGCTATTATTGGTATATAGAAAATTTTGATGATGAAATGAGTATTAAGTGCTTTTGAAACCTCTTTTAAATATATGGAAATAGCAAGATACAAAAAAACATGTAATATATCTCTCCTGTTATGTTATTAAGAATACAAAGTGAGTAAGAGAGTACAATATGAAGTTTGAAGAATTTAACCTTGACAAGAACCTGTTGAAGGGGATTACCGAAGCGGGATATTCGGAATGCCTTCCTGTGCAGGTTGAAACATTGACCCATACCCTTAAAGGGAAAGAAGTGGCAGTGCAGTCGCAAACGGGAACCGGAAAAACGGCCGCGTTTCTTATCTCCATATTCCAGGACTTTATTACCGATAAGAATCCTAAAGCAAGGCGGGCAATGATTATCGTTCCAACCAGGGAGCTTGCTGTTCAGATTGAAGACGAAGCCAGGCTTTTGGCCAAATATATCGATGTATCTATTGGAAGCTTTTACGGCGGTGTTGGATACATTCAGCAGGAAAAAATGCTCAGAAACGGGGTTAATATTATTATCGGTACTCCCGGTAGAATAATAGATTTCAACGAATCGGGAAAACTTGATTTCAAGATACTTGATACCCTGGTGATCGATGAAGCTGACCGCCTGTTTGACATGGGTTTTTACCCGGATATCAGTAAGATCGTAAAAAGAATGGGCAAAAAGGAAGACCGTAGAATTATGCTTTTCAGTGCCACCCTCAGTGACAGGGTGCGGCACCTGGCGGGACAGTACATGAACGACCCGGTAGAGATCGAGGTCGCGTCACAGAAGATGACAGTGGACAATATATCCCAGAAACTTTATCATGTGGGAAGCGATGAAAAGATAAACCTGCTGCTAGGTATTCTGCACAGGGAAAAGCCCAGAAACGCCCTTATCTTTACAAACACCAAGCGAATGGCTGTTGAACTCTCAGACCGGCTGTATAACAACGGCTATCAAAGCCAGTATATTATCGGCGACCTGCCGCAGAAAAAAAGGCTGCAGGTGATTGAGGGATTGAAAAACGGTACAATCCGTTACCTGGTGGCCACCGACGTGGCGGCCCGTGGGCTTCACGTTGATGACCTGGAACTTGTAGTGAATTACGATTTACCCGAAGATTGCGAGAACTACGTTCACCGTATAGGGAGGACGGCCAGGGCCGGTAAATCGGGCAATGCCATAAGCCTTGTCTGTGAACGGTTCGTATTCGGGCTGGAATCAATACAATCATTTATCGACATGGACATACCCGTGCAGGCCCCTGATGAAGACCTTTTTATCAAGGATCAGAGCAGGGGCAAAAGGCGGCCTTCTGAGATTGATCGTCCCCGGTTTGAAAATAAAAGAGGTTCAGGGCGAACAGCCGGGCGCCCGGGAAGGCCCTCACGATCCCCTGAACGAAAAGAAAGAACTACAGACCGTTCGGCAAAGAGTGTTCCACGACGACCTGAAAGAACAGGCCAGCAGGCAAACAGGAAGCCTGTCGAAAAAAGGCAGAGACCCGCGCAAAAACCAGTACCGGCACACTCCACAAAACCCGGAGTTCAACCGCATAAAAAAACTACCCCTGCCAGGGCCTCAGTGGGAAGAGAAAGAAAGAAGGAGACTGCCGTTGTCAGAACTGAATCTCCACGGGTAGTTTCACAGGTTCCCCCCAGTCCCCGAAAGAAGAGAGAGGTCGAACCGAAAAAGAAATTTTCACTCAGAAAAATACTACCCGGCAGCAAGAAAAAAAACCTTGATGAACGACTCGAGATGTACCGAAAGAAATATGGAGAAGATTTCAAGGTGGTGTATGATTCATCAAAAGATAAAAAGTGGTATCAATCGGCACCAGTAATTGGTAAAATTTTCAAGGGAGAATAGCAGACAGGTTATGGAAATTCTGCCCCTTCTGAAAAAAGCGGATATTTTTTCACAGATGCGCCGGCCGGAGCTTGAGATAATTGCCCGCTACAGCACCTTCAGGTCTTATAATGAAGGTGAGGTGATTTTCACCGAGGGTGCGTCAGGTGAAGAACTGTTTGTTGTGGCGGAGGGAAGGGTGCTCATCACCCGTAAGACCGAAGACAATGAACAGCGTGATATCGCGGTGTTTCTTCCGGGTGAAAGTTTTGGTGAATTGAACCTGTTTGAAAACAAGCCAAGAAATGCTAATGCCATCGCTGAAAAAGAGACCACGTTGCTGGTTTTCCCGCTGGAAGGTGAAACCTTTACAGATATTCTTGCCCGCCATGAAGATGTGTGCGCAAGGATGCTGTACAAGCTGCTTGCCATGATCTCGGGAAGGATTCGCCAGACAAATACCCTCATATCAGACAAGGCGGGCTGGGTAGATGATCTGAAGAACCAGATATATACTGATAAGCTTACCGGCGTTTTTAACAGAACCTTCCTCGAGGAAGAGTTTCCCGTACGCATGCTTGATATGCCGAGGGTCTCCCTGGTTATGATAAAGCCTGATGATTTTAAAAAGATCAATGATACCTGGGGGCATGAGGCTGGAGACGAGGTATTGCGAATTATGGGAAACCTGCTGAAAGATTTTATTCAGACTGGCGATGTTGCCGTGCGTTACAGGGGAGATGAATTCGCCCTGATTCTTCCCGGAAAAGATGCCGGTGCCGCCAAAGAGAGAGCCTTTGATCTGCTTAATAATATTCGCCTGATGGAACTTGACCATGTTACCGGTGGTGAAAAATTGAATATCACCGCCAGCCTGGGCATAGACTCATATCCAGAATCATCAGGAAATGCCGAAGATCTCGTTAAAAAGGCATATGAACGCATGTGGAAGGTTCGGGAAGACGGGGGCGACGATATCCTATGAAAGAACTGAATAATTTCTTGAAAACCGTGGCCATATTGGAGTCGCTGACCGAAGATGAAATTGGGCAGTTTGCCAATTCACTTAAAGAGAGAGATATTCGTAATGGCGAAGTGCTTTTCAACCAGGGCGACAGGGGTGAGACACTGTACATCGTTCGTGAAGGGGAAATAGCAGGAATCATTGAGCTTACCGACGGCAGCCGGCGTGATGTTGCCCGTTTCAGTGTAGGGGATTTTTTTGGTGATATGGCCATTTTCGAGAATGATGTAAGATCGGCAACCTGCGTTTCATGCACTGATTCTACACTTTTAGAATTACATAAAAATGATTTCTTTCATCTCATAGAAGAATACCCGAATATTGCCATAAAGATAATGTACCGGATGTTGAATATTGTCACGGGCCGATTACAGAATACCGGTCAGTTTTTGTCTGAAATGATACGATGGGGTAATGATGCCAGGAAAAGGGCCATCACCGATGAATTTACCGGGGTGTATAACAGGCGCTTTCTTGAAGAATCCATGGGGCCGCTTTTCGCGGAGGCGGTTCGCAAAAAGAGGCCAATCTCCCTGGTCATGATTGATCTTGACCACTTTCGGGAAATTAACGATACATACGGGCATGACATTGGCGACTCCCTGATACTTGAGCTGGTAACCGTGTGTAAAAAAAATCTGCGTGAACATGATATTATCGCCCGCTATGGTGGTGACGAGTTTTCCATCATATTTCCCGGTACAGGAAAGGAAGAAGCGATGGCCCTGTCTGAAAAAATGAGATCTGACGCGGCAGAGCTTGATATCCTTGAAAAAAAGGAAGGAGCAATTAACCGGGTTACCCTGAGCATGGGGGTTGCCGCCTATCCTGATGGTGCAGGCAGCCTGGCACAACTGAAATCAAAGGCTGATGAGGCCCTCTACCGGGCCAAGAAAGAGGGACGGGACAGGGTTGTTTTTGCCGATTGGAATATTCTTATTACTTGAATCCTTCCCAGTAATTTTTTGCTCCCCTGTGCGTGAAGTTTCCCACGATCAGCTTGCCATTATTCTTGAAATTGCCGTAAAAATACTGGGTGAAATAGGTGTTGGCACCAACCCGTTGCAGGTCTTTCCTGTTAGTTATCGAACGTATAAAGCTTATTTTCCCATTATATATTCTTACACGTTTCAGGGGTTCATACACACCCTTTGCCCAGTTAGGAAAGCGGAAACCGCCGTATAGTCGTCCCTTCTTTACAGCCAGGTACAGGTATCCCTTGTGTCCGGAAACATTAACCTGGTATGTACCCAGGTATTCAGAGGGGATATCAGAGGCAATTTCTTCATCTTCAAACGCGAACTCAATCAGTAAGATTTCACTCAGGTTGATCAGGGATGGTGAATAGTCTTCATTTTCTGATGAGAAGGCTGACTTTCTGCTTGTATGAACCCTGTCACCTTCCATGCAGAGCACCATGGAGCCCAGTAGAACGATGTGTTTCGCGTTATAGAAACTACCTTCTGTTTTCTTGATAACCCCCCTGTATGAAGTGGTCATTGTCACAATGGTCAAGCATATGAAGAGCAGTACAAGTGTGGCAGCAATGGTAATGCCGATTATTTTGAGTTTCTTTTTCATTTTTTGTTCCATTACGTTTTTTGTAATTTTATTTCTTCTTCAGGCTACAGGCGATCAGCTGAAATGGCAAGATAAAAAATAGTTGCGATTTTTCCCCGAAGGTATACATAGTAAAAAAAATGTAGAGGTTGCCATAATGCGTGCATATATCCGTTCGTTTATCTTCCCCGGTAGGGAAGGCTATACGCAAACATATATTGAAGAACTGCATTACCAGTGCAGGAGAGTGCTGCTCCCGGCATCAATTATATGTATCGTGGCCTGGCTTCCCTATGTATCCGTTGACTCAATACTGTTTCCAGGTGAACCGCTTATTGTGAACCTGCGTTATGGACTGACGGTTGTGGCATTGATGATATTCATATTACAGTTTGTTCCCCTTCTGAACGAAAAAAGCATGTACCTGCTTGCGGCACTGGGGTTCTATCTTCTTGTAGCCACCGGGCTTATCACTGGAATATCAGGTGCAGACCCGGTATACATGGGCGGATATCTCTTTGTACTGGTGGTGCCTGTCATTGCTCCTATCCAGAGAAACCTGCTGTGGACTATAGTGTTTGCCTCCTTAATGGTTTTTTTCGCAAGTGGCTTCTCACGTAACATGGAATTCACCACTATTCGTGACCAGTACAAGCTTAACGACCTGATAGCGACCACTATGTTCTCGCTGGTGTTTATTTATGTTCTTGACCGCATACGGTACAGGAACTGGAAACAGTCACTGCAGGTGGGCCAGCAGAAAGTTCAGCTGCAGGAGGACAGTTCACGCATCAGTACCATCGTGGAAAGAGCAAAGGAGGTAACCCGTAACGTGGCAGAAGCCACGGGTATACTTAATAACATGTCAGGGCGGGTTAACGAGACCGTGTCAAGCCAGTCGGTTCATTTTACAGAAACAAGGGACGCGGGAAAGCGGGTTATCCTTTCTTTCGACTCACTTCGTGAAACAACCAGGGCACAGCTTGACACCAATAGCCGCGCACGGGATCTCAGCCAGCAGATACGAAACGACCTGTCAGGAACAGCCAGTCACAGTGTGAAGGCGAGCAGTGATGCGGTACGGGTGAAGGAACTGTCCGATGAGTGCGATAATAAGCTTACTGCGGCAATGGCCGTTGTCAAAAAGTTGATGGATGAATCTGCCCGCATTGAAGAGATATCCAGTACCATAAACGATATTGCCGATCAGACCAGCCTTCTGGCCCTTAACGCTTCTATCGAGTCTGCCCGGGCTGGTGAGCACGGAAGGGGTTTCTCAGTGGTGGCCGAAGAAATATCCAAACTTGCCGAAAGAAGTATTAATTCGGCCCGTGAAATCAGCGGTATAGTGGGAAACTCCGTGGAACAGATAAATATTTCTTCACTGCAGATGAAGGAAACATCTGATTCGCTGAAAGAGATTGTGAGTTTCCTGGAGGGGAACCGGCAATTCCTGGTTGAATTCGAATCGCTGGTTCGGTCTCAGGATGATGACATGAAGGAGTTGATACAGCATTTTGAAGGGATGATCAACTATTCTGAATCGGTTAATTCTCTCATAGAAAAGAATACCCTCGAAATATCCCACTCGCAGGAGGTTATGGAACATATTGAAGATTTTTACCAGAACCTCCTTG
>CAZAOK010000151.1:0-6187 GCA_964486725.1 uncultured Leptospiraceae bacterium
CTCCCCCATCAAGGGGGAGGGAGTAGCCAAATCAGATAATGGGTCACATGAATGTAACCCGGTATTTAATTCACCCCCATAATAGCCAATGTAACAATCAATATTTTTTGCTTGCAGAAAATCACGTTGTAAACATTCACTGACCACATACTGTATATTGCTATAATATAACGCGGTACAATATAACACGCTTTACAGGAATAATGTATGATCAGGGGAATACCATCAGTCAGTATCGTGGGAAGACAGAACGTGGGAAAATCCACACTCTTTAACGCGATAATTAACGAAAAGCGGGCAATCGTGGATGAGCATCCCGGCTTAACCAGGGATATATTATCATTCAGGGTGTCCTACAAGGACTATTCCTTTGAAATCAAGGACACGCCGGGGCTTGACCTTGCCAAAGAATCCGAGCTTTCCGAGAACATCCTGGAAAACGCCAGGCGCCATCTTCAGCAATCTGATTTAATTCTGCTTCTGCTTGAAACACCGGCACCACGATCATTCGATGCTGACCTTGTACAACTGGTTAGAAAACTGAATGTGCCCGCCGTTGTGGCAGTCAACAAGATGGACCACCCTGAGGACATGGATAATCTCGTTAATTTTTACGAGCTTGGCATTTCTGAATTTATTCCCATTTCAGCGTTGCGAAAGAAAAACCTGCCCCTTATGATGGACAAGATTATCTCTTTTCTGCCGCAAAAGAACCCAGAAGAGATACTTTCAGATCATGACATTGCCATTGTGGGCAGACCAAACTCGGGTAAATCAACCCTTCTTAATGCCTTCATCGGATATGACCGTTCAGTTGTCTCAGACATTCCCGGCACCACCCGTGATTCAGTGGATGAAATATTCAAATTCAAGGGACAAAATATACGGATTATTGATACTGCCGGAATGCGAAGAAAGCGAAGGATACAGAACAGTGTTGAATACTATTCACTCAGCAGGACTATTGATTCAATAAAAAGATGTGATGTTGCCGTACATCTTATTGATGCCACCATGGGCATTACTGAAACAGATAAGAAAATTTCAGACGAGATAATCAAGGCACACAGGCCAACCATCATCGCCATAAACAAGTGGGACGCCATTGAAAAAGACGACAAAACATTCGACAAGTTTAAAGACCGCCTTATCTTCAAGTATTACCGGGCAGCAGATTTTCCCATTATATCAATCTCCGCATCCAACAAGACGCGAATACACAAGCTTCTTGAAACCGCGTGCGATCTGCACGAACGCGCCGAGAAACGAATCGAAACAGCAAAACTCAACAAGATGCTTGAGCAGATACAGCGTTCGCACGCCATGCCCCTTCTTGGAGATACCCTGAAAATATACTATGCCACCCAGGTGGATACAGTCCCCCCGCATATTAAATTATTTGTAAATAATCCCGAACTGTTTAAAAGGGATGTAAAAAGATTCATTGAAAAGACATTGCAGGAAAAGCTTAACTGGAAAGGCATTCCCGTAGTGCTTTCCCTGGAAGGCAAGAAAAGATAGCAAATTGCATCACATTTCCACCCTGCCCGAAAGGGATTTTGCCAGGGTGGGTCCATCGGCAAATTCCAGGTCTGATCCCACCGGCAAACCATGCGCGATTCTCATCACCCTGATATTCATGGGTTTCAAAATACGTGCCACATAGAGACTGGTAGCATCCCCTTCAACGGTGGGATTGGTGGCAAGGATAACCTCTTTTACTGATTGATCATTACACCGTTGAACCAGTTCGTTGATTCTCAGGTCTTCGGGGCCGATGCCATCCAGCGGGGCTATCACCCCTCCCAGTACATGATACAATCCGCGAAAAGCCCCCGTACGTTCAATACTGATCATGTCTTCAGGCTCTTCAACTACGCAGAGAATCTCGTTATCCCTGTCGGGGCTGCTGCACACGCTGCACAGGGCGTCATCAGAAATACCCCCGCACAGTGTACATGAACGTATATTTCGCTTTAATTCAACGATAGATTCAGAAAGCCTGTCAACCTGGTCGGCCGGCATTTTAAGTATGTGAAAAGCCAGCCGGGTAGCACTTTTGTTGCCGATACCCGGAAGCCTTGAAAATTCCCGTATCAGGGAATCAAGATACTTTGAGGATGATTCCATTTATATCCTTATTTCAACATATCTGTCAGGCCAGGGATATTCATACCACCGGTTAGCTTGGACATTTCACCAGCCGCGTACTCTTTGCTCTTTTCCATCGCATCATTTATTGTGGCAAGTATACTTTTTTCAAGCTTCCTTGAGTCACCTTCTTGAAACACAGCAGGATCAATTTTAATATCAACTATCTTGTATTCGCCGTTAACCACAACTTTCACGTAACCATCCGCGCTTTCGGCTGAAGATTCCATTTTTTTTAATTTTTTCTGCATGCTTTTGAATTCACGCTGCAACTTCATTATGTTCCCCAGATCGCCCATTCCTTTAAGCATTATTCATTTTCTCCTTTATCAATAATTTCACCTTCAAAGATAGTCACTATTTTGTCAACCATCGGGTTGGTGGGTTTCTCAAGTACCTCGGTATCACGAAGCATTATGGCTTCAGGTGGGGGAGCATCCTCCATTACTGGCTCAACAGCATCTTTTGACATGTCCCCTGCCTGCACCTTTACCGCAATATCTCGTCGTATTCTCTTTCCAAGTTCATCCTTTATGAAATTGATATCCCTGTTGTCAAGCATTCTGCGATAGTAATCGTTATCCCCTTTACCACTGAACTCTATACTGAGGACACCGTTATTAAATAAAACCCGGGCATTGGCAAGTTTGAAAAAAAGGTAGGATTTTTCTTCCTTAATTATACTCAGCAGATCGTCCCACTGACTCATCACGAAGGCTGGATCAGCATCACCTTTGTCTGCGTCATCCTGTTTCGTTTTTTCACTTACGGGATACTCATTTTTCCGTGTTCTTTTTTTTTTATCATCCACGTGCGAAGCGACCGTGTTTGTTTCATTGCCGCTTGCATTTTCGATTTTCTGTATAATTTCCGCGAGGGTAGGATTCTTTATGACAGCAATAATATCCAGAAGAAACATCTCGACCAGAACCTGTTCGTTTACCGCGTACCGGAGCTCATGTTGCAGCTCATTAAGCATTTTGAAGATTATACTCAACTCTTCATCCTGGTAAAGGTCCAGGGTCTTTTGCAGCATGGCATACTCTTCTTGCGAATACCCCATGAGAGAATTAACATCAACCCCATGATGAATCAGCCGAAGGGCCCTGGCAACCTCGGAAAAGCCGGAAATATAATGAGGGATATCCATGCCGATGGTAAACACCCGTTCAATTTCACCAAGCACAGCGAGGGCATCACCATCATGTAAATATTGTAACAGGGAACAATAACTTTCAAGGGGAACCAGCCCAAGTAAAGACAGAATGTCCTCTTCTTTTATCGAACCATCTGAAAAAGAAAGCACCTGGTCCAGTATTGACTGGGCATCCCTCATGGAGCCACCCGATGACCTGGCAATAGGATACAATGCCGAAGAATCGATAGAATAGCTTTCACTTGATATAATTAACTTCAGATGATCAACGATGGCCCCAATTGAAATCTTTTTAAAAAAATATTTCTGACATCTTGAAAGAATGGTATCAGGGATCTGGTGAATCTCGGTGGTGGCAAAAATGAACACAACATGTGACGGGGGTTCTTCAAGAGTTTTCAGCAAGGCATTAAATGCTGATTTGGACAGCATATGTACTTCATCGATAATGTACACCTTGTAGCGGGCTTTCAACGGCGCAGAATTCACGTTCTCACGAAGTTCCCGTATGTTATCCACACCGGTATTCGACGCACCGTCAATCTCCACCACGTCAAAGGCCATGCCATCACGTATTTCTGTACAATTTTCACATACACCGCATGGTGAAGGTGTCGGCCCTTCCTTGCAGTTCAATGCACGGGCCAGTATCCTGGCCATGGTTGTTTTTCCCACCCCCCGGGGTCCGGCAAACAGGTATGCATGGGAAATCCTGTCCTGCCGAATACTGTTTTGCAGGGTTGTTGATATATGGTCCTGGTAGACCACTTCATCAAATGTTTTGGGACGCCATTTCCTGGCTATTATCTGGTATGTCATATTATTAACGGGATCGCCCAGTTATTACGTCTTAATTTTTAATTCGGAGAGGGGGGGATTCGAACCCCCGGTAGCTTGCGCTACACACGGTTTCCAACCGTGCTCTTTCGGCCTCTCAGACACCTCTCCATTTACTTTCTGGCCCGTTTTTTACGGGGTACTTCTTAAGTCAACAGGGCCGGAATCGGAGAGAGAGGGATTCGAACCCTCGGAGGGCAGAACCCTCAACGGTTTTCGAGACCGCCCCTTTCGACCGCTCAGGCATCTCTCCTGCTGACGTGATATTGATATTCCCGTTCTGCTGCTATTTGTAAAGTATTTTTTTATTCAGCTACCCTACCGGATATTTCTTCAACTACAGTTTTCGCGTCCAGGGATGGTACCGACATAAAACAGTCCCGTGATGAATAGAACTGTATCAACGGCTCAGTTTGTTCATGATATGTACGTAACCGCTCATTAATTGCCTTTTCTGTCTCGTCATCACGCTGTATAAGCGTACTGCCGCATTTGTCACATACTCCCTCTTTTTTTGGGGGCTTCGAGATCATGTTGTAAATTGCCTGGCAATCCGAATTCGAACAGGTACGTCGGCTTGTAAGTCTCCTGACGATAATATCCTCGGGTACTTCCAGGTTTACCACGGTATCAAGTTCAAGCCCCAGCCTCTCAAGGAGATCATCGAGTTGTTCGGCCTGCGGTATGGTACGGGGAAATCCATCCAGTATGAAACCTTTCTCACAATCGTCATCCTGCAGACGTTTTTCCATTATTTTCATGATAACCTTGTCAGGCACCAGTTTTCCGGCATGCATGTACGCCTCAGCTTCTTTACCCACATCGGTACCCTGCTGCACCGCCCCGCGCAGAATATCTCCTGTTGATATCTGTGGAATTCCATACTCTTTAACCAGCAATTCCGACACGGTACCTTTACCCGCACCTGGTGGGCCAAGCAGTATTATATTCATATAATTACCTCTTTTTTTATTAATCCGGGGTATTAACAGCTATACCCACTCACGCATCCTGACCTCGCTGAGCAATACTTCTTTGCTTGGGTATATTTCTTCAACGATCTCATCAGGTCTGAACCACAGCTTGATTTCCTTTTCAGCATCTTCAGAGCTTGATGACGCGTGCACCACGTTTTCGAAAACGCCCGATGTGGTTATCCTGCCATACGCTCCCCTGATACTTACAGGGTTGGCATTTTCAGGATTTGTATCACCCACGATGTCCCTGATTTTTTGAATTGCATCATCTCCCTGGTACACGAAAGCAGCTACACGATGTGTATTGTGAAGATCCCCCATAATGTACTGGATAAGTTCTTCAAAAAAAGGCCTGCCCTGAAGATGTTCATAATGCGTTTCAGCCAGTTCCCTTGATACGTTTACTACCTTTGCGCCAATGATAACCAGCTTTGCTTCTGACAACCTGGAAAGAATATTTCCCGTAAGGGACTTCTTCAGCCCATCTGGTTTTACCAGCACCAGTGTCTGTTCTAAGGCCATTCGGATCACCTCTTCTTTTTGTTTATCTATAATATATATAACCCCGTGTCATTAAACCGTTATTTTTCTGTTCCACCAACTACACGGTAATAACCGGGGTACTGTACACATGTGCAAGAAAAATATATTATTTTTGCCAGATCCTGGGAAGAAATAGGATATATAAAAAAGACCCTTTATCAGAGTCTTTTAAAGCATGTATAGTAACTCATTAAATCTATGACAATATTTTTCAAGAATTTTTTATCTGTGAAAGTGGACTTTTCCACTGGCAGGAAGAACAGTGCAAATCAGAATACTTGTAACGTTCCCCGTTCAATGTCCGCACAACCGATGCCATTACCAGTGAGTTGCACCTGGGACAATGCTTCGCGATAAGCTCTTCATTTGTTTTCATGGTATACTGTAACATGTTATCCTCCATCACGTAGTATTGCCGAATGCCGATGTTTACTGTCAAACTCTACCAGGATGAACATGTGTCAAGAAGATTAAAGTCGATTTCTGCATTAATCCATCGTCACCTCGTATATTTATTATCGGC
>CAZAOK010000152.1:0-6159 GCA_964486725.1 uncultured Leptospiraceae bacterium
TATTTATGGAAAACACTACATCAATAGGGATTAAAGATAACATTCTTCTCATAAGGGTTCAGGGAGAAATGCGGGCAGGCAACAGTTTCGCGCTGAGCGAACTGCTTCCCGAATACCTGAAAAAGGTTGACCGTCAATTGTCCATACTGATTGACCTTTCCGACTGCACCTACATGGACTCCACTTCAATTGGTTTTATTATCCTTCTTGAATCCCGCTGTAGAAAATATAATGCCGAATCTGTTACCGTTGTCAATCCATCCCCCAATTGCGTAAAACATCTGAAAGCACTGTCGGCCCTTGACAAGCTGCACATTGAGACTAACAGAAAGGTACCTGGTATTCAATTGTTCCCACTTGAAACAGGAACCAGGAGTTTTAAGAAAAAACAAAATATTGAATTGATGTTTGATGCCCACGATATACTCAGCAGGCTAAGCGAGGAAAACCGCAGCGAATTCGAAGACCTTCTCAATGAGCTTAAAAGGGTTCTGGACAGGTAACGAAGAGGGATACCGGGTACTTTTTCCTCCCCGATATCCCTGAGACATTCCAGGAAATTTACGATACTTCCAATTCAGCTGGAGCCAGATTCTCTTCTTTTTTCAGTCCCTTCGTATCAATCAAACTGCTGGTGATGTATGACACCACAACAATAGTAAAAAGGCTCATCACCATGGCAAATGTCCTGAAGGGAAACTGTATTCCATATACAGGGTCGTTCATGGGATATGGTATGAATGATGGAAGGTTGAATATGGCTTCACCACCGCCAAGACGCAATACGAGTCCCACCACGGCGCCGGACAACGCACCCATGTGATTGCTTTTCTTGTAGAACAATGCCATCACCAGCTGGGGAAACAGTATCACGTACACCAGGTCGGCACAAAGGTACCACAGGGCATACACACTCTGCACGGTTAACGCCAGCCATGTGGCCACACCCCCGATCACGAGAACGGCAAGCCGTATGGACATTCTGATAATTTTCTCAGACGCGTCCGGATTTATCAGGGGACGGTATATGTTCCAGGTAAACATGGAAGACGCCGACAGAATGGATGAGTCAACTGACGACATTACCGCCGCGGCAACTGCCCCGAGACCCAGGGCTGCAATAATGGGCGGGGTCATCTCAAGAAGTACGTAGGGCAAAATCATGTTTGCCGACGGGGCAGATCCGAGACTGCTGGTAGTCCAGTCAAAACCTGTACCGGCAATTCCGATGAGAACCGCGGGAACAGCCATGAGAAGACAGCCGAATCCGGCATATACTGAAAGGCGCACTGCCGACCTGTCATCCTTTGATGAAAGTACCCTCTGAAAATATACCTGCCAGGGAATACCACCCAGTATGAGCAGCAGGGCAAAATCCATCCATGTCCATACTGAATTGCCCCAGCCGGAATTGTTTCCGGCAAATGCTGAAAGGGGGGGAATGAGTGACAGGCCCTCGGTAAAGGTTGCCCTGTAGCCGGCTATCGCCGCGTCAAGTCCTCCTATACTATGGAAGGCAAACGGCAACGCTATTCCCAGTCCCACGATGATAAATATCAGCTGTATCACATCGGTATAGGCCACCGACCAGAGCCCACCCATCATGGTATACAGTATCGCGATACTTGAAGAAACCACGATGGCCGTGGTGATATCCATGTTGAATATTGTGGCAAATGTAATACCCAGGGCTGCCAGGATAGCAGCGCTCCAGAACACCTCACCGATGAGGGCGGGAATGAAAAGTACCGACGCGGTTTTCTTTCCATAGCGTCTCTCGAATACGTCAAGAAAGGTGGTAAAGCCGTACTGCCTCATTTTTTTGGCGAAAAACAACCCGCCAAGTATGAGGCTGAGGGCGTATCCCCAGGGTGCCTGTGCCCAGACAAGTCCCCTGGTGGTATCAAAAACTGCTTCGCTGGTACCGATTATATAGCCCCCGCCAACCCAGGTAGCAGTCATGGTGAAGATGCCTATAATGGCTGGCATACTCCGACCTGCAAGCAAAAGTCCTTCTGATGTCTTCTGCTTCGATTCCTTTTTACTGGCATAAAGCCCGGTAAAAAGAACAACCAGGTATAATCCCACTGTTGTAAATATTCCTATAGTTGCAGTATTGATAACAACCTCCTCTTGTTATTAATGTCTATTTGCCGAACCAGTTGACAGGTTTTGTACCGTGATTCTGATAAATATGCTTTACCTCGGTATATTCTTCCAGTCCCATCTTCCCCAGCTCGCGTCCCATGCCTGACTGCTTGTAGCCGCCCCACGGGGCCTGGGTAAAATACACGTTAAAGTCGTTCACCCAGACGGTGCCGAATTTCAGTCCCCGGGACATCCTGTATATCCTGTCGGGGTCAGTTGTCCAGAATCCGGCAGACAGCCCGTATATGGTACTGTTGGCCCTGCGTAGTGCTTCTTCTTCGGTGTCAAACTTTTCAATGGTTATAACAGGACCAAACACCTCTTCCTGTACGATCTTCATTTCATTGGTACATCCTGTAAAAAGGGTGGGCAGGTAGAAGAACCCTTTCTGTAATTCTGGATCTTCGGGCCTGGCACCCCCAAGCACAAGTTTGGCTCCCTCCTGTTGTCCCACGTCCACGTAGGATTCCACCTTGTTTCTGTGCTCCATGGAAATAAGTGGGCCCATCTGCGTGTTTTCATCAAAACCGTTACCAATGGTGATCTTCTTCATTCGTTCTGCCAGTGCGTCAACCAGGCGATCATGAATGGAGGATTCCACCATAACCCTGGCCCCGGCAGAACATATCTGGCCGGCATGGAAGAACACGCCGTTAAGCACGTAATCCACGGCCGTCTCGAAATCGGCATCGGCAAATATGATGTTGGGATTCTTTCCCCCAAGCTCAAGGGCGATCTTCTTCACGTTCTCACTTGCCGCCCTGATAATCTTTTTGCCGGTAACGATTCCCCCGGTGAAGGAGATGAGGTCAACGTGGTGACTCTCTGAAAGTTCCGCACCCACCGTGTGACCGGGGCCCAGCACGGTGTTCACCACACCGGGGGGGAATCCCGCTTCGATGGCAAGCCCGGTTACCCGTAATGTAGTAAGGGGTGTAATCTCACTTGGCTTCATAACGATGGTACATCCTGCGGCAAGTGCCGGGGCCATCTTCCATGAAGCCTGCAGAAGGGGGTAATTCCACGGGGATATCTGTCCGCATACACCTACCGGTTCACGTAGTATCATGCTGGTAGAGCCAGGTACGGGAGATTCTATCATCTCGCCGCCGTCCTTGTCAGCCAGTCCGCCGAAGTACCTGAAAATACCGGCGATGTCGTCCATGTCCCACAGGCTTTCGGTTACTGTCTTTCCGGTGTCAAGTGTTTCCAGTTCGGCCAGTTCCCGGCGGTTCTCTTCGATCAGGTCACCCAGGCGGTATACAAGCTTTCCACGCTCGGCTGCCGGTGTGTGAGGCCAGGGGCCGTGATCGAATGCCTGCCGTGCCGCCGCGATGGCAGCCCGGCAGTCTTCCCTGTCCCCCTCCGGCACTTCTGCTATTATACTTTCATCACAGGGGTTGATGACCTGGCGTTTTTTACCTGACAGTGAATCTACCCATTTTCCGTTAATATACATTTTTTTATGTAGCATATTCTTACCCTACTTTGCCGCTTTTTTCTTTTTGTGAACATAGAACGGCACCTTCTCCGGCAATGCCGGTTGGTTACCAAGGATTATATCAGCCGCCTTTTCGGCGATCATCATAACGGGGGCGTAAATGTTTCCATTGGTGATGGACGGCATCACCGACGCGTCTACAATTCTGAGATTCTCAACGCCGTGCACCCTGAGATGGGCATCAACAACTGACATCTCGTCATAGCCCATTTTACAGGTACAACTTGGATGGTAGGCGCTCTCACCTTCCCGGGCGACGAAATCAAGGATCTCTTCGTCGGTCTGCACGTCTTTACCCGGTGCCAGTTCTTCACCCCGCAGCTCGTTGAAGGCGGGCTGCTCTATGATTTTGCGGGCGCTGTGTATGGCCTCCACCCATTCTTTTCGTTCCTGCTTTGTGGAGAGATAATTGAAGAGTATACCGGGATATTGCATTGGATCGGCCGACCTGATCTTTACATGGCCCCGCACATCGGTATTCATTGGCCCCACGTGCAGCTGAAATCCGTGCCCCGCGTTTGGTGCCGAGCCGTCATAGCGTATGGCTATGGGGAGAAAATGAAACTGCAGGTTGGGATATTTCACCCTGTCATTTCCACGGATAAATCCGCCCGCTTCGAAATGGTTGCTCGCGGCCACCCCTTTTTTCAGAAACAGCCACTGAAATCCGATCTTCGGCTGATTGTAAAATTTCAATGACGGGTACAGGCTTACCGGTTTCTTCGCGGCCCACTGTACATAGAGTTCAAGGTGGTCCTGCAGGTTTTCACCTACGCCTGGCAGATGGTGCACCATGTCTATTCCCAGGTTTTCAAGTTCACCCGCGTTACCGATCCCTGAAAGCTGCAGCAGTTGTGGCGAATTGATGGCACCACCGCATGAGATGATCTCGCCGCCATATACTTTCTTACGGCGAAGTCCTTTTCTGTATTCTACCCCAATGGCTTTTTTGCCGTCAAAGAGTATACGGGTGGCGGTTGCTTTCAATATCACGTCAAGATTTTTTCGATGCTTAACCGGGTGAACATAGGCCCTTGCCGCGTTCCAGCGGCGGCTTCTGTATATGGTACCATCGAACCTGCCGAATCCCTCTTGCCGGTAACCGTTCACGTCATCGGTTAAGGGATAGCCTGCCTGCTGCACTGATTCAAAGAATGCCCGGAAAAGAGGGTTGTCACATTCAGGGGTGGTGAGGTACAGGGGGCCGCCCGTTCCCTGGTACTGGTCGGCTCCCATGAGGCGGTATTCGAATCGCTTGAAATACGGCAGGCAGTGTGCGTAGTCCCAGTTTTCAAGTCCTTTCACCTGTCCCCATTTCTGGTAGTCCATGGCATTGCCCCGGATGTATATCATGCCGTTTACACAGCTTGACCCCCCCAGCACCTTTCCCCTGGGCTGATAGATACGTCGATTGTTCATGAAGGGCTCAGGATCTGATTCGTAATACCAGTTATAGAATTTTCCGGCCAGCGGATAGGTAAGCGCCGCCGGCATGTGTATTCGAAAGTCAAGCCTGTGGTCGTTGCGTCCTGCTTCAAGCACAAGCACCCTGTTTTTCGGATTAGCGCTCAGCCTGTTGGCCAGTACGCTTCCGGCGGAACCTCCGCCTACTATTATGTAGTCATAGTTTTTTCTGGTCATGATGCCTCCGTAGTTATGATTTTTCATGGATTCATTTCTGAATCCGGATTATCGTTAATCTTCTTCACTCGCTTTCTAAGCAGCACGTAATGCATGGTAATACTTGCCAATGCTTTTGCGGGTTCACCGGCCCGTATCTCTTCGGCGGTCTCTATCCAGTTGGCTACCGTCTGCATCCTGTATTCAGGGTCTTCGTACAGTGCGTAATCGTAAGAACTGAATCCAAGCTGCAATGCCCCCATCATCCATTCATACACCGGGTTGTGGGCCATCCTGGCAAGCTGCATGTTTAATTCACGGTCCATCTCTCCAACTGACGTCATGTCAGGTTCTTCAGACTGCAGGGTTGATTCAAGTTTTCTTGTTCCTTCAACCAGCGCGTTTTTTTCCTCAACAGTTCCGCGGGCTATTGCAAGTGAGGTGATAGACCTGTCTATACTTTCACGAAACTCGATGATATACTCGGGAGATACATCGTGCTGCTTCAGGTAGAGAGCCAGCGACTCACTCACGTTGGCAACGTCCACCTGTTTCACAAAGGCACCACCACGCGCCCCTTTACGGATCTCGATAAGGTCTTTCTGCTTTAACGCACGCAACGCCTCACGGATAACCCCGCGGCCCGTCTTGAACTGCACCTGCAGTTCACGCTCGCTTGGCAGGCGGTCACCCGGCTTTATTTTACCGCTGATTACTGCCGCCTCGATCTGAAGGGCAACGTCTTCACCGGCACGCCCTACCCGCACGGGTGTAAACATGGGTTCGTTGTTGCCTGAAAGGCCGTTTTCGCTCATTATTCTACCTTCCCGATAATGGTAGTACCATTTTATTTTTTGTATACGTATGCAGCTTCCATGACAGGGGGTAAA
>CAZAOK010000153.1:0-5854 GCA_964486725.1 uncultured Leptospiraceae bacterium
GTAAAATAAAAAAACTTGATGCCGGTCGCCTGGTATGATATATTCGATTATTCGGACAATGGCATGATGAATTATTTCTTGACTTTGCCCGGTTATTTTACGATTAGTATAATATAAGCCTGAATTAACGGAATACTGCCATGAAACGGTATAGAGATGAGCGTCTTAGTAACGCCATCGCATTTTTTTCTCGCGAATACAAAAAGAAAGCGAAGAAACCTTTATCTCAAACAACATTATATAAGTTCCTTGCGTTTGTGGACTTCCAGAGTCTTGAGGAAACCGGTGAGCCTGTATTTGAATTAAATTACAAGGCAATGGATAGAGGTCCGGTCCCAATGGAACTGTATAGCGAAAGAGGTATATTAGATAACGATTATTTTAAATTCCAGCAGGTACCAAATTCTAACCAGATTATAGTCATTTCAAAAAAGAAACCAAACCTCGACTATTTCTCACCGTACGAAATCGACTTGATGAGTAAATGGGAATACATCCTTGCCTCTCCCCGGGTAAATACCCACCACGCGAGCGAGGGGAGCCATGAACAGATCAGGGCATGGCGTGAAACTTATCATAAAATAGGCAAAGACGAAATGATAAAATATATAAATCATTTCGAGAATATCCAGGACAAAAAAGAGAAAACACCGGCTGAAGAGCATTTCCTTATTTATTCGGCCATTCACAATGTTCAATAATGGAGATTGAAACAGGTACAGTTGTATACTGGCGGCAATTTCGACCCAGGAATTATGGTGGAGAAATAAAACCGGTATATATGTTATGCCTCGGCAGGGATCCAATCACCTGTGATACTATATTTACATATCTTCATCGTTTTACAACCCAGAAAGACGCTGGGAATTATACTATTCTTTTTGATCAGCACAAATACCCGAATATATTTACTGAATCATGTGTATTAAATTTTAATGAAAGAGGCTACGAGTTTCCTTTTTCATATATCAGGGAAAATACTGGGGATATTGAAATCAAAGGCAAGCTTTATGACGATGATTTACGCAGGGTGCTCAAAATGGTAAATAAATCACCTCAATACAGCCCTATAGTACGCATTGCTATCAGAGACAGTTTTTCTCGAATCGGCATAACACTCAAAAAATAGTTGATTTATGCAAACCGGGATTAAAACAATAAAAGACTTAGAAAAACTACCTGAACCATTAAAGGAGGATATCATCGAAAATATCATTGAAACTTCTGACAAAGAGCCTGACGAACAATTGCAAAAGGCATGGGCAGATGAAGCAAAACGACGGCTTGATTCATATTACAGGTATGGGTCAAAAACACTGACCGAAGAAGAGGTGTTAAACCGGATCGAAAAGGCTTGAGTAAAATAACACTTTAACAATCCAATCGCACAAGAGATGACAACATTTTAGTCGGCACAGAACCGCCTTCCTTTATAATTTAAGGTATTATAAATAAATTCCAGTTGACAAAACATTCCGGATGTATTACATTATGTAATACATCCGCGAGGTAATAATATGATTTCATTACGACTTAATAACGAATTAGAGAACAAATTAGAGCAAATTGCAAAAGATGAAAAGCTATCAAAATCAGAGATCGTTAAAAGGGCATTAATCTTTTATTTCGATGATTATAACAAAAAACACTCCCCATACGACCTGGGTAAAGACCTCTTTGGCCAATATGGATCTGATATGGGTAATTTATCTAAGGATTATAAAAAGATATTAAAAGGCAAATTAAGTGAAAAATATAATCGTTGATGCAGGACCATTGATTGCGCTATTTGATAAAGATGATAAATACCATGAACCTGTTATTAACTTTCTTAAGGAATTTAATGGTAACCTGATAAGCACCTGGCCGGTTATAACTGAGGTAACACATTTATTAAGTTTTAATGTAAATGTTCAGATTGACTTTCTGGAATGGCTAAAAAGAGAAGCAATAAAAATAATAAATATCAATTCTGAGCATTTAGAAAGAATAATTCAATTAACAAAGAAATATTCAGATGTACCAATGGATCTTGCAGATTCAACAATAATTGTAATATCAGAAATAACCGGAGTTAATGAAATAGCAACCATCGATTCAGATTATTATCTCTACAGGGCAAAGTCAAAAAAAGCCTTAAACAATGTATTAACTCCTTATATACATAAAACTAAATGAGGCGGCTCGAAAGGGCGTACAACAATATAATAAAAATAATAGGCAATACCAATGAGATTACCCTGTAGTGTATATTAAAAACCAATGTAAAACCCTTCATTCTGTTCGGCCAGTTTTTTCAAAAAATCAACAGCCTCCGTAGCTTCATTGTTCGCGAACTCTGTTCCCACTCCCACGGTAAATATTTGTTTATTTAAGGTATTCATTTTTTTTACTGATTCAAGAAGCTCTTCACGGGTTCCTGTATTTTTTCTTATGTAATCGGGTTCTCCGTCACTGTATAGAATAATGCCCTCTGCGTCTTTATAGTCAGGATGGGTTAAAACAAATTCAAGGGCCTCCCAGGTGGGAGTGTCGTGATAAGAACGGAGACAGTCAATCTTGCGGTAGAAAGAGTGCTTAATCTCTTCGTTGTAGATGTTGGTAAGTTTCCCTTCGAGGTATCCGTATTTATAGCAGCTTAATTCAGTGTTATCGTAAGCTTCGTCCCTGAATTCAAATTTTTTGCATGCCTGGCTTAGCGGTGGAAGTATCTTAAAGTCTTTACATTTGTCAGAATCAATATTTTCCGAGAAAGCTGGAAAGTACACTATGTCTATCCAGTAGCGTTCATCCATAGCGGCAATGATCATCTTAAGCGCGGCTTTTATCTGGGAAAGCCTGTCCTCTTCGTATTTATTGTTCGCTGGAGCCATGCTTCCCGAGAGGTCTATCAGCATAACAACTTTAGCGGGTATTTTGAATGTCAGCAGCTTTTCAGAATCATCTGATGGTGTGAACAGCTGTTTGCTCACAGAAGAAATTCTGCTGATGGTATTGTTATAGGTTTTCGAGATGCTCTCCATCAATTTTGAGACGCGGGACATCTTTTCCACGGTTTCAGCCGGGTCGTCCCTGCGTGCTTCGAGAGCTTTTCTCGCTTCAGAAAGCTCCGCAGTAGCGTCAGCGAGTTTGTCGGATGTTTCAATAAGCTCGGTCTTAAGGTCCTGGCAGGTCATTGACTCAATGCCGATCTTTTGCGTGAGCAGTACAATCATCACGATCAGCACCGCGCCTAAAGCTCCGGTCATTACGTCTAACATCGACAGGTTAAATATCGTTATCTCCCTGTTGGGACGTTTCATCGCGAATACCTCATTTTTTCTGCGGTACCAGTCTGTTTATCAGGTTGGTTAACACATACCTGCCTGACTTGTTCAGAACCTCCTCCTCTCCCCTCTGAACTATATTCAGAAGAAAAACCAGGATGGCGCTCAATGACAGGGCCACAATAGTGGTGGCGAATGCGAATCCCAGGTCAGAAGTAAGGGTCTTGAACTGAACTACCTTGTCGGCATGAGCCCCCATAAACGCGTTGATATCAAGGTGGCCCAGCGCGTTTGAGATCCCCACAACAGTGCCTATAAAGCCGAAGGTGGGTATTGCCCAGACAATATATCTTATTACGGAGTACCTGAGATCCAGCCTGTGAAGGTTCAGGTCGAGTGTGCTGTTTAAAACCGCGATGGTGTCGCTTACAGATCGGGACTTGAGGTAGCGGGTTACGCATGTTGTTATAAGGTCAGGAAGAAACGCGTCTGCCCTTCCGGTTGTGTTGCCCACATTTTTTCTAATTGCCTCAATTGATTCATCTGTATCGAGAACAATGTTTTCAGATTCAGGAAGAAACCCCGACTTCTGAAGAAAAACATTCTCTTCGTATGAACTGAGCCACCTGACCCATAACTGGCCGAGACCTATAAAAAAGAAAAGGTGCATCAGGTTGTGAAGGGTAAAGGGATATATCCAGGATGATGTAGATCCCAGAAGCATATCACCTGCCGGTTTACCTCCGATCAGAACAGTAAGAAAAGAGATGACGATAAAGGCTGCCCCGCAGGAAATTCCCAGGGCAAACCAGTTTCTTTTTGAATAGTTCATTGATGATATCCCTGCCTGGTTAATTTATCTTCTTGGCACACAGTTCCCGTTTTTATCACGGTAGAAACCGTCGCGGCAAACACATTCTTTTTTGCCGGCTGACCACACTTCATTGCTGCCGGTGCATCTTTTCACACAGACATATTTATGAGGCCCCTTTTTAAGCGCGACGCGTTTTTCGTCAGCACCGCATGCCTTTACGCAGTATCCGCTGTAGTTGACAATATCACATGGTTCGCACCTGCCTGTTGAGGGGTTGCGGCGGTATCCTTTTACGCAGACGCACTTGCTTTTGTCAGAGTTCCACTGTTCGTGCTTACGGCATCCGCAATACCCGTCTTCATTGATGATCCCCCCCCGGGCCGCGCATTCTTCGGCAAGACGTTCGCGCTGTATTCTCTGTTTTTCAGTTTTTTCACGCCATTTCTCTCTTTCCCTGCGCAGGGCTTCGGCCTCTTTGTCAAGCTCCTTCTGCCGTGCAGCCAGCTTTTCTTCTTCTTGCTGTTTCTGTTTCCCGGTGAGGGCTTCCTTGATGAAGGTCCTGGCCGCCTCCAGTTCAGCCTGCTTGGCCTGCAGCTCTGATTCACGGGTATTCAGTTTTTTTTCAGCAAGGTTGAGCTCATGCCGTGTTTTGTCGAGTTCATTTTTAACAGTATCAAGTGCTGTTCTTGTCGTGGAAAGTTCTTTCCTGGTGGATTCAAGCCTGGCAGCCGCCTCGCTGAGTTCAATTGAGGCGCTGTCAAGACTCTCCCGGGTTTTTGTCAGCCTGGATTTTGTGTCATCAAGTTCGTCACGTGTAGCAGTGAGCTTTGTAATTGCCTGTTCAAATTCTTCTTTTTTTGTTGAAAGTTCGCTTTTAGTTGTATCAAGTTCATCCTTGTTCTTTTTCAGTTCATTGATAGCCCGGTCGAGCTCACCAGTTGTTCGATCAAGCTGCCTGGTGATGTCGTCATATCTTTTGTTTGTTTCATAAAGATCATGTCCGAGCTGTTTGTTCCGGGCGGCTATTCGTGAGGCTATGTTAAAGTTGTAGCGGGCGGCAAAGCCCCAGTTGGCCGAGAGGGATGATTCAGGCTTAATGACCACCGCGGGGGCAATATACGCGGAAAAGGTTACAGGGTAAGAGGTAAAGGGCATAGAAAGTCCCAGGGGCACCCTGAGGTTAATATACCTGTCCTTTGAAATATAGCCTGCAAGGGATCCGGCGCCGGTATATAATCTGAGAGAATGATCGTCAGCCCTGTACATCTCTATAAGTTCAAATAAGAAGTCCAGCGAGAACATGAAATCCCGGTCAGGGCTTGCACCCAGTGAAAGTTCTAAGCCGTATCTATCAGTTATCCAGTAACGGGAGTTAAGTCCAGACGGGACTCCGAGGATTCCTCCAAGTTCAAAGCTGCCTGCCTGGGAATAGGGGCCGTTGACCATTGCCAGTTCTGAAGATTGAGAACCGTCTTCACCAGCATCAGGGGTGTTCTGCCCTTTGGTTATAAGGGGGCTGAGTAAAAGAAATGATGAGATAATTGAAAATAAGATTATTTTTTTCATACTCAGGAAGTACTCCATCAGGTTCAGGATTCTAAATATAAATTATACTATTTAATTTATTTAACTATAGTAATCCTGTTAAGTCAAGATGGAATAATTCAATGCTGGCTGTTACAGCCAGGGAGTGAATTAAATTCAGGGTTATATACATGCACATTATCTGATTTGGCTGCTCCCTCCCCCTTGATGGGGGAGGGCCGGGGTGGGG
>CAZAOK010000154.1:0-5640 GCA_964486725.1 uncultured Leptospiraceae bacterium
CCGAACGGGCACCGTATTCCTGTCCCCCCCCATGTATTAGTGGTTCGATGGGAACCTCCCGTCCCACGTAGAGGGCACCCACCCCCTTGGGCCCCCGTATCTTGTGGGCAGAGACCGTGAGCATGTCAACCCCGAGGTCTTGTACGTTTACCGGTATCTTACCGAATGCCTGCACCGCGTCGGTATGAAAGAGTACCCCGCGAGACCGGGCTATCGCGGCAAGTTCTTTCACGGGTTGAATAACACCGGTCTCGTTGTTGGCAAGCATGATGCTCACCAGGCACGTATGGGGCCCGATGGCTTTTTCAAGACTTCCCGGTGAAACCAGGCCGTTACGGTCAACGGGAAGGCGTGTTACGGTAAAGCCGTGTTCTTCCATCCAGTCACAGGTGTTGCTGACCGCGGGATGTTCGATACTTGAAGTGATGATGTGCCTTTTCGTGTTGCCGGGTGCCAGGCCCGTTCCCTTGATGGCCAGGTTGTTGGCCTCTGACCCGCCCCCGGTAAAGATGATACGCCGGGATGTTGTGTTCAGCGCGTCAGCAAGCATCCTCCTTGCCCCCTCCATGACCTTGCGTGACCCGATCCCCGCCCCGTGAATACTTGATGGATTGCCATACAGTTCAAGGGTTTCCATCATCGTCTCCTTCACTTCGGGTGCCATGGGCGTGGTCGCGTTCCAGTCAAGGTAGACTTCTCTCTTCTTGAGCTGTTCTCCCTGACCAGGGGCGAATTCCTCCTGCGTAATCTCGCCGGCCAGGGCGTATGGCATATCAGCCGCGTTTTCTTCTTTAGTCACCTGGCATAATAATGACTTGTACACGGGAAATCCCGACACCGGGTCGTAGTTGTCAAGGTCGGTAAGGTCATTGATATTGGTCTCACGCCATTCCTTCGGTCCCACCGGTGATCCGCAGGCATGGTTGGCATCGATGAAACCGGGGGCCATATCGTCGGTAACGATAGCACGCATTACCACCGAGCCCCGGGGGGTACTGATGCGCACCCTGTCACCCTGTGATATATCCCGCGCGTCCGCGTCGGGTCTGCTCAGGGTGACCACCGGCTCGGGGCTTTCTTTGTTCAGGTTTTTTATACCGTGATGCTGGGTGTGAAAGCTTGAGCGCATGCGGGCCCCCGAGTTGAAGACCAGCGGGAAAGGGCCGGCCAGGTCGGGCCTTGAGCGTGGGCTTTCAGCGGGTTCGGTATACACGGGCAGCGGGTCATACCCGTACTCCTCAAGAATTGCAGAGGCGATCTCGAACTTCCCCGAGGGGGTGTCAAATCCCGGCTTGTCGTCGGCACGAAGCAGGCCCTTCTCCCACTTGCGGTATTGCAGCATGCCGGTTTCCTTCGACACCATGCCCCCCTGCTTTCGCACCTCCTCCAGGGTAAAACCTGAGCCCTTCAGCACGTGCCGAAGCACCGCCTCCTCACCCTGCGGGTAGAGGTGGCCGTATCCCAGGCGTGCGGCAAGTTCGGTCAAAATTTCCACGTCCCCCCTCGATTCTCCCTGTGGTTCTATCATTCGTTCACGCAGGCGGAATATGGGGCCGTACACCATGTATGATTCTATCTCGTAGAAGGTGCTTGCCGGCAGCACGATATCGGCATAGGCGGCATCAGCTGTCATCTGCCGGTCGATGCATACTAAAAACTCCAGTTCATTTAGGGTCTTGCGCCACAGTTCGGGGTTGGGCCACGAGGTGGTGATGGAGGCACCCTGTATGATCATGCCGCGTATTTTATACGGTTTGCCTTCAAGCACGGATTCGGGCAGGGCGATGGCATGGGCCTCGTCACGGTATTTCACGTAGACGGGAAAGCGGTCGCGTCCCAGCCGCACCCCCACGTCGGGGTTCCCGATAAGCCCGTCCCGGTTGATGGGAAATGAATTGCCCGGCATCATGAAGCAGCGTCCCCCCGGCACGTCAAGCTGGCCTGCCAGGGCCCACAGCACGATGGATGCCCTGATGTTCTGCACCCCGCTGTTGCTGTACTCAAGGCCGGTGTACATGTGCTGTGTTACCCCGCGGGCACGGGCAATACGGCGGGCAAGGGACACTACCCTCTCCGCGGGAATACCCGTGATCTCTTCAACCACCTCCGGCCTGAAATGCTGCACGTAGCGTGAGAATTCGTCAAACCCCACCGTCCAGTTGTTCACGAAGTTTTCGTCGTAGAGTTCTTCCTCTATGAGCACATTGCACATGCCAAGGGCCAGGGCCCCGTCGGTGCCGGGACGTATGGGAATCCACTCCCCATCGGTGAGTTTTACCGCGGCGGTGCGTCGCGGATCGATGACTATCACCTCGGCCCCCCGCTCACGGGCTGCCATGATGCGTTTCATGTCAACCGGGGGCAGGTCGGTGGCGGGGTTGGTTCCCCAGATCACCACCATCTCGGCGTTCTCCACGTCGTTGAACATTTCGTTGAGAATTTTACCGCAGGTTACATGGGGTGCGATCATGCCGTATGCCACGTAGCACAGGGCCCCCACCCCCATGGTATTGGGAGAGCCGAATGGAAAGAGCACGCTTGACGCCGATGATACCATCACGTTCTTCGGCTGAAATATGTCGCAGTAGGCAAGCTCAAAGGTGCCCACACCGGTGTAGATGGCGGTTGCTTCGCCGCCGTGGTGTTTCTTTATATGCTGAAACTTATCCACTATTATATCATAGGCCTCGTCCCAGGATATGCGCTCAAATTCATAACTCCCTTTTGGCCCCACCCTCTTCTGGGGGTAGAGCACCCTGTTCTCTGAATATATTATGTCGGGGGAGTGGTCACCGATGCGGCAGGTCATTCCCATCCGGGTATCCTCATCGGGACGCACCTTTACGATCTTCCCGTTCTTGTCATACTCGGCAATTATCCAGCAGCCGGCGGCGCATATGCCGCATATGCCGCGTTTTTCACGTACAGCCATGGTTATTTCCTTTTGTAGTGTAGCTCTTATTCATTTACCTTCACGCTCCTGTCAAAGGCAACGTGAACGCTAATCTTTTCAGCTGCATCCTTTGGTTCCGGATACGACCAGGCACCGTTCTCTTTCTTCTCACCCTCTACTTCGATGTGATAATATTCAGCGTCTCCCTTCCAGGGACATGTATATTCATAGTCACTCTTTGAAAAATAATCCCACTTTACAGAGTCCGGCGGAAAATAGTGGTTCCCTTCCAGCAGGATCGTATTTGTACTTTCAGCCAGTATCTTTCCGTTCAATAATGCCTTCATCGCTCCTCCTTGTTTATCCCTGTATTAAATGTACAAAACAACCTGGTTCATACTTGATATTGACAATGTTATGATTGTTGATCGTGTACGCAATAGCAGTGGGTTAACGATGGGTGTATATTGATTTTACGGGACAAGTGAAGTGCCAGCAAGGAATTTTTTCGGGGATGAGCTCACACAGAGGCACTGAGGCACTGAGTTCACGGAGAGAGGAGAAACAGTGACGAGTGACGGGTGACGGGGGTAAAAAGACAGAGACGCGGAGCCATAAGGTAAGAGGTAACCCGTAAAACTGTAAGGGGTACGGTGATACTATGTAAGCGGTATATCACCGCGGGCTGTAACCCCGGTAACCCGTCATTGTTTTCAGTGGATAGACGGTATAACCACTCCCCGTTCACGCACGGGGTTCGGGTTAGACTCCCTCGCGGAAGGTTCACGCCTGCTCCCCTGTCTCTGATACATGGCTGAAACATTCTTCCTATTCGTCCTTGAAATCGACGGTATTCGTATGATTGGCCTGGTGTATGGCGTTTTCAAGCCGTCTTAACCGGGTCAGCGCGTTACGGTATAACCGGTAGCTTTCGGTAAATCCGAACCGCGGCCTGTCTGTGATGTCCCGCTCCTCCTTGTGAATGACGGTGGTGTATGCAGAATCAAGTACCCGCCCGTACAGTACCTGTATTTCCTGCTGCAATGCTTTGCGGGTTTCCAGCGCCTCGGCAATGCTGATGTCATTGTTCCCGAACCGGAGGTGGACGGAGAAGTTTGCCGACTGCAGCCGGTGGTTCAGTTTCAAACGGCGTTCCCGGAGCTTCCTGAGTACCTTCTCCATGGCTTCCGGGTTATAATCATCGGCAGGTTTTATGGTTTCCCTCCCGTCCCGTAAACCGGCTGTTCCGGCTTTCCTGCCCGGATTGTTGATAAGCGATGACAACAGTTCAACGTGGGCATCATACTGGTTTCGCAGCGCCACGGCCTCGTAGATATAAAGATTTCCTTTTGTGTCCGGCATGATCGTCCTCCCTGGTTGTTATTTTCACCGTGCTTCTTTTTCCAGGTAGTACTGCCGGCCGCAGGTATGTTTTTTCTTTACTGCAACAGTGCAATATAGCACATGTATCATTGTAAAGGTAGACCTTTATGGTATACCTTTCAAAAAATATATGCACATTTTTTCTTTTTATGATTCACCATATAACGGTTTACCCGTTTCTGGATCAGCATTATATTCTCTAATTGTTACTTGAAATCTTTTCATTTTAAAACTGCTTGAAATATTTAATATTTCTCTATTTTTCAAAATATTTTTCTATCAATTCGTTTAAAGCTGTATGACTGTATTGACCGGATGAAATCAATTCTGATACATCGTGAAAAAATGATTTAATTTTCTCTATCCATTCTTCTTTAGGGTAATTTTTATATCCATACGGTGTTCTCAAATCATTGTTTTCAAATAATACATCCTCTACTATTTCATCTAAAAATTTATAATTATCGCCCCTTTCGTACGGCTGCACAAAGAAACCATTGTAGTAATCTTTTACTTTCAGATATGAATTACTCCTTTTTTTCATCCTCCCTATTTTCCCTATTGTTTTTCGCAAAGACTGCTTCCATTCATTATGAATATGCTTTTCATCGGGGAATAACAGTATTTTAACGATATGTTCATTAATGGTATAAAAGTGATGTATCATTTCCTGAGTGATTTTCTTCCTGGGAAATGACATTTCAGTAAAAACAGGGTTGTATCGTTTCATTATTCTTACCTCATTATTTAAAATGTCTTTTTATTAAGTCATAAACAACCATCCTGCTTAACTTATTAAGAGATAATAATTCAGAAATCTCCCAATAGAAATGCTTGAGATTTTTAATGAAACTATTTTTTTTCAATTTCCAGTCTTCTGGAATTTTATAATTCTGATATATTAAATTTTCCACATAACTATCTATGATCTCATAATCATCTTTATTCTCAAAAGGCATTTCCCATAAATTTTCAAAATATCTTTCTTTAGAAAAATGTTTATTCCTTCTTTTCCATTTCATTTGCTGAATATCATCTAAATCTGTATATATCTCCTGTAACCAGTGACTATACGATGTATTTCCAGGCATATAAAAACATTTTAATAAATGCTGAGTTCTATTTCTATTTGAGCTTCTTATTTCTGATTCTATCTGGCTTTTTGAAAAAGCCATTTCAGAGAGAAGCCTTTTAAATTTTTTTTCATATCTTTCCATAACCATATATCCTTCTTATGGATTCAACGTATTCCAAACGATTTTTCATGCTCTTAAATTATTAATACCCTGTTACAAAGTATCCACTAAACAGATTCTGCCACTTTCATATTCTTTAACCAATACTTCTTTTTGATTAAATTCCTT
>CAZAOK010000155.1:0-5544 GCA_964486725.1 uncultured Leptospiraceae bacterium
CCGACCCCAACGCGGCAATTTTCTCGGTGGCTGATTATTGTATCGTGGAGGACTGCACCACCTTTGTGCCGTTGCTGGTTGAGAGGTTGTGTAAGAGGACCTGAAACCATCCGCCGAAGGCAGATACCTTATAGGGTCGCCTGTTCGAGGCTATTTCCAAGAAACGTTCACTCGCTATGGTATCAGTAATCTTAATGTCATTCCCGCGAAGGCGGGAATCCAGTAATAAACAGCATGCAGTATTTTGTGTATATTCTGTCAGCAGGAAAAACGGTACGATTTACATTGGTTTTACAAATGATGTTACCGAAGCTATCATTCGTGAAAAGCAGTTGGAAAAGTGGAATTGCCCAGTGAAAAATATAAATAATTGAGATAGCTAATCCCGGTTGGATTTATATATTTGACAGGTTTGTATAACTGAATGGATTCCCGCCTTCGCGGGAATGACAGTGAAGAGGTATACTCCAACATCATCAGGGCATGATAGCCTTCGGTATCTTTGAGCGCTGTCGCAGTATCACCATGTCTTTCAATAATAAAGTGAATATCATCAAGTAACTTCACCACATATTCAAGTCTTGCATGATCACCTTTAAGCGACATACTCTACCTCAGAAAGAATATATTTACGTCCAATGTCACTTAGTGAATTTTTATCAGCAAGATCAACTGAGGTTGAAAATGTCTCTTCCAGGTCTTTTTTTACCTGATTGTAAAGCTCAATAAATTTTAAACCGGGATATTTTTGAAATGCTATAGGAGTAAGTTCATATAGAATATCAATATCGCTTTCGGTTGATTCTTCATTTCTTGCATACGAGCCGAAAACACCCAGAATAATGAATCCTTCTGGTTCATATTTTTGTTTTAACTTTTTTAGATTTTGTATTATATGATCGTTCATACCTGTATTACCTATTCTACATAAATAATAAATGGGATTTTGAAATACAAGTAAAATTTAGATAAACGAAGCGAACCACGAAGAAGTTCCAAGACTGTAACCGACTCATGCAGGTTTGTACTTTCACAAGGTCGTCTGTTCGAGATGACTCCCACCACGTTGGGGAGTCGAGTTTCGACCGCAGACAGGCCGGGGGATGAAGTAATATCTGGATTTATAAGTTTTATAGACTTTTAGAGAGCCGTTGTTGAAGTATTTTTGCCACAGGTCTATAAAACTTTGTTGCAGGTCAATGTCCATATAGTGTACCCTTTCAAGTGGAATATTTAGATCATATCATGTTGAAATCTATACCGCAATACTTTTGCTGTTTCCAATGGAGGTAGTGATGCTGAAAAGAAATGCTGTATATTTTGTGACCATACTGACAACCATCTTTACTTGTGGAGTCATTATCGCAGCCTCTTCACAGGTCATTCCGCAGAAGATGATGGACATTGTAAAGGATGCGGTTGCTCAAATGCAGACGATTGAAAGGGACGAAAAAGGTCTGGAAAAACAGGCACAAAATGCCATCATGAACAATGACAGTAAACACTATACCATGCTCGCTGAAAAGAATAAAAAGATCGTGGCGAAGAAGAATAAGCTTCGCCAGGAGACACTGGTGAAGCTTAATAATATAATTGATGATGGGATAACGGTACCAGTTGTTCAGAAAGGATATAAAGACATGTTCACCATAAAGGAAGCAGTCATCAAGAAGGCAGTCTGGAATCCGGGTCAGTCTCCCCATGTAACAATAGAGATGCCTGTGGCGCTGAAACGTAAGTTGAAAACAGGAGAGAGAAAATTTCACGTTGATTTCTTTGATGGTTCAGAGAAAAATATTACCAGGGTCAATTTCTACCTGGGGGCAGGAACCTTCATATTCAAAACAGGTAAAAACCAGGTTGTATCACTATTCGCAAACCCCAATATCCCTGAGCTCTTTGGGGTGAAGTATGGTATTCTCACCAACGAATAAGCGTATTTTCAACTATTGCTATATGCAGATCAATACATTTGAGTGAAGATTGAGCACCAATCATTTTTATTTTAGATTTTTCCCCTAATGAATAATCCATGGGTTCTTGACCTCCATGTACAGTTCTGCTATAATCAGATATACAAAAGAATGACGAAAGGAGGTATACGTCATCGAGCGGAAAAATATTTTCGTGCTTGGGTTAGACGATTTCAATTTGAAAGAATTGCAACTGGTTTCAGGGGCAACTCGGTATAACTACGAAACATTGATGACCTTCGATGATATTTTCGGACCGGATGCTCCGGGTATACAGGAATTGCTGCGAAAAGCAGAAGAGATTCTTCATCAATATGAAGGCAGCGTTGATGGTATTATCGGCTACTGGGACTTCCCTGTTACATCAATGGTGCCTTACCTGTGCGAGGTTTTTGATCTTCCGGGGCCAAACCTGGAAGGGGTGATCAAGTGTGAACACAAGTACTGGAGCAGGCTTGAGCAGAGCAGGGCTATTGATGAGTATCCGGTATTTGAAGCGGTAAATCCTTTTGATGATGATGCCGTTGATAAGCTGTCCATAAAGTATCCTTTCTGGTTAAAGCCGGTGAAGGCAACTGCATCCCAGCTGGGTTTCAAGATCAAAAGCAGGGAGGAATTTCTTGAAGCTCAGGAAGAAATCAGAAATAAGATTACCACTTTTTCAGGCCCCTTTAATTTTCTGCTGTCGAAAACAACCCTTCCCGATGAGATGAAAGACATTGATGGAGGGTACTGCATTGCAGAAGAGATCATAAAGGGGAGCCAGTGTACGGTATCAGGTTTTGTGAACAATAAAAAAGTAACCGTCTACGGGATAGTTGATTCAATAAACTATCCTGATTCTTCTTCATTTTTCAGGTACGAGTATCCCTCCACGCTTCCCATGAAGGTGCAGCGGCGTATTGCGGATAATTCCATAAAAATAATTGAACAGATCGGGCTTGATAACAGCACTTTCAATATTGAATATTTTTATGACGAAGCCTTTGACAGGATATGGACCCTGGAGGTGAATCCACGCCTGTCACAGTCTCACAGTTACCTGTACAGGGTGGTTGATGGTGAACCCAACCTGAAGATTATGATAGACCTGGCATTAGGGAAAAATACTGAATTTCCTTACAGGAAAGGACAGTTCAACTGCGCCGCGAAGTTTTTTCTGCGCAGGTTTGATGACGCCAAAGTGACCCGGGTGCCAACTGCTACTGAAATTCAACAGGTGAAACAATTGATACCGGGAACCCGTATTGATTTGAATGCCCGTGAAGGGATACATCTTTCCGAGCTTCCCAGGCAGGACAGTTACAGTTTCGACCTGGTCCATATATTCATAGGCGCGTCGGATCATTATGAACTCATGGATAAGTATCATCGCTGCGTTGAAATGCTGAATTTTTGTTTTGATGAATAATGATGAAAACTGTTACTGAATTTCCATATAAGGTAAAAGAAATTGAGCATACCATGATACCGCTGTCCGATGGTATCAGGCTGGCGGCACGCATCTGGATGCCGGAAGACGCCATGAAAACCCCGGTGCCTGCCATCCTTGAATACATTCCCTATCGCAAGCGTGATTTTACTGCCTATCGTGATTCACTGAACCATCCATATTTTGCGGGTCATGGCTACGCCTCCATACGCGTTGATATGCGGGGCAGCGGAGAATCAGAAGGAATTCTGGCGGACGAGTATCTTGAGATCGAACTCGTTGATGGCATGGAGGTGCTTCGCTGGATCGCTGATCAGCCCTGGTGTGACGGCAATATCGGTATGATGGGTATATCATGGGGCGGGTTTAACGGTTTGCAGATCGCGGCCCATGGCCCGGAAGAATTGAAGGCGGTTATGACCGTGTGTTCTTCTGATGACCGGTATTCTGATGATGTGCATTACATGGGGGGGTGCCTGCTTGGTGATAACCTTTCATGGGCATCTACCATGTTCGCTTTTAATTCATGTCCACCCGATCCTGAACTGGCCGGGGACAGGTGGCGTGATCTCTGGTTTCAACGGCTTGAAGGCAGCGGCCTCTGGCTTGAGACATGGCTTCGTCATCAGCGGCGTGACCGGTACTGGCGGCATGGTTCAATTGCCGAAGACTATACGGACATCAACTGCCCGGTGATGGCGGTAAGCGGCTGGGCGGATGGGTATTCCAATACAGTGTTTCGAATGCTTGAAAACCTGCATGTACCCAGAAAAGGCCTCATCGGCCCATGGAGTCACCGGTATCCACACATGGGTGTGCCGGGACCGGCCATCGGTTTTTTACAGGAATGCCTCAGGTGGTGGGATCACTGGTTGAAAAACAAGGACACCGGCATCATGGATGAACCCATGCTGCGGGTGTGGATGCAGGACAGTATGCCCCCAACCACCAGTTATTCATATCGCAGGGGACGCTGGGTCGCGGAAGATCAATGGCCCTCAGGAAAAATTGAAGAACAGTGGTACCCCGTTGAACGATCGGGACTTGGCATGCCTGGAAAAATCGTGGCGGAAGAAGCTATCACCCTGCAGTCACCCCTGACGGTGGGATTGTTTGCGGGCAAGTGGTGTTCATACAGTGCCACACCTGATCTTCCCCATGACCAGAGAGAGGAAGACGGTGGCGCACTGATATTCGAAAGTGAGCCATTAACCCGGCAGCTTGAGCTTATGGGAACACCACTTTTAAATGTTGATTTTATTTCTAACAAGCCTGTTGCCATGATTGCTGTCCGGATTTCTGATGTGGCGCTTGACGGAAAGGCTACCAGGGTAACCTATGGGCTTCTTAACCTTACCCATCGTAAGAGCCATGAAGAACCAGAGAATCTTGAACCTGGAAAACGTTACCAGGCCCAGGTGAAATTAAACGGGGTGGCCCAGGTTTTCCCGAAGGGACACAAGGTCCGAATATCAATATCAACATCATACTGGCCCATCGCGTGGCCTTCCCCTGAACCTGTAATGCTGAAGATATTTACAGGTAAGACCGGGGTGATGCTTCCCGTTCGTCAGCCCAGGGGAAGTGATGCTGAATTGCGGGAGTTTGACCCACCCGAGGCAGCCCAACCGGTAAAAAGAATACCCATAGAAACAGGACGGCACAACTGGCTGGTAGAACGTGATCTCGCAATTGATAAGTCTACGTTAAAAGTTATTAAGGACGATGGGATTCAACTCTACAGTGATATAAACATGGAGGTTGAGAACCGTTCATATGAGTGGTATTCTTCCGTGAATGATGATTTTTCCTCTATACGCGGTGAAACATGGTGGGCCAGGGGGTTCAGACGGGGTGACTGGCATACCCGTGTCACCACCCGTACTGTACTTACTTCCGACCCCGAATATTTTTATATAGATGCCGAACTGGACGCCTTCGAAGGGGACACCCGGGTATATTCACAGAACTGGAACATGAAGGTAGAACGGGACTTTATGTAATAGTAAAAACCTGGTAACTCCTCAGCAAATGAATAAAAAGGGTCTTTCCGGATTCCTGGGAATTGAAAATAATTTTTAACCTCAGTTCACTTCTCACTATTCACTAATCATCCGCGTTTATGCTTCGGCGTCGCTC
>CAZAOK010000156.1:0-5525 GCA_964486725.1 uncultured Leptospiraceae bacterium
ATATTATTACCCGGTATTTAATTCACCCCCCCAACCCCAAATAAAAGTAATTATTGATTATTTCTTGACGTTAAATAATAACGTATATATATTGTGTATACTGATTATAGAAAAAAATTCGTTTGTAATTTGTTCAGGAATTATCGTGAATAGTAAATTACTTCAGGATGAAACATATAAGGAGTATATTATGATTAAAAAATTGATTCAACATGGAAACAGCTCAGCACTAATTATTGATAAGCCAATAATGGAATTACTTAAAATTAATAACGATACTCACCTGGAATTGTCAACAGATGGTTCAAATATTATCATATCTCCAGTAAAAAATAAGGACAGAGTAAAGCAATTAACAAAATCCCTTGATTTAATAAACAAAAAACACCATGAAACTTTAAAAAAATTAGCTAAATGAATAATAAAGAAATTGAGTTTCTTACACTTGCTGAAATAATCGAAATACATAAAAATCAAATTGAACTATATGGCGGTAAACCTGGTATAAGAGATTACGGATTATTAACCTCAGCTATTTCAATTCCTGAATCTACTTTTGATGGGCAATACTTATATAAAGATTTATTTGAAATGGCAGCAGCATATATTTATCATATTTCGGAGAACCACCCATTTATTGATGGAAATAAAAGAGTTGCATTAGTCGCTGGCTTAGTATTTCTTGATTTTAATAATATTGAAATAGATGATGCTGGACAGAAATTATATGCAATGATGATGAATGTTGCATCTGGAAAAAGCAATAAAGAAATAATCGCAAATGTTTTAAGACAATTAAAAGCTTAAAATATTTGGGGCGGACGGGCAAACCGTCGCCTGTTTCTCCCTTTGTCAGAGCAACTGTAGTGTATCCTGGTTTATAAACACCTGTTTTGCAGATCATACAAGTCATTTCAATCCCTCCTTTTCGTGAAATCCGGATCCCACTCCTCTTGAGCAGGTTCATATAAGGTAATAACAATATACTTGTTTTTCTCCACGGTATCATCTATTGAAAATACGACATGAAGTGGTTTTTCATCAATTATCATCATCGATAAAAAACTCGGATATGGTTTATCATCTGGATATTCAGTTACGATCTCTCACTGCTCGATTACCTTCTTACCTTCTGCACATCTTTATCAGAAATAGACCTTTCAAACATTCGCTGCAATGCATGCCTGGTATAATAGATATCAAAATTCATTTAGTAATCCAGTAACAAATCTTTATTTTCTATCATACGTATCAACCTCTCTGTGTTCCGTACAATATCATGCGTCTCCTGTATATACGCCTTCACCCCTTCGGACATCTTACGATGAACATCCTCATCCTCAACCATCAACCGAAGGCTTTCTTCCATCTTCCAACGGCCCCCCCCGCAATACACACCGCCGCCGTAGCGGTCAATGAGCTCCCCGTAATTAAGGTTCAGGCTCAACACCGGCACCCCCACCGCCCCCGCTTCAAGTACCGTCATGGGCCAGTCGCCCCCCATGTCGGAGGTAATGCAGAACACCCTGGAGGCGGCAAGCAGTTCATAGATACCGTTGTTCTTCACGAAGGCGATAAACTCGATGTTATCGATGCCTTCTGCCGCATCTTTCACCGAATTGTAATATTCCTCCTGACCGTCAACCGGTGAACAGATCATCAAAAATCGAAGTTCAGGGTTATTCCGTGCCAGGTCAAGAAATATCTCGGGGTGCTTCCACCGTTCACACCGGGCAACCCAGATGGCATCATACTTCTTTTGTATACCTTCACTAATAAAACCCCTGATGGTCTCTATTTCAATACCCTTTTTCAATATTTTAATATTACCGCCCCTGTCATACCCCTTCAATTGGTCCTTCTCGTACTGGTTTTGCGGAACCGCAAGGTACACCGTCCGCATAAGCAGGGGAAACAGCAGGCAGCGTTTTCGGTCACGCTGATAGCGGCCGTGGCTTTCAATGTCATGGGCGAACATAAACACGTACTCAATGCCCAGCAGGCGGCAGTATACCGAGAGAAAACAGGAAATAAGGGTAAGTCCCCTCTGTATTATCACGTCCGGCTTTATTTCACGAATTACCCGGTGATAGGTAAGTACTTTTTTAATGATGGAATCGTTCTCGTTGAAGGTCTTCACCAGGTTGAAATGTTCACTATCAGTAAAATCGATTGTTTCATAATTGGGGACAAGAGAGCAGGCCTCAACACCCTCTTTCTTCCCAAGTTCACGTGCGATCATGAACATCTGCACGTTGGCACCACCGAAGGTACGGCTTGAATTCCGGTTAAAAAGGGCCTCCGAGTCCTTGGGAAATATAACAGCTATTTTCAATTGGTTCACTCCGGGTGGTATTGGTATGATGCAGTGAAATCATGGGTGAGCTTGTGTACGAGCCATCATTTATATCATCTCACATAGTACTTCCACGCTTCATTTAACGAATCGGTATAAAGTTTCTTTATTTCCTTAATTTCCTGGTTAAGCCTGGTATCACAGATCTCTTTGTATTTATCATTTGATATAGAATCAACAGGTTTGGCCTTCGGCATTTTATCAATCAATTCCTTAACTTTCATTTTTTTGCAACCTCCTTCAGGTTGTTCACATACATTTCATAGGGTCGAATGTTTTGATCTATTTTAAACACTTTATTTTCATCCTTGTAAACAATTTTTTCATCATCATGAATTAACAACCATGGGTCATCCTCGTATGTTCCCGCTGTTGAATCAATAATAATTCGAAAGGTTGTGTGCTTTTCATTATAATCATTAGTTGTCGATATATCAGCACACCAGACAAACTGTGGTGTATGGAGCTTTAGCATTGTTGATTTCAAAACATCATTCATACTTCGATTTTGCAATGTTTCCCTTTTTAATGACCTTGTTGAAGTTAAATATACACGTAATACTACAGGTTCGTTGATATTTAAAACGCCAGCTTTTATTAAACTTTCAACTCTTTTGTAAACAATATGAGAATTTAGATACATCTTTTCATATAACGGGATGATAACATAATCCAGATCATTAAATGAATAGTCATCACCATACCTTGACACACATGTAAATGGTAATTCATTATCATTAGAAATTATATACTCGTCTACCATGTCTGCACAATATATCAAATCATCCACGTGTGTACTTAATTCTCCTGTATTAATATCTCCATGTCCGATAATCGCCACTGCATGTTCTTTACCTGTCATAGCCGCAACCATGGGAATTCCGGATTCGATATATGAATATATTGCTCTAAAAAAATCTTGATCTTGATTATTCCGTTTCTTCAAAACCAGTGGATAAAAACCACTATTTGATAATAATTCTGATACTTGTAGCAGGTTTAATCCTTCCGAAGGCGTTTTTCTACTTAAATATTGTGGTGTATCATCAGCGATCTCACCAATAGGGCTAATTTTATAATTAGGATACCTGTGCGCATAATAATTAATAATTGACCATACTGCTATATGCGCACAAACTGAAATATCAGTATCTTGAGCCATCCACGGGTATGAAAATAATTTCATCTCAGAGCCCATGATGTGGGAACTATATGATGTATGCAAAATATAAGCCTTATTTGTTTTAAGCAGGTACCCTGGATATAGTATTGCTCTACCTCTTGAATCTACAGTTGAATCGCGGACAGTTAAATAGCCTATGTATGACTTTCGAGTTATATTCTGATCTGTAAAGAAATGAAGCCGTGCACATTCACGTGATACGGATTGGTGCTTCTTCGCGTAAAAATTCGTATATACACTTGAAAAATCATAATCCCTGTATGGTATTCTACCAATATCATTTCAGCTTTTTGGTTTATTCTATTCTTTATTTCAGAGATGAGATGCTTATGATTCGCTGAAGGGAATACAATATCCAGTATATTTAGTACTTCGTCATAATCATCGATTTTACTTATATGTATGATATCAAAATTTATCATTATATACCCTTCACCTCTCACTCTTCACTTCTCACCCACGTACGCCTCAACACCGTCATTCTTCCCCAGCTCTCGGGCGATCATGAACATCTGCACATTGGCCCCGCCAAAAGTTCGGCTTGAATTACGGTTAAAAAGGGCCTCCGAGTCCTTGGGAAATATAACAGCTATTTTCAATTGGTTCACTCCGGGTGGTATTGGTATGATGCAGTGAAATCATGGGTGAGGTGAGTTGTCAATGATTAAGGAAATATTTTAATTCTTCAATAGAACCCCTTGAAATGTAGAGGTACCGCAAAAATCCCTGCTGGTGCTTTTCGAATGGCCTTCAACGATATTAGCAGGAATTGAATACGAACATCTACGTATCTGATCTACCAGGCTATACTTCTCTTCAGCAGGGAACACGGCGATAGCCTTATAAATCTCTAATACAAGACTATGCGCCCTCTGCCATACAATCAAATCCTTCCAGTTCCTTCCCATCCAAACCTCAACTAACCATAACTAACTATAACTAACCTCCAAACACCCCCCATCATACTGCCATTGTCACAAATTCTATTTCATTCTCCTTAGCATTATCTGACAGGTAGTTAAGCTTTTCAAATCCAATAACTTTTCCCCTTTCGTCTTTCATTAAAATTATCTCTTCACCGGTTTCTTCGCATATATACTCATTCTCAGGTTCACCAAACCATACAGTTAACGTATTGCCCTTTTTATCATAAAAAACTTTCACTTTTTCCATACCTGTTTCCCCTCTTTGATTTTATCTGTTACGTAGGCCGTTATCAAAAATCCATTATTATATTCACTTTTTGCAACAGCACAAATCAACCTGTCTTTCTTATATTCTTTATAAAATAGATACACATTTGAGTCGCTTCTACTTATTCTTATTTCATCGGGATTTTCCAGAACATCTTTTACTTTATCTTCGTTTCCTTCCATTGAAGGGTGCTTAATCTTTGATATTATTTCCCAATATCTTCTGGTCACACTGATTTTAAAGTCAAGAGGTGTAACAGCATTGAATACCAAATTCTTATTTGTATCGTCTCCCATTTTTGAATAACCTCACCGGGAAAAACCTTTTTCCTCGCAACAATCCATTAGACCATGGCTTTTCTCAGATTCAAGCTATCCCCTCCTTGCATCATTTATGTTGTGAAGTGCCTCATCAATGGTTTTACCATATTTAATTCTTATCAATATCTACCTTACCTATTGCATTAAAAAAACGTGACATTGACTGCTCTTTATTTTCTTCATTCAGGGGTAATATAATTACTTCAACTTTCTTATTATTAAATTTTTTCAATTTTTTTATCCCGATATTCAGCCCGTCTTCGTCCACATAACCATTTATCCTTAAGGCTTCCATTCTCTTACCTCTATATAGTTGTTTCATGTTGTATTCTAATCATTTTTAACTCAACTATATAATGTATATTCATTCATATTTGTAGTCAACATGAAATCGGTAAAACTTTACCAGTGTTCCATGTCACACATCACGGCTCAATGTAGTAGCAATCTCCACTCGTCTGAATCAGGATTT
>CAZAOK010000157.1:0-5409 GCA_964486725.1 uncultured Leptospiraceae bacterium
AATACTTATATCACTGGTCACATGTATGTAACCCGGAATTTAAATCACTCCCCTCTGTGGTGAGAAAAAAAATCAAAAATGATGTTGACAAAACATGGCCAGGTTTTATTAGCTTATTGGCAACGGGGGCGTAGCTCAGTTGGGAGAGCGCTTGAATGGCATTCAAGAGGTCAGGAGTTCGATTCTCCTCGTCTCCACATCCCCTTCCAGTTTTAGATCAATCCAGCAAATGAACGATCAAACCGCTTCGTAGCTTCGGCTCAAACCATGTTGACTTGGGAGGCATAATATTTCCCGTGTCCGATACATTAATGAGGTCTTCCACGGATGTGGGATACATGGAAAAAGCCACCTGGTACTTTCCATTATTAACCAGTTTTTCCAGCTCAGATGTGCCCCGTATACCCCCAACGAAATTAATCCTGCTGTCTTTTCTGGGATTATCAATGCCAAGGAGTGCCGAAAGCACCCTGTCCTGCAAAATTTTCACATCAAGGCTTCCCACCGGATCTGCGGGTACCTCACCCTTGTAGTTGAGGGTATACCAGCTGCCATCCAGGAACATGCATACCTGGTGTTTCTGTCCGGGCACACTAACAGAAGACTTTTCCACGTCAAACTCGTTACCCAGTTTTTCAATAAATTCACCAACGGACATTCCGTTCAGGTCACTCACCACCCTGTTATATGCTAAAATACGCAATTCATCATGTGGAAACAACACTGCAAGAAAATAGTTGTGTTCCCCTTCCTTCGTACCCTCTTCCCTTCGCTTCTGTCCCACTTTCACCGCTGAAGCCGCCCGGTGATGGCCGTCGGCAATATACAGGTCCCGTGAAACCATTGACTCAATGAGTTTTTGCTGCATCGATGTATCATCAATCACCCGGATTGTATGCCTGATACCGTCATCAGCGGTAAAATCATACTCAGGTTCTGCTGATGCCGCCTTCTGTATTACCGAGCGCACCGATCCGTCCTCCCTGTAGAGCAGGTACACCAGGCCTGTCTGGGCATTGAGGATATCCAGGTGTGTCATACGGTCTTTTTCTTTATCTTCACGGGTAAGTTCGTGTTTTTTTACTCTATTATCCAGGTAATCATCAATATTCACACAACACACGATACCCGTCTGTGACCGACCGTCCATTTCCAGTGTATACAGGTACAGTTTCAGTTCATCGTCCTTAACCATGATTGATTCATTTATAAATGCTTCAAGGTTCTGTCGGCCCCTGTTGTATACTTCTTTGGAATATGGATCAATATCACTTCCAAGATCTATCTCCGGTTTTGATACATGAAAAAAACTATACCTGTTATCACCGGCAATGGCTTTCGCCTCTTCGCTGTCAACCACGTCATATGGCAGTTCAGCTACCTTGTCAGCAAGTTCTTTACGGGGCCGCAAACCGTTAAACGCTACTATCTGTGCCATGGTACTTTTCCTTTATAATTGAATTTAACTGATCACTCTTTCCTGGCGGAAGAGGATGGGATGACGCTTTTGTATACTGAATAAAAGATGTATCAGGTTGTAAACTCTTTTCCGTGGATGGTAACCAGGTTCTCTATGAAAAACTTTTTTGTGCCTGCAGGTATCTGCACGTGTACCTCGTCCCCGGGGGCTTTTTTATGCAGGGCCCTTCCGATTGGCGATGAAAGGGATATCTTGCCTTCCGAGGGGTCCACTTCACTGGTTGGTACAATTGAAAAAACTATTATCTCATCAGTGTCCAGGTCTTTTACCGTAACCTGTGAACCCAGGTCAACGCTATCGGCTTCAAGGCTTGAAATATCTATATCGCTCATTGTGCTGAGCTGATGGCTCAACTGGGCGATCCTTGCCTTCACAAACCCCTGGCGTTCGCGGGCGGCATGATACTCGGCGTTTTCCTTTAAATCGCCGTATTCGCGGGCTTCCTGGATTCGTCTTGGAAGCTCTACCTTCATTTCGTAGCGTAATTTATCTATTTCGTCTTTAAGCTTTTTTTTCTGTTCTTCAAGGTTCGAACTCATACAATTTCCTCGCTCACGTTATGAACATTACTTTCATTTCTGGTTAATCTTGATTAAAAGTGTTACGTTTTTTTTACTGTCTTTCTTTACCGTGTACCCACTGTTTCTTAACGATTTTTCTATTTTGTAATTGATAATGTCTACAACTTTTTTCCCCATGTCCCTTTCACCCTGTATACAATTCCTTTTGTATTTTTGCGAACACGTATCCACCTGCAGGGCAGTACCCGTTATTTTCCGGACAACTTTCACCTTCCCTGGTTTATGTACAGGCTTATATCAATTTTCGGTACATGGAAATGAGGTATTAAGACATTAATTCTCGCCGGGTGAGCTCCTTTCAAGCATTCTTGGCTTAAACTTCTGTTTATTCAACACCCTGTTTGAAACAAGGCGTATGATGATAAAGGAAAGCCCGAACCCCATGATGCCGAAAATTCCAGACGAAGCTTCCACGTCCAACCCCAATTTTGTATGTACCATTACGCCGAAAAATATGCCCGCAAACAGCAGCACCAGGGGCAGCATGTAAATCAGGAATGACGATGCGATAACCCCTCCACCGGGCACAACAAAGTACACGTTGTCGCCCTCGCGGGCCTGGAGGGTATTCTCTATCCAGAGTTTTTTCGTTCGGGGGTTTGACCCGGTGGGACACGAGTTTTTACTGGCGCATGACATGCAGAAACTTGCCGGATCGGTTTCCACCAGCGCCATGTTTCCCTTTATTTCGGTAACCCGTCCACATTCCCGTTCTATTTCCATTGTGCTCTCCGGTTGTTAAAAGTCAGCATATGCCATGAAATACAGCCGCCCTGTTTTGGCGGGGGTTTCTGAAACGTCCCACGCGTAGGTGATGTCCCAGAACACCTTTTTAAAATTAAAGATAACCTTGAGGCCTGCCCCCGTATCATGGCTCCAGTTATGGTTCTCATCTCTAAAATAACCACTATTGACGAAAGGGTCAACATAGAAGAAGGCCGGTGACACCTCAAATTCCAGGTGAAGCCCTCCAGTGTTCTTAAATGACGAGGCGGTATAATCGGCACCAAACCCCAGCAGCTTTTCATCGTACACGTAGCGGCGGTAATAGCGCTCCCGTGATGACGTGTAATATGAATACACTTCCGGTATCAGCCGCACCCTGGTGGTCAGGGGCAGCACCAGCTTTCCGTCGGCCTCGGCCAGCACAAACCCGTCGGGCTCAAGGGTGCTTGCGGCCACGTCCCCCTTCATGGTGAAGCTGGAAACATTTCGTGCCGGCAATACGATGCCACGCCGGGTTATGGTGAGGCGCAGGCCGGCCCGCCCCATGCGGTTGTCCACCTCTTCTTCGGGATAATCCCTGATTCGGGTGAGAGACCCTGATGCTTCTATTCCGGGTATCAGCAGAATGCCTGTGCCGACCCGCCGGTACATCCTCGTTCCGGCGTACACCCCGCCCCCGTCAGCGGCAAACCAGCTGTCAAGTGTCTCCCACTTCTGTGCTTTTCGTCCCCCTTCCACTCCGGCGTAATACTGCAGGGGGTTTTTGCCGCTGCTGAAATGATACCATTCCATTGCACCACCCGCCCGTGTAAACCGGTCATCCATGTAGGACGCATGGGCTGTGAATTCAACGAAGCTCTTCCCAACGGGAAGGGTATACATGGCATGGGGGCTTATTCCATATAACGGCCGTATGCCAAGACCCCAGCGCCACCACCTGCTGCCTTCGTCTACCTTCATCACAAGGGTGACGTCCCCCTGCTCACGGTAGTTTTCCACATCCAGGCGTATACCCCGCAGGTTGTAGAGCCCTTTCAGGCGTTCAAGCCGGGCCCTGATCTCGTTGCGATTGTAGACCTCCCCTTTCCAGAGTTTCCCCACCCGGCGCAGCTCATCGGCGGTTTCTCCCTTTATACCGCGTACCCTTACCTCCTGTATGCGGGATTCCTGTACGTATATTCGCAGGGTACCCTCTTCGGTGAGCTCCATTCTGTCAACGTAACTGGTGGTGTAGCCGGCTTCGTGGTATTTCCGGGTTACACGCACCGCCAGGTGATCGATGTCTTTACGGGTTACCTCCCCGGTGTAACCGGGGGTCAGGGCATCAAGCTCGAGGTTTACCGTGTTGCCCACGAATTCAACCCGATCAACGGTAAGGGCCGCCGCCTGCGTGACACTCAGGATGACCGTAAGGAAAAGGAGTAGTATGTATGTGATAGTATTTTTCATATTTTTTAACCGCAGATACACGCAGATGAACACAGATGATGGTGTTAATTATCAAATATCCCTATAATCCGCGTTAATCTGCGTTCATCAAGCGAAGCGGGCGGTTTCATTAATTTTAGACCATTTCATATTACAACCTGCTTCTTTTCTCAACTGAGATTTACTGCATAATAAATTTCTAAGATTGTTTTCCCCTCATTATGGTAATTATCTCAATATAACCTCTTGCGTACCACGTCTTTGGGCAGTTCTAACGTAAAAATTCCCTTATCAAGGGGCTTGTTCAGCTGCACCCGCGAATATCCTGTTATATTTCGCACCATCCCTTCCCGGGTGCGTGCCACCACCTCCACCCGTCTGGGGAAGAGGATGCCGTTGATCTTTTCATATTTCTCGTAGGTTTCCCGTACCAGTTCACGTCCGCTGCGGTCACGCACAATCTTGCGGATCGGCACCAGCGTGTCCTGTTGCAGCCATATCTCGAGGGTTGTGCCCTGCCTGTTGTCCTTCATGATAAAGCAGCGGGCCCTGCGAAACAGGCCGTAAAGATGTATGCCATCGTATTCAATGGTAAACCTGTCTGCCCGCTTGTTCAGCAGCTCCTGCAGGGGATTCACCGACGGCACGTTCCCTTTTTGCCCTGACGCCCCGGGAGTATCCATGTAGTATAGCTGCCCTGCTTCGGGATAGTACCACTGCAACGCGCCGTCCTTCACCAGAACAACCTGCGGCTCAGGGGCGTCGTAGTCAACACGCAGCATGGTGTTTCCCCTGGCCCGGTAACGGCCTTCATACAGCGCGGTCTCTTTGCCGGTTTCAATGATGTGCTGGCTGATGCGGGCATCAATGGTCTTTATGGCCTGGTAGCGCTGTATGGCCTTTTCAAGCAGGGCGGTGTCATCGTCCTTTTCACCGGGAAAAGACGTCACGGGGACAAGGAATAGCACAACCAGTTGGATTATTGTTATTGTTTTCAGTTTTTTCATACTCGTTATTTGCCACGGGGACGCCGGGGCATAAAGAATTTTCAATAGTTGCATGTTATGCTCGTCAACGGTGGCGTATTTCATTTGTTTGGGCAAGTATAAAATGTAGTTGCCAGAAATGTTTGGTCATGATATGTTCATTCAATTATTTATAATGGAGCAGCCCAAGTGAAAAAATTGATTATTT
>CAZAOK010000158.1:0-5388 GCA_964486725.1 uncultured Leptospiraceae bacterium
AATTATAAAAATATTCCCTCGTTGCGATAATTCGCTTCAGAAAAAAATATTATTAAAAAACCGACCAGCAGGTATAATTAATCTTGACATATGTAAACGGTATTCATATTATGAGAAAAGTCGATTAGGTATTATTAATTTTGCCTGTAACCGGGGGTTTGTAATGAAGAAATTATCAATATGTACCGCTTGTATAATGACTTTCGCTTTTTCTGTTTCGCTTTTTGCCTTTTCACCTCCTCCACCTGAGCCTGAAAATACTGATATCTTTGACAACTACGTGGCAATCGGTGACAGTCTTACTCACGGCTTTCAGAGTGGATCGGTTGATGAAACAAGGCAGCCTTTCTCCTATCCCGCCCGAATAGCCGATAAAATGGCAGCACGTTTCGTGCAGCCCCTTTTGAAATTTCCAGGCTTCCTTGTAAATATTGAAGACGTGGGTAAGGGAAATATCCCCTGGTATAAATATTATTATCCACTGGTTGGCGGAAAGCGTGCCGACGGGTATAAGAAACAGTCACAGCTGAATAACTTCGGTATCACCGGTGCTGATGTAACCACGGTGCTTGAGTCGAAGGGCTCAGAAGGCGGGTTTTACAAGCTGGTGCTGGGAAAAGATGGGGCTTCGGCTATCGACCAGGCCATGCGAAGGGATCCTACTTTTATGAGCATGTGGGTAGGAAACAATGATGTACTCAGCTGCGCCCTCTGGACAGATCCCTCGCATCTGACCCCAATCAACGAATTCAGGCAGAAATTCGCCCAGCTGGTTGACCGGGTTTTATCGGTGTCATCCCTGCAGGGTGTGGCCATAGCCAACGTGCCCGATGTCTGTGCTATCCCTTATCTTGAGGATGCCAATGATCCTGATGTTCCATACGGCTCCATGAAGGCCTTCTGGAACAGCAGTGTTTCTGACAATGATGAAGTTCTTGATCCTTCAGAGATTGCAACGATACGGCAGGGGGCCAGGCTTATCAACGAAGAAATACGAAACGTGGCTGTAGCCAATGGCTGGGCTTTTATTGACGCCAACGCCGCCTTTGATGAGATGGTGATGTATGGACACGCGTTGATGCGTTCGGGAGGCAACAATACCGGCCGCATGGTAACCACAGATTATCTTGGCGGGGTGTTTAGTCTTGATGGTGTGCATCCGTCAGTTACTGGCCACGCCATAGCAGCCAACTTTTTCATTGAGGCTATAAATTACACATACGATATGAACCTTGAGCTGGTGGACGAGTATGCCGCGTCTGAAAAAGATACCCTGTACAAGAACCCGTATGACCCAAGAAGACTTATCAACTCATGGATAGGGAGAGCCGTACAGTTCGTTGTTGAACTTTTCATATAATAAAAACCTTGCGTACTCTATAGTATTACCTTTATAAAGGAGCTTGCATGATGTAAGCTCCTTTCTTTATCTGGAGTATCACCACAGAGGCTCAGAGGAACAGAGAAAGGATTATGTATTTTCACCGCGAAGGCGCTAAGGACGCGAAGTTCGCTAAGAGAATTATTTATAAATATTTTTATTCTTTCTTCACGAACTTCGCGCTCTTCGCGTCTTGGCGGTGATCCTTAAAAATATATCGATTTCTCTGTAACCCTGAGCCTCTGTGGTTCTATTTTAAAAACCACAGGAGATATGGTTATGAAATATAGACGAAGTTTATTATATGCTGTTATTATTGTACTGGTGCTGGTGATCATTGTTGTTCTTCAGGTGGTTAATCGTGATGGTACACGGAAAAACGGGGATGGAGATGTTGTTGAGATGGGTGATGATGATCAGCATTTCCAGGGGGGCGATACCATTAGCAGGTTTGGGTCCGGTATTATGCCCGGCACCACAACACCGGGGCCCCGTGAGTTGACAGAAGAGGAAAGGCTTGAAAACGAAAGAGAATTTGAAAGGATGCGGCAGAAGCTTCCGGACAACATGTGGCTTCCCGGTGATGTGAGCAGGGAGGAATCCAGGCGCCAGGAGAAGATCCTGAGAGATATGATAGTGCTTGGCAACAAGGTGCAGAAGGGTGATGCCACGAAAGAAGAATCACGCAGGTATTATTCACTCAAGTTGAAATCACTTGAGGACAAGGCTGAACTAATAGAATATTTTCAAGAGCGTACTGCTGAAAAAGAAAAAGAGGACGGCAGGGAATACCTCACTGAAGATGATATTCATCAGGGAGAAGAGGCAATTGAGGAAATACGAAATGAAGCGGATCAATTTAAAGAAAAACTGGAGTCTATAGAGTGATACGAAAAGTAATACTACTGGTGCCGGTGTTTATTTTTATCGTTATAGCGGCCGGGGCCTGCTCAAAGGGCAGCGGCAATAATGACAACCGGGAAAACGTGAAAGATCCTGTAACCAGGGCTTATAACGACTGGCTTGCCAGGGGGGAGAGTTCTCTTCCGGATGTTATCAGGGCTGCTGAAAGTGAAGAGTGGCGAATGAGGTCTCATGCCATGCTGGCCCTTGGTAGGCTTGGAAATCAAAACCATGTGTCACTGGCGCTGAAGCGGTTAAAAAAAGATACCAGCAAGCCTGTACGCAACTCTGCGGTTATCGCCCTTGGAGACCTGAAGGCGAAAAGCGCGGTACAGGTGCTGATTCCCATGCTGGATGAAGAGAGCAGGGTTTCATCTGCACTTGTTGCCGAATCACTTGGTAAGATCGGCAATGATGAAGCAGTTAAACCCCTGTATACTATCCTGTATCAGAACAACAGGGCATTGCGGCTGAAAGTGGTTGAGGCCCTCGTGCGAATAAACGATCCACTGGCCTCACGTCTTATTATGAAGGACATGAAGAAAATCAGGAAGCATGGCCTTGAAGGATATGCCGCCAGGATCCTGGGTGAAATGCCTGTACCTGGTGCTGAAAAGTTCTGCATAGCGCTGGCAGGCAGTGGGTCAGTGCCTGAGCAAACATCTGCTATCGTGGCACTGGGGAAAATGCGCTCCCCAGGGGCGGTGCCTGTACTGGTGAATCATGTAAAGAACTCACCGGAACTATTGCGAGAACGATCAGCTGAATCGCTTATTCAGATAGATGCCCTTTCAAGTGTTGACCCCCTTGTGAAGCTTTTGGGATCGCCTGAAAAAGAAACAGCCATGACCTCGGCACGGGTGCTTTCACGTCTTTCTGCTCACCGCGTAGAGAGCCGGGTGTTTGCCCTGTTCAGGGAAAATCCGGCTGCCAACGGTCCGGCCGCGTATGTGCTTGGCAGAAAAAAATTCAGGAAGGCCATCCCGCTGCTTCGCTCTCGGCTTGAAAATGAGACCCAGGCTGGAAGAAATGAAATGGCACGGGCCCTGGGCTGGATGAACGACAGACCCTCTGTCCCCCTCCTTATGGAGGTTGCGGAAACAAGGAAGGCAAACGGTGCTCATGGAGCGGTATGGGCACTTGGTCAGTTAAAAGCCGGAAAGGCAGTGCCACTCTTGATATCAATTCTTGAAGATGATAACCGGCAGCTTGTGGCTGAGAGTATCGCGGCCCTTGGCAGTATCGGGGATAAGCGGGCAGTAAAGCCCATCATTCGGCTGTATTACGGTACGGGTGACGCCTTTGCCCCCTACGTGACCACCGCGCTGGCAAAGATCGGCGGTGAACGGGTTCGCGAGTTTGTTAGGGTCAATATCGAAAGCGGCGACCAGAGCAGGCAGCGCATGGCGGGTCAGCTGCTGCTTCGACTGAAAGACCCCGAGTTGAAAAAATTCGGCATTAAGATGCTGGATCACGGCGATGATCTTGTGCGTGGCTATGGGGTTGAGTACCTGAAATCCATAACAGGGCATGATTTTCGCACAATTTCCGAGTGGAAAGAATGGGCGAAAGATCAAAAGTAATCGTATGTGTACTGGTCTCGGCAGGGTTGTGTGCCCTGTCATGGCCGGGGTTTTTCTCCCCCTTTCTGCTTTTCATCAGTTTTATCCCCGCGTTGATGGCTTATGGGAGTTTGCGTCCATCGCAGGGCTTTGCTTGGGGATGCCTGCATGGGGCTGTTATGTACGGCATTGGCGGGTACTGGGTTATTATAAGTATTCACATGGTGTTCGGTATTTCTTTTCCTCTTTCTATGCTGGTATTTATGGTCATGCTTTTTCTTTTTTACAGTATCCCGTCAGGTTTATTCGCTGTTGTTATCAGCTCTTCCAGGCGGCCGGGGTGCTGGTGGCAAAGGGTGCTGCTGCTGGCTGCGGGTTTTATTCTCTGGGGGGGTATTGAGTATACCAGGGGGGTGGTTTTTCCGGGTTTTAACGTGATGACCCTTGCCTCGTGCTTTTACAATTATCCCGCTATGCTCTCACCTGTCAGCAGTACGGGTCAGCATGGGTATTCGGTGCTGATAATGCTGATAAATGTGTCACTGTTTTTGCTGGGCAGGCAATTCTGGGCCGCATGGAAAATGAAGAAGGTTTTTCCGGTAGTGCAGTGGCCTTCCATCGGGTCCGTGGTGTTTCTGATGGGGGTTTCCGGATTATTCGCTGCTTCACATGCCGCGGATTACAGCAGGGGCTCTGACCCTCCGCGGATAGCTTCACAATCGGTGCTTTTGGTGCAACCGCTGATTCCCGCTGAAGAAAAGTGGAGGAAGAAGTATATCCGCTCAAATCTTGAACGATGTATCCGGGTCACCCGTGATAAACTGTCCCCCGCTACCCGGCTGGTAATATGGCCCGAAACAGCCCTGCAGTTTTACCTGCAGCAGGATTCATCATATTCGCGGAGAGTGTTGTCATTTGTAAGGCATGCGGAGATAACACTGCTTGCCGGCGGCCCGGAGTATGTAAAATCAGGTGATGAAACACGCTATTATAATTCAATTTATCTTGTGGATGAAGAGGGGGCGCGTTCAATTTATAGAAAAGAACGGCTTATCCCCTTCGCCGAATATTGCCCGGTTTCACTGTTTCAACCTTTTTTTGAGAAAATGCTTGGCAAAAACCAGTATTCAACAGGTGTTGATAACAGTGGCCTGAATGCGGATAATGTGCGGATTGCCTTTGCAATATGCTTCGAGTCACTTTTTCCGGGGGTCATGTCAGACAGGTCAAAAAACGCTGACCTGGTGGTGATTGTCAGTGATGATGCCTGGCTTGGCACTACCCACGGGGCATTGCAGCATCTTGCCGGTACGGTACCTGCTGCCGTGGAAAACGGGATGTGGATGCTTTTTTGCGTGAACAGCGGTGTCTCGGCGGTTATCGGGCCCGATGGCACTATAAAGCAATCACTGCCCTTTGGCATGGAGGGAACAATCGCATTCCCTGAAAAAGAAATGTAAAGTGATAGAATATTTGTTAAATTAAAAAGTAATTACTCAGCTGTCATGCTGAATAATCAAAATTATTCTAAAATGAATAATA
>CAZAOK010000159.1:0-5270 GCA_964486725.1 uncultured Leptospiraceae bacterium
CCGTTAAGTAAAATGATGGCATGAGTGTGTATCTGCGAATGCAGGAGAAGGTACGACCTTTTCTCAGGTACCTTCGTGGATGGAGAACAAGATGAATAAGCAGTGTAACATCTGTTTATGCTTACGAAAAGCTAACTACGCCATCCCCTTCTCCTTAAAGAACTCACTGTACTTCTTGTCACTGCCGTTAATATGATTAACCAGCCAGTCTCTCAAAAAAGACATCAGGTCGAGCGAGAAAGAAGCTTTCCCTTCGGTGAGTCGGGATATATAATCAGTAACCTGCGAGGTTAACGCGTCATGTTCCTGCCTGTGTGCCTGGTAGTCGGGATATCCGTGTTTCTCCATCAGTTCTTCTTCATGGGAAAAATGGATCCTTGTATATTTTGCCAGGTTCGCAAGAATCTTTTCAAGATGCGACTTCGGGTCATCTGAGATAATGGCCGTATTCAGCATGTTGATAATATTGACAAGCTCCTTGTGTTCGTCATCAAACTGCTTAACTCCCACACTAAGGTCAGTTGTCCATGTCATGTAATCCATATGAACCTCCAATGATTGAAAATTATTGTACTGAGTGATATCAATTTGTGCAAATGTTTTATGGTGGCACACATGAAAATACTAATCCCTGAAGTAAAGCAGGCAATACCTCTGAAAAATTACATGAATGTTCTTGATTAATTCTGCCTGCCTGTTATATGGTGACATATTATAAAAAGTACCTATTTACAGTGAACCGATCAGCAGGGATTGTCAGGAAGAGCCGACGAATGAAGCCTTTGTCGCGTTTGGTTCGTTGATGATTAATACTGAAAGATAGTCGCGTTTTCGTTATACATTTAGTCTGAATGGACGATAATATATAATGTACAGATTCATAAATATGAAGATGCCGCTATTCATTACAGGTGAGATATGATATATTTACATACTTTTTCCATAGGATCGCTTATAGCAGTAACCTTTTTTGCCATCATGTCAATTTTTCTGTTGTCGGTAAAAAACAGGTCACAGGCAACCACTCACCTGGGAATAGCTTACTTTATCATGTCTATGTTTAACCTTGGATATGTGATATCATCAAGTGTTTACCATCCTATGGCAGTATATCACCGGTGGATTACCGTTCCCACCATATTGTTTGCCATTTGTCACAGTGTAATATTTATTTATAATTACCCGTATGAGAAAAGCCGAAAGTCCTCTCGTAATATTCTTTCAATCCTGTATTTCTTCGTTATAATTGTTACCGTGGTGTTTGTATTTACAACCCTGAAAGCGGACACTGTATACCATTTCAGGGGGCATTACTGGGACTTCGATGCCGATCAGATAAGCAAGATTGTTGCCCTGGTGATTATTGTATACCTGGCAATCTATATTTTCCTGGGTATCTGGCGAAGCATTAGAAGTGAGAAAAAATTCAGAACAGCGTTGTTGCTGCTGGTAGTTACATTCGTGTTTGCCTCAATAGTTCCCTCTATCACCAATACGTTGAGTCGTGACGGGGTTATAAGCCGTGAAGTATTTCAAAATTCATGGGTGGTATTCAACGTGCTGGGATTTTTCATGGTATCGGTGGTATACATGAATAATACCGGTGAACGTATTTCCTTCATGGGAAAGCTTATCGGTATAAGCCTGGTTATGGTGCTCATATTTCTGCAGTTCGCGGGATTTGTGTTTCTCGGGGACAAGGATGCCGCCTTCAACGAGATATACCAGAGATCCACCCAGTCGGTGGTGAGAAGCGGTAACCCTGAGTATGAAGCCCGTTACCTGGTGTCCTATAACCCGGAAGAAAGAAGCTTTAACCGGCAGTTTGGGGCAGGTTCACTTGACCTTGACAACCTTCGCTATGAATTTGACAACACTGTAATGTGGCACCGAATCAGTACAATCGGGGCGGATAACTTTAAAGGTGAACTGAACCGGGTTCTTGATAACGCGCCATTTTATTTTGCCGGATACAATAATACAATAAAGCAGTTTGCCCAAACACTTCCCCCTGGTACAGAAGATCCTTCCGGCAGGATTGTTGAATACATCAGTGATATTAATGACAAAGTGATGTACTGGACTAATAAGATCCATCAGATGCCGGATGAAGGTTTTCATGACGCGCTGCATGGCTTCCTTGAAAAGGAAAAAGAAAACTTTACTCCCTTCGTAGAGGTTTTGCAGACTTACCTGGGAACTACTCAAAAAGAAGATATGGCATTAAAAAAAGAAATACTGAATTACCTGGCGCCTATGCACAGCATCGGCACAAGGTTGTATCGCAGTGCGGGTGATGAGCACCTGGTTAGTTTTATGAAAATGGACCCGGGGTCAGGTACTCTTTATGAAGTGGGATTTCCATATGTTATCTACCGTGCCTATATTCATCCTACGGTGATAAACCTTGCGATAATGCTTGCAATAATCGTAATTTTCGTTCGTTTCGGTTTTCAGCTGCTGTTTGCCAATGTGCTGGTCAATCCGCTGAGGGCCCTATCCCGGGGGGTACGTGAAGTGAACGAGGGAAATCTTGATGTGCAGATCCCCGTGAAAATCGACGATGAGATCGGGTATATCACCCGAACATTTAACAACATGGTATCATCACTGCACGGCATGGTGGAAACGATATCATCCAGTTCAGTGGAAGTAAAGGACATCAGCGTTGATCTGAATTCTTCTGCCTCCGGGCTTTCTGATATAGCCCGCGAACTGGCGGCAATTATTGAGCAGACCGCCAGCGCGTATGAAGAGATGGCCTCTTCGTTTGAGAGCAACCTCAAAGACGTTGAAGCCCAGATGGACGGGTCGGATGATATCAAAAAGGATATCGCCAATATCAATGCAGGCAGCAAGCAGCTTTCCGGTCAAATCCAGGATCTTACTAACAGCATAGAAGGAGCAGTTGGACTGGTTGAAACCGGCGAAAAAACCATGACCAAGTCGGTAAAAGCTATTGAAGATATGGCCCAATACCTGAGTGAACTCGAAGGCACCATAAACCAGATTAACGAGGTGGCAGATAAGATCAATCTTCTGGCACTGAACGCCGCCATCGAGGCATCCAGGGCGGGTGAGGCCGGCAGGGGTTTTTCGGTTGTTGCCGATGAGGTGAACAAGCTTGCCGACCAGACAGGTGAACTTTCCAATGGTATCCGGGCAACCATTACAGAACATACCGAACGTATACAGCGCGAATTAAGTTTTATAAGCGACACTGCCGGCATCTTCAACGAGATTCGCGAACAAATCATGAAGACCCGTGAAGTACTTGGTGGAACAATAGATTTTACCGATAAGCTTGACACCATGAACAGCGATATCCGGGGTAAAATCGAAAAATTGAGTGAAATCGCAAGCAGTGTATACGTGTATTCCAAGGAGCAGAAGAATACCGTTGATGAGCTTACCAATTCCATAAATACCATCACCGGTATTTCACAGAAAACCCTTGAAAGCTCAGACATGGTGCAGAGTTACGCCAGGATCATTAACTTAAGCGCTGAGACCCTGGCTGAAAATGTTGATACCTTCAAGATCAAGGCAAGCGAAGAAGCCCAAAAGTGGGATGAAGAAGATAGGAATCAAGAAGTCATTCCCGAAAACACACCTGAAAATTCAGATGAATGACCCGGAAGGGGAATTTCCAAAATAATGCAACCGCCTGCTGAATTTGTTGTCTGTATGTGTAATACAACAAAAAAGCAGGTATATAGTTATGCATTTCACAATATTCAAGACTCCAGTGATCAGAACAATCTTCCGGGGTATAGCACTTGCCCTGTTAAAGATAACCGGGTGGAAAAAGGAAGGACGTTTTCCGCGAAATCAAAATTGCGTGATCATCGCCGCACCGCATACGTCCAACTGGGACTTCTTCTATGGATTCATGCTGGTGCTTGCCGCGGGTGTGGATACCTACTGGATGGGAAAGGCGTCACTTTTTAAATTCCCGTTTGGCGGTATCATGAAATACCTGGGTGGCATCCCCGTAGAGCGAAGCAGAACCAACAACATCGTGTCCCAGGCGGTTGATAGTTTCAACAAAGATCCCAGGCTTGCCATAACCATCCCCCCTGAGGGAAGCCGGTCTGCTGCTGAGTACTGGAAAAGTGGTTTCTATTTCATCGCTTTGAAAGCAGGAGTTCCAATTCTTCTTGGATACATCGATTATGCCAGGAAAAGAGCAGGATTCGGCCCGCTGTTTTACCCTACGGGTGATATCGATACAGACATGGAGAAGATAAGGCATTTCTACAAGAATATACGGGGGCGATATCCCGAAAATGAGACGGAACCACGCATCAGCTCACGTCATTACAAGAAAGAGGTTTCGTAAAGAATAACCCTGTATCAGAACATATTCCAGTTGTGAACCAGTGCCCCATGAGTATGGCAGGGCACTGATCACCTGTATTTCTTATTTGAACGACTTCATAACCCCATTACCGAATAGTTTCTCCAGGGGATCGAATTCAATATATGCCATCATGTTCGCCGTGATCACTACGGTGTAAAAAAATACATAAGACAGGATTGCATGGTCCACCTCGTCGGGTTTTACAAACATGAATTCAATTTTCTCCATCAGTCCCGCGATGAGTTTCGACAGTATGGGGTCGGTGTTCCCTTTTAACTTTTTTTCAAGTCCTTCTATTGTCTGTGGTCCCTGTATATTCAGCATATCCAGCGAATTGCTTATGCAAATGCCCGCGTATCCCCGTATAAGCTCAACCATGTCAGCAAAGTCCCGGCCTTTGAGGTCGAACAATGCAAAATAGATCTTTAATAGCACATCCTGAACATGAATAACGTCTTCTTCGGATGATGCCTCCCTTATGGTTTGCAGTAGAGCACTGATAGAAGCAAGGTAGGCAGCGTATTCTTTCATGAATTCGATGACACTGTCCGATATGCCGTTACCTGCAGGTTCCATGATGTCCGTGATCATGCCGCCGGGCAAATAATTGTTTTCACGGTCGATCATCGAGGTAATGTTGTACAGAAAGTCCTTGAGAATATCTATTGAAGGATTTTGTTCAATTAAGATATCGTAATAATGCAGCAGTAATTCTGAGTCCAGTGGTCTGGCGTCCCTTCTCATCATGGTGTTTTCTCCGTATAAGTTTTTTGTCCTCATATACCTATACGAGTAAAACGAATGAGATGGTAAAAAAAAGTTGGTGTTTTTGGGAAAAAGTTATGCAGGTGTGAAGTTGTCTTGAAAAATGTACAATATCTTTTTTCATATACGCAACTCACCCCCA
>CAZAOK010000160.1:0-5188 GCA_964486725.1 uncultured Leptospiraceae bacterium
ATTGTCTCTAATAATTTTAAGATCAAAAAATCCGATTTATCTGAGGCTAAACACCCGCACCCAACAATTCTGAATAAGAATAAACCATATTCCCCAATTGTCAAGAAACATTAAATGTAAACATACATGAAAGATAGTCATGAAGCAGTCATTGATTCTGAATAAACACCAGTACATACTGTCACAGTCGAATACATTGAGGTCGACACAAGGTAGTTAAAAAATATAATATGTTATCTTTTAGCTTCATCTAAAATTGACAAAAGAGATTAAGCGAACTCCACCCCAAAATATTAAAAACATGGGAATTTAGAAAATAATGAACAGTAAATGAAGATAGCATACTGTGCGATCACTTAGTATTCACCTAGTATTCACCTGGTAGTTACCTGGCAGTAAGTATTTATAATGAATAATAAAAAATGGGAAAATGCTGCAATTTTCAAAAAATAAACAAAACAGTGTTAACTGTTGTATATTGCCACGTTGCGAAAAACACAAATTGGAGTTAAAAACGAAAAGAGAAATCAGTAACCACACCAAACAAAATATTAGCCCATGTTACCACGACAACTGAACTTATAATTCTGCAGCTGCACTCCCCATGAGGATCCACCCTTGATAACGCCCCATCCACAACAAAAATTCTACATCCCAAATATTAAAAGTTGACAAAACAAACGCACAATGAACAAATGAACAAATAGTTAAAACGTTCATTGAGAGAGTATATATGGAAAAAGACGAGAAACGCGAAAAAGTACTCCTGGCATCCCTCAAGATGTTTGCCAGGTATGGTTTCAAAAAAACTACCGTAGAAGATATCGCGGGAGAGCTTGGGATGACCAAGGGTAACCTCTATCTCTACGCCAAAGACAAGAAAGACCTGTATAACCGGTCAGTTGCCTGGGCCCTTCTGCGCTGGCAGGGAAAGGTTGCGGAAGCGGTACGTGAAGAATCCGGGGCACAGGCGCAATTTCAAGTATTGTGTCACAAGGCAGTAGAGTACCTGACCGAAGATGATCATCTTCGTGAAATACTAATACATGATCCAGATATCTTTCCCATGTTCTCAGATCATGATCCTTACGCAGATATTAACAACGCGTCGGTTGCGATGATACAGCAGATATTACGACTTGGAATAGAGGAAGGGGTGTTCAGGCACGTAGAAGTTGAAAGGATCGCGGAGGTTATTTTTTCCATTTATAAGATGTTCATCATACGCACGTATATACGGCAGGAAGGAGAAAAAGTACACCAGATGTTTGAAGACACCCTTGAGCTTGTAATGAAAGGACTTCTATTTTAAAAAAGGAGAACGCGTATGGCATCAACAATGACGTATTTAAGCAATGAATGGCGGGATGAGGCTGAGAAGAGAATACGTGCCGACCTATCACCCGAAAGAATGAACAAGATAACCTCATCCATGTCAAACATCTACAAGAATTGTCCTGACGGGAAGGAGAGGTATCTCTTTTTTAATTTTAACGACGGGGAGCTTGTTGATCTGAGTGTTGGTGAAGGAGAGCCGCCGGAGGCAGAATACAGAATTACAGGTGACTACGATACGTTCGCGCAGATATCAAGGGCCGAACTGAGCTCCCAGAAGGCCCTGATGACAGGTAAGCTGAAGTTAAAGGGAAACATGGTAAAGGCACTCAAGCTTGCTTCTGTGGCTGACCGGTTAAACAGGGTTATATCAACAATACCAGCAGAGTATTAAGGAGAAAATTATGACAGCTCAAAAAGATCTATACTATATTGATTTTCCGGGACGGATAAAGCAGATCCAGGAAATGATGCAGCAGGAAAAAATAGATGTATACCTGGGATCACGGCTGCGAACACTTTCGTGGACACTTGACGCCTTCTGTCCCTGGAGAAGCTTCGTAGTAATCCCATCAGAAGGACTGCCCACAGCATTTACATTCGTTATCGACGCGGCACGGGTTGCGGATGATTCGTGGCTTGACGAAGACCATGTGATGGGGTTCGCACCCATGGGAGGACAGGACCAGATAGCCCAGATCGCGGATTTTATTCTCGATCAACTGCCGGGCAACAAGGGAAGGGTAGGTATAGAGAGCGGCATGTCCAATTACCTGCCCGAGGGCAATCTTACACATTACGAGTACCAGCAGTTTGAAGAGGCAATGCCCACAGTTGAGCTTGTTAACGCGCACCATATAGTTGACAGGCTTTCCCTTATCAAAGACCCGGGAACAATAAACCGTTTCAGGGAAGCCTCCCGTATTGTTGATGAAGGACACAAGGCGGTGTACGAAGCAATTAAAGACGGCGGCTGGAAAGGGATGACCGAGACAGAGATTGCCGGTCTTGCCGGTTATGCCATGAGAAAAGCAGGAAGTGAATGGGAATGGTCTTTCACCGGAGGAAATGAAATAGCCAGCGGATACCGAACCGGCCTGGCCGGGGGGGCCTGTACACCGGCAGGCAGAAAAGAGCTCGCGGCAGGCGAACCGTTGATGGTGGACATCCATGCCATGTTCAAGCTGGGGCTGGGTGATCATTCACACAATTACCTCATCGGGCCGGTTACAGACAGGCAGTGGTGGCATGCAAACAATTTTCTGGACATTGTCCGGCAAACACTTAAAGCGTATAAACCCGGCATCACACCCTCATCCCTGGCAGAAGAGATGATAGGACTGGCCGATGAAGGGGGGTATTCAGACTACATGGTGCCGGGTTTTGAGCACGGCATCGGTTTAATGGGTGATGAGTGGCGGATTGGTATGAATGACGGTCCTTTCCCTTACTGGACTAACCCGGACCATGTGTACAGTGAAGGGGAATTGCTCATCTGTGCCATGCAGTACGCGTGTCCCGAAGAGAACATCGGGTTCAGGTACGAAAATCCAATCGTCATCACCAGAGATGGATGCGAGGAACTTTCTAAATATCCTCTTTCTATAGACGAGATATAGATGTGACATTTAAAATACAAGGACCGTTAACAGTATGTATAAAAACATCGTTAACGGTCCCGGGGTATTAAACCTCTATTATATTTCAGCGTTCTCCCGCTATTTCCGGGTAACCGAAATGATCACCACGTCCTTAACCGGCACATCACCCAAGGGCCCCACGTTACCCGTCTTCACCCCCCTGATCCTGTCCACCACGTTGATAAAAAACTGTGCGGTGGTGCTGTGGGGGGCGCCGGTGCGTGCCATGGCCAGAGTGCCTCTTTCATTTGGAATACCGATATTTGCCTCGTTGGGTATGGGTTCATGGGTTTTCTTCTGCCGAAGCCCCGGCACCCGTAAATACTTTATTACTTGTAGTTACCTCACAACAGTATAAATAAAAATGCCGAAGCCAGGAATGGCTTCGGCATGATAGAAGGTGGTATATTAATTACCTTACACTATATAGATAGTCTTGAAACTCATCAAAAGTATCTGTTTCAATATCCATTCTTACATGTTCTAGAGAGCTTTTTTCTATCTCTGCAAATTTTCCTTCTTCTGTTTTGGCTAAAAAGGTAAGGAGAACATCTTGATTATTTTCTTTCATAATTATTCTCCGTTTAAGCAATATATAAAAATATAATAATTAAGCGATGATTTGTCTACCTGTTTTCATTTCTATATCGTTCTTTAGGCCTGTCAAGTCAATTTCATGACCACAAGAGCAGCTTAGTTTTAGGCTTTTAGGAATCTGGATAAATCCTTTATCTTTTTCTTCTTTATCTATCATCGGATCATTGATGAATTTTCCATACAATTTATGTTCTTGTCCGCAACTAGGACATTTTTGTATTGCTTCAACCGAACTAATTTGTTGGTTTTTTTGCGGTAGTGTTACAGGTTGCGGTCTTGGAGTTGCCTGTCTAAATATTTTGTAATTTTCCGTAACAAACATTTTAAAAGTAGATGTGGATTGAAAAAATAGAGTTGATACAATTTTTATTCGGTTTATTGTGTCAGAAATTACAGGATCATCTTCTACTTTAGTAATTTTAAGCCAATTTGATAAATCATCAATTTTTATAGAACGACCATGTGATTGCCAGTTTGAGTGTTTTGCAAGATTTTCAGCAATTTCTTTAGCTCTATCCTCTTTCATTTTGTCAGTAACTGGTACTTTCCTTGATTCAGTTTCTGACCAATCTTTAAATTTATAATTTTTGATCCATTCGGCAACTCTATCAATTGCAAACTGTAAAGCATGTCTTACACTTTCTAATTCTCCAGGTGAAATTTGAGCTACCATAGTTGCATCAAAAGGGTTTAATCGCTTGTTTCTATCGGCTTCTTCACGTTTTTCATTAATCCATTCACAATAATCTGAAGCTGATATAACAGATCGTCCTATTTTTACTTGAGCATCTATTGGCCCAAGACTTCCAGTTTCAGACATATATATTTCGTGCCCTGAAAGGGCAAGAATTGTGCCAGCACTTTTTGCTTCACCTGCAATAATAAAGGTAACTTTTTTGAAATTATTATGTAAGAATCTTGCGATTTCTTCAGCAGCTACTCCACTACCGCCTGGTGTTTCTATATAAAAGTCAATTTTATCTGATCCTTTTTTTCATTAAGTAAATCAACTATTGTATAAAAGTCATCTTGATTTAAACTTAATTCAGGTATATTCTTTTGCATTGCTGCTGAATAAACAATTAGATATGTTTTTAGATATTTGTTATATACAGCAATTAATTTTTGTAACTCATCTTCAAGTTGAAGAGGTCCCCAACCTTTTCTGATTTTTGTTATGTATTCATTTATTAAGCTCATAACTACACCTTTGATCTAAAGTGACATAATAATATATTGTATTTATATTTTGTCAAATTATATTATTATGAGTTTCCTTGCGCCGCTACCGTAGGCACTGAATCATGAAAAAAGTTGTAAGCTAATTGCACGTAGAGTTTCCAGCATAGCCGGCATCCTCAGTGCCAACATAGCCCTGTTGGGGCTATGTTACGCAGGAGTATCACGGTAAGGACTGGTTTAACTGGGATCGACGAAGGAGTGAAGCTGCTGATGTTTTATTTAAAGAAAAAGGAGAATCTAGCACCTCTTGGAGGCAGCACACCCGCCCGACACCGTGCGGCCGGGGGCTGGCGAATATCAAACCGAAAGTCGTTCTCCCGCTATTTCCGGGTAACCGAAATAATCACCACGTCCTTAACCGGCACATCACCCAA
>CAZAOK010000161.1:0-5155 GCA_964486725.1 uncultured Leptospiraceae bacterium
GAGATTTTTAACAATCATGGCGATCGCAAGCGCGTTCGCAATGGTAGCTTCTTCAGCGTTTGCCTACCAGGAAGCATTTAACGTGTCTCAGCACAGGACACAGAGTAGAAATGCAGTGGTAGGGACAATTGATGCTGCCTATTATAACCCAGCAGGTCTAGTCAAGATGGAAGATGGTCTTTATCTTGATCTAGGTAACAGGTTTCTTGGGTTGACAACAACAACAGACACTGCAGCTGGTGGTAAAACTGAATCACAGACAATTACATGGTTGCTCCCAAATGCTGCAATTGCTTACAAATCAGGCAAGGGAACTGCATTCTTCACAATGGACATTCGAGAAGGTGGAGCAGGTGGCTACTGGGACGATGATGATTCGATGGATGTCATTTTTGCTGCTATCGGTGGCGCTGCTAATATGGACAAGCTTGATCTCACCAGCTATACTTTCGGTTACACCTTTGGTGTTGCTTATGAAATCAATTCAATGGTTTCTGTTTCAAGTGGAATGCGTTATCTGAAAAAAGTTCAGGAAGCTGAACTAGCTGGTCCTGCAGTTGATGCTGGTAGTGTTGCTGAAGAAGGTCACTACTCAACTGATGGTGTCACAGGATTCTTTGGGGTACTCGTAACTCCAATGGAAGCACTGAATATAAGCCTTCAGTACCAGGGTTAATGTATAAAAGATGGAACCTTGATTGATGATGATGGAACAGAAACTGGTGTTGGTTTTGGAAAATACTATGGATACGATAAATCACCAAGCATCTTTTTACTTGGTGTAGGGTACAAGGTTATGCCAGAACTTGAAGTAATGTTTTCATATAACATTGAGTTCTCAGGTGCAAGCACCATCGCAAATACTTATAAATTGGGCCATGATGAAAAGAATTCAGACAAACAGGTATTTGGACTTGGCGCTGAATATGCTGTAATGCAGGAATTGCTTGTAAGCGCAGGTATATCCTACAAGATGACCGGAACAGCTGATGAGAATAATAACAACCCAGTTGATCCTTCATTTGATGAAGTTAATATTGGAGCTGGCGCAAAATACACTGTAATGCCAGGTCTTGATATTGAAGGTGCATTACAGTACAATTACTATATGGAAATGGAAAACGAAGCAGAAACACAGAAGCACAATAGAGATGCTTGGGTTGTAGCAATTGGTGCAACTTATAAAGCTCTGTAAAATTATTTCCATGCAATACCAAAAGCGGGGTGCTTCACCCCGCTTTTTTTATATCCAAACCTTCTCCGTCATAAAACTTAACATTATTTCGTACTGCAATAAATAGACATAGCGAGTTGATCAATACAAGTTCGTCTCACTTTTTATTCTCAATACAGGTTGCTGTTGAGTTTACTTCAGATATGGTTTTCGCAGGCCAGCCCCGTCATTCCGGCCGAAGTGCCGGAATCTCATGAACCAGTAGTATACAAGCGAGATTCCTGCCTGCGCAGGAATGACAAGGGTTATTTAACCAAAAAGCTAAAACATCCCCCCAACTGTAAAACCCGAATAGACAGAACAGAAAGAAAACCCTGAAGAAACAAAAACAAAGAACCCAACTCTCCGTGCCTCCGCGTCTCCGCGTGAACCCAATGTTGCACATCATGCCACCAGAAGAATCATGATATCAGGTAAATTGCTCATCTCTCACTACTCACTACTCACGATTCACGATTCACGATTTACTATTCCAACGGGTTGAAAATCTTAATATCAGGGCTGGATAATTTCCTGATCATTTCAAGATCAGATGTTATGAATATCGCATTGTACTCAATTGCAGTTGCTGCGACTACAGCATCAGGCAGCTTTAAACCGGTGGTTTTTCTAATACGAATTGTATTAGAAATTATACTATCATTAATAAGAATGACATTTGCGTATTCATTGAATTTATGTATATATTTTTTCTTCTTCTTCGTTCTTTATACCGGTAAATAATTCTATCTTTGTAATAAATGAAGCGAAATAATTATCATCGTCGGATAAAATCGAGAAATCACCATTTCAACTAATAAAGTTAATTACAGCATTGGTATCGAAGAGATAATCCATTTACAACCTGTCCCATTCCTGTCTGACTGTTCTTTGAAATTCCATGCCATCAATTTTATCTTTCAGCACACCCTTCAGGTTTAATATGGAATTATTATCACTCTTCTCCTCAACTTCATCATTCGCGGGCAAAATAATAATCTCAACCTTTTTTTCTTTATATTTCTTTAATTCCGGTAACACATCTGAATCAATTTTTCTTATCACCCGTATTGCTTCCATTATGCCCTGCCACATATATTGTTTGATACTACTAGTAAATGCATGAATAATGGATTAGTCAAGCAAAGAAATGATAAAGGGGAAAGAGACAGTGACGGCGTGCCCCCGTCACTGTCTCTTTCCCCTTGACAAATGCATACGATATCAATACATTATGCATACAACTCCAGAAAAGGATGCACACATGAGAACAACCATGAACTTACCCGATGACCTTGTAAAAGAAGCAATGGAATTAAGCAAATGCAAAACCAAGACAGACCTGGTCAAAGAGGCACTTAAAAACTACATACAGCGTGAAAAGGTTTCGCGTATAAAGGATTACAGGGGAACCATCAATATAGATGCCGATCTTGACATATTGAGAAAAAGAAAATGAGCATCCTCGTCGACAGTTCTGTCTGGATAGATTATTTCAGGGGCGGAAACCAGTCTGCCCCGCTTGACCTTTTACTTGAGAATAACAGCATATGCACCTGCGGTCTGATTCTGGCAGAAATACTTCCGTTTCTAATTGTACGCAACCAGAAAAAACTGGTTTCACTCATGCACACAATTCCCAATGTTGCATGTACTCCCGACTGGAAGAGGATAACCCGATACCAGGCGCAATGCCTGAAAAAAGGAATAAACGGGATAGGAATACCGGACCTCATAATCGCGCAAACCGCCCTGGATAATGAGTGCACCCTTTTTAGCCTGGATAATCATTTTGATATGATACAAAAAGTCATTCCGTTACGATTATTTAAGTAACAGGATCATTCTGCACGATAAACCCGGTTAAGACCACCAGACCACTGGTTTAACCCGTACCTTTGCCAGCATATTACTGAACGGGGGTTCTCACGGAGACACAAAGACGCGGAGAGTTGATCAATACAAGTTCGCCTCACTTTTTATTCCAAGTAACAGGTTGTTGTTGAGTTTTATTTCAGATATGGTTTTCGCAGGCCAGCCCCGTCATTCCGGCCGAAGTGCCGGAATCTCATGTATCAGTAGTATACAAGCGAGATTCCTGCCTGCGCAGGAATGACAAGGAATCATCAACCACAAAGCCAAAAACATACTTATAAACTGTAAAAACCCGAAAAGATCGAATTGATGAAAAACTCCGACGAAATGATGAAAAAGAAAGAAACTCCCCGTGTCCCCGTGCCTCTGTGAGAACCCCCGTTCAGTTTCATGCTGTCACCAGACCGGCTAAAACACAACGGATCAATTGCCCGGCCTGCCCCCGTTACCCGTCACTGTATCTCAAAACTTCAACACCGCTATGATGATACCAGTAGACGAGGCAACAAAGCCGAATGTCCATATCATGAATTGAAACATTCGGCGGGAGAGATTTTCAAGGCGGTTTTCGACATGCTCAAAACGCTTGTCCACCTGTTCGAAACGCTTATCCACCTGTTCGAAACGCTTATCCATCCGGGCGAACCCGTCATGCATTGACTGGATGGCGGAAACGATATCATTATGCTGCTGGTCAAGGCGCCGGTCGTGATCACGCAGCTGTTCTTCGTGGTCACCGCGAAAGGTGATGCTGCTGTAAATAACATCAGACAGCTGCTCGATACGTTCATCACCCTTCGTGTGAATGGCGTCTTTGAGAGCCTGTGTGAGAATAGATCGTGGTATCATCGCACCCTGTTTCCCGCTCTTTGCCTGTTTCTTCTTCATTAGTACTGCTCCTTTAGGATAAAATCAAGTAGTTTCTACTTACTTATACGAAAAAAACAGGTAGATCGTAAAAAAAAAGTGAGGGAAATGGGGAAAAAGTGAAGGGTAACGGGTTCAAGCCGGGTACTCAACCATTCACCATCAACCATCCATCCACTCTTCACTATTCACCCTTCACTCATCACAATTCACAAATATCAATTGACGTACATGACACTAATTTGTACATTATGACATATCATCCCGCGGAGTAGCCCATGAAAACAGCAACGTTCAGTGAATTTCGTAACAGCGCAAAGAAGTACTTTGACGAGGTGGAACAGGGGGAAACCGTACAAATATTCAGGCACGTCAAACCCGTTGCCTACCTGGTACCGATAAAAACACATGAAAGATCACGCTGGAAGACGTCTCGTCCCCTTAACATACCCGGTGTATCTCTTTCAAAAGCCCTGCTACAGGAAAGAGAAGAAGGATGAAACTGTTTATAGACTCATCAGCACTGGTGAAAAGATACATACATGAAGAAGGAACAGACGTGGTAAATCAACTCTGCGCCAATGCCAGCGAGGTTGCGGTCAGCATACTCTGCGTAACAGAGGTGCTTTCAGCCTGCGACAGGTTACTCCGTGAAGAAAAGATCAATAATGAACAATACCAGTGGATCAAAAACGAATTATTTCTCGACATCGAACAATCCATTGTAATTGACATTACCCATGATGTTGTCAAGACTTCAATTCTCTGCCTGGAGAAGGGATCAATCAGAACACTTAATGCCTTACAGGCAGCTTCAGCGCATATATATGAATGTGATTTATTTATCACTTCCGACAAGCGCCAGGGATTATGCGCTGAAGAAACAGGTCTCCCCGTCAAAAAAACGTAAAACAAAACCCTCCGCACCCTCTCCTCCTCACTCTTCATCCTTTACCCGTTTTAGAGCCTTCGGCCTGCCCTCTGTGCACAATTTGAAAATATAAATTATTGAATTTTTTGATTGAATAAATAAGGGTATTACAATATTTTATCATTACATGTGACTACTCAGCTATGACTAAAATATTGATTATTTGCTTCATAATGAAAAGGAATTTGAGCACCTCCCCCCGCCGAAGGCGGGTGGAGATGCTGGATTATTATTCATTTTAGAATAATTTTTAATATTCAGCATGACAG
>CAZAOK010000162.1:0-2183 GCA_964486725.1 uncultured Leptospiraceae bacterium
GGAGGGAGTAGCCAAATCAGATAATTTATTTAATACTGCAAACTATTCTGTTTCCCATGTTTTATTACCCGAAATTTAATTCACTCCCCTTTGCGGTAAAAATATACATCTAAAAAAGTGTTGACAATTACCCCCTGAGTTTTTACTTGAATGAACCAATAGCGTATATTATGCCCGTGATGGGATATATGTGAAAGGGGCGATTAGCTCAGCCTGGTTAGAGCGCCTGCTCGACACGCAGGAGGTCACTGGTTCAACTCCAGTATCGCCCAATTTTTTTATTAATAGTGGAGTAGTCTTGTGGGCTCACCAGTTACCATAACCCTTCCGGACGGGTCAACCATCAGCGCCGAATCCGGCAGCACCGTATACCAGGTTATAGGACAGATCGGCAGCGGCCTGCAGAAGGCAGCCCTCGCCGCGAAGCTTGATGGTGCAGCGGTAGATCTCAGTGTGCCCGTTGAGGGCAACGTGATGCTGCAGGTACTCACATTCAAAGATGATGAAGGGAAAAACGTGTTCTGGCATTCGGCCTCCCACGTGATGGCGCAGGCAGTGAAACGCCTGTTCCCTGAAGCCCGTCTTGCTATAGGTCCTCCGGTCGATAACGGGTTTTATTATGACTTTGACGTCGATCGTGCTTTTACCCCCGAAGATCTCGAAAAGATTGAATCTGAAATGCAGAAAATCGTGGATGAAGACCTGGAAGTAACCAGGGAAGACCTGCCGAAGAACGAGGCCATTGAGCTTTTCAAGTCGATGAAGGAGAGTTATAAGGTAGAACTCATGGAGGACATGGAAGGGGACGTTGTTTCAATGTACCGCCAGGGGGAATTTGTTGATCTTTGCCGGGGACCACACGTGCCCAGAACTTCTTACATAAAGTCATTCAAGCTGCTGTCCATCGCCGGGGCCTACTGGCGCGGTGACGAGAAACGGAAGATGCTGCAGCGAATTTATGCCACGGCTTTTCCCACTCCAAAAGAACTGAAAAAATACCTCAACCTTGTAGAAGAGGCGAAAAAGCGTGACCATAGAAAACTTGGCGCCGAACTTGATCTTTTTTCCATAAATGAAGAGTCGGGGGCGGGGCTTCCCCTGTGGCATCCCAATGGGGCCAGGCTTCGTCACAACATTGAAGACTTCTGGCGTTCTGAACATTATCGCAACGGGTACGACCTGATATATTCACCCCATATCGGCCGCAGCAGGCTGTGGGAAACAAGCGGTCACCTGGGCTTTTACAATGAGAACATGTATTCACCCATGGATATTGACGGGCAGGAGTTTTACGTGAAACCCATGAACTGCCCCTTTCATATACTGATGTATCGAAACCGGGGCTGGTCGTACCGCGACCTGCCCCTCAGGTGGGCCGAGCTTGGCACCGTCTATCGTTATGAGCGAAGCGGTGTGCTGCATGGACTGCTGCGGGTGCGGGGGTTTACCCAGGATGACGCCCATATTTTCTGCCGTCCTGACCAGATGCCCGATGAAATTGACCGGGTGCTTGCCTTCAGCCTGCACATGCTGCGTGAATTCGGGTTCGAGGACTTCAAGCTCTACCTTGCCACCCGTCCCGAAGAAAAATCCGTAGGTGATGACACCATGTGGGCCGAAGCTACGCTGGCCCTTGAGGAATCGGTAAAACGGGCAAATATTGAATATGACATGGACGAGGGAGGCGGTGCTTTTTACGGCCCCAAGATTGACATAAAGATCAAGGACGCGCTGGGACGGGAATGGCAGTGCAGCACCATACAGTTCGATTTCAACCTTCCCGAGCGTTTCGATATGACTTACGTGGGCAGCGACGGACAGAAACACCGTCCGTATATGATACATCGGGCCCTGCTGGGTTCACTTGAACGGTTTATCGGTATTCTTATCGAGCATTACGCGGGAAAATTTCCCGTGTGGCTTTCACCGGTGCAGGTGATACTGGTAAGCGTGGGGGATGAGCAGGCCGATTATGTGAACAGGCTGAAGCAAACCCTAATGGCATCTGATGTCCGCGTTGAAACAGATGTGCGGAGTGAAAGCGTCAGCTACAAAATTCGTGATGCCGTTGGTCAGAAAGTACCCTACGTTGGGGTAATCGGCCCCAAAGAAATGGAAGAGAACACCATTTCCATACGGAAAAGGGGGGAGAATAAACCATACGCCATGGACATGGACGAGTT
>CAZAOK010000162.1:2283-4910 GCA_964486725.1 uncultured Leptospiraceae bacterium
AAAATATTAAAAAAATATTGCGAATTATTGTTGATTAATATAGAATAAATATAACAGTTGTACCGTATTTAATGAATTGTATGTATATATTGCTAATTAGAACCGGGATGCAGCTTTTGCATGCTGGTTTATAATATTTATGTTTATAAAAAATTTTTTTAATGAGTAAATAAGGGGGACGATATAGACCGGAGTGATTCAAAACGCCATCGTGTCAACGATGACATACGGGCAAAAGAGGTGAGACTTGTTGGTGAGGGTGAACCCGTAATTGTTTCTCGGGATGATGCCCTGCAAAAAGCAAAGGAGCAGGATCTTGATCTTGTGGAAATTTCATCAAACCAGGATCCACCGGTTGTAAAGATCATTGATTACAGCAAGTTTCGGTTTGAACAGAACAAAAAGGCCAAGGAAGCCAGGAAAAAGCAGAAGATCATTCATGTAAAAGAAATCAAGTTCCGGCCTGGTATTGACTCCCATGATTATCAGCACAAGGTGAAGCACGCGAGGGAATTCCTGGAGAATGGCGATAAGGTTAAGTTTACCGTTATGTTCCGGGGAAGAGAGATCATGCATACCGAGCAGGGGTTCAAGATCATGGAGAACGTTCAGAAAGATCTTGATGATATCGCGTCTGTTGAATCAAGACCGTCAAAAGAAGGCAGAAATATTATCATGGTGATGGGGCCTGATGCGTCACCCCAGAAGAAATAAATCGTTAAAAGAACAGTAATTTGCTATAATGCGCTGAAGAAGAGAGGATAATTATGCCCAAGATGAAGACAAACAGTGGTGCCAAAAAACGGTTTAAAATAACCGGAAGTGGCAAGGTGAAGCGTAATAACAGTTCTAAAAGTCACCTGCTGGCGTGTAAAAACGCGAAACGTAAAAGACAACTGAGAAAATCTTCGCTGGTATCTGAATCGGAAGAAAGACGGGTTTCCAGGATGATGCCGTACGCGTAATAATATTAAAGTAGTACACGAAGGGGAATACTATGCCACGAGCAACAACAGGAAGAATACATCATAAACGACGGGCGAAAGTCCTTAAGTTCGTAAAAGGGTTCAAGGGCGCAAGAAGCATCCTTTTCAGAACAGCCAAGGACGCGCGCAGGCGGGCGCTGCAGAATTCATACAAGGACAGGCGTCGCAAAAAACGTGATATGAGAAGCCTCTGGATTGTCAGGATAAATGCCGCCGCAAGGATCCACGGTATTTCATACAGCAGGCTGATCAATGGCATGAAGAATGCTGATATTCAGATAAACAGGAAAATGCTGGCAGAACTTGCGGTAACTGACCTTAACGCCATCAGCGCGCTGGTAGAGAAGATACAGGAGAAGGCGGCATAAACTGCCTCTATCCGGTGTATGCGTGAACCTGCAACAGGGTGCCGGAATATCATATATAATACATCACGGATCGCGAAGAGCGTTGCAAGAGCAGCGCTCATGTTGTTTCTTCTCAGTCCGTTTGCGCTGCACGCCTCATATCCGCTTACCGAAACGATCTACACTATCCCCGAAGGTAAAATTTCAGCAGGGCTGTCTGTTGAGGCTTTCCAGGCTGACAGGCATTACAGGGAAGAAGATTTTGTAATCGGCCTTGGTGTACTTTCCAATTTTACCGTCTGGTATAGTTTCATGTATTATTCAGATGACCTGTACGCCCCGTCCCGCGGAAGGCTGGGGGATTCTTTTCTGTCCATGTGGTATTACGCCGGAAATTATTGTAATAATACCATTCATGCGGGTATTTTTGCACGCTTTAGAATCCCTACCGGCAAAAATGTATATACTGCCAGGGATTACTATCCCACCGAACTTGGAAATAACGAACTTCTTGCCGGGCCTGTTGTACAGGCGCGATTGTGGCAGGTGACATTGCATGCAAACCTGTTTTACGCTGCCCGTGAAAAACCGGATGAGTCTATGAGCCTGCTTGGTGTGAATCCAACCGCCAATGACAGCTTTTTGTCCAAACGAAATATGGGTAACGATTATATTACCTGTTCCCTCACGGCAGCCACTGATGTGCTGTATCCATTCATCCCCCATCTGGGTCTTCGTGGGGCAAGGCTGCTGTCAGCATCCGCGCTTGAAGCCGGCGATAACGAAGAAGTTCTTGTAGAAGGGCTGGCACCCGTTAACGCTGCGGTATGCGAGGCTGGTTTCCGTTATTTTTTCACGTATGACACATATACAGGTATATACGGCACTTTAAACCTCACCCCCGAAACCAACGCCGCAATACAACACTCCGCCGGACTGGAACTGGCACTCGAATTTTAAATATTTTGGCTCATTCCGGAATTTTTGGGAAAACCATCATGATTTATTTTATGTTTATGAATCATTATTAACAATACAAAAAAGTTTATAATATCATACGGATGATTAGTGAATAGTGAACTGATCATTCCCGTCCCACTTTGCTCTTTGCGAACTCTGTGCCCTCCGCGCCTTAGCGGTAATCCTCAGCGGTGAGACGCTTGGGAGTGATTTAAATTCCGGGTTACATTAATGTGACCCATGATATAATCAGTTTATCAGCCCCCTGTATCCCCCAAGGGGCTGACTTCTACCCACAAATCGGATCGGGGGAGATGGATAAAGGAAACAGAAT
>CAZAOK010000163.1:0-4859 GCA_964486725.1 uncultured Leptospiraceae bacterium
CTTTTTTACCCATTGGATTTTCAGCAGTAATAATACCAAATGTCTTTGCGTATTCATGAATCCCATACAATATATGTTTTACATTTTTTGGAACTTTTTCTGAAAATTTTTTTTCATGTCTTTTCATGATTCATAACTTGCTGTCCTTTTATTTATTAGTAATCTTTATCAAAACATTATCCCTTCAGAATATAACTGATACACTTCAATATGGTTCTACGGTAATGTATGCATTAGTGCACTTTCAGTCACATCAACCTTTCTGCATGTAATTGAAAAACTTCGTTATATCTCTTCCCCTGTGCGTCAGGCTGGCCTCTCCCCTGGTGATCTTCCTGGTTCCTTCAGGGGGATGGATCATGAGGTTTCCTTCCAGGTCGAAGACCTCCCGTTCTTCTTCACTGTCATCGTAAAAGCGCCTGAGGGTGAAGCAGGTGATCTTTCCGAATGAAGGTATTCTCCCGTCATTCTTCTGTAGCTTTTCAGCAACCAGGGCCACGCGTATCTCTTCCTGCTCGCGGTCTGAGCGCTGGTTATAATCAGGGGGCAGGTATACGTACTTCATGCTCACGGCATTCAGTATGGCACATACGAATATGGGACTGGGTATTCTTCGCTCTGTCTGGCAGAAAAGGTACGGGACAAACACGCGTCGTTCCCGTTCTTCCTGCCGTGCTTCCTCACGGCGGCGTTCTTCTTCCAGCTCAGACGCGGTTTCTGCAAGCTTTTCATCTACCTGTTGCCGTGGTACATCAAGGGCCGTGTGCAGGTTCTTTATGAGAGTATCGTTATACTCAAGGTTTTGCAGCAGCTGGTCAAGACGCCTGCAGCCCTTTGCCGCGTTTGTGTATCCCAGCCTTCGTACGACGTCTGACCGTTTCAGTCCCTTTTCCCGCATGGTTTTAATCACGTATTCCTGGATTGCGTACATAATGTTCCTCCCTGGTAGTTGATGGCGGGAAATAAAGATCCCGCTGACGGCCGCAGCGGGACAATTGTTGAGAAAGGTATGTCACGCTTTAGCCGTATTTCTTTCGCGCCCGCAAGCTGTGCGTCAAATCGGCGCTTTATGTGAGTACTGTTTCTTACTGTGGTTAATATAGCATAGTTCTGGTTGCAAAGCTATACCTTTAGGGTTGAGGAGATACGGTAACGGGTGACGGGTGACAGGCTGGTGCTGCCTCGGCTGAGTTTATCCTGACTGGTATTTATTATTCCCATTCCATGTGAAGTTTCTTTTTATTATCTGCACAATCCGACAGGTACAAATTCATTAAATTTTGATAAGGGATACCTGTCTCTTCTGAAAGCTTTTTAAAATATTCTATCGTATCCTCATCAATTCTAATTGTAATTTGCTTTTTAAGCTTTCTGGCATATGGATTCTTTTTCGAATTTGAAAAATCATATTCTTTTCTCATAATAGATACTCCTTGTACTGCCTTTTTTCGTTATTAGTTGCCCTCCTTGCAGAGATTATTCTTATCACCGAATCTGACTCTCTGTAACAATGAACTACTACAAGAATTATGAAACGATCTTCATGCTCAGAATGATCGGGGTCAAAAATTACTCGTGCAAAATCATCAAAAAAAAACAGTTTTTGCTTCTTCAAAAGAAACATGATGTTTTTTATATTCGATGAATTTTTACCCTCGTCCCATTCAAACATTAATTCCATAATTATAATATAATTATATTGTAATTTTTTGTCAATTAAAAACTGTCCTTGTTATGAATAAATTATTTCTCCGATAATTATTTGTCGCTCATTCAAGGGGAGAAGACAGTGACGGGTACGGGGTTAGTGTATGGTGGAAACCAGGTGAGAAGGTTAACCTGGATGAACGTTCTGAACTTTACCCGTTTACTGTATCTCATTTCTGCCTCCCGTGTTATTTACAGGCGGCAACTACCCTGGCATAGAGGGCATGGAGTGAAGCGCATAAGCTTTGTTATCGGCTGTCGCGTTTTCAGGCTTGCAACCAGTTTTCTATTTTTAATCCTTCTACTCTTTCAAATTCTTTCGTATTATTAGTGACAAGGATAAAATTTTTTGATTTAGCCTGGGCAGCTAATAATAAATCCATAGGGCCAATTATTTTACCTTTCTTTTCTAATTCTTTTTTTATTTCTCCAAAGTCAACAGCATCATTATCATCAAAAGGTATAATATTAAATATGGACAAAAATTCAATTAAAGCGATTTTATTCTTTTGCGGAAATTGACTCTTTGCAATCCCATATTCTAACTCAGCAATCGTTATCGAAGAAATATAAATATTTTTTTTTAATTTTGTCTTTAAAGTCTTCAAAACATCAGCCGGCTTCTTCTTAATGATATAAATACAAATATTCGTATCTAGTAAATACATCAGAGATCTTCTCTTTTCTGATTTTTCCCTTGATCACGCCCTTCATTCATAAAATCATCAGTGAAATTATTTAAACCATGAAGAAACACTTCCCAGGATTTATCATGTGGAAGAAGAATTACTGCATCACCTACTTTCTGGATAAGTACATCATTTCCAGAAAACTGAAATTCTTTTGGCAAGCGGACGGCTTGACTTCTGCCATTTATAAAAAGTTTTGCACTTTGCATAATATTTACCTCTCACATATAATATATATCAAGGTATATATTTTGTCAACATGTTTTAAAAACGCAATGGCCGATAAACCGTAACCGCCTGTTACATGGACGCCTCCTGTACATGGTTGCCCGCATCAACCTGCAGAACCACCGGAAGAAGAGCCTGTGTATCTTCTTGATCAGCCTCTTCCTTTCACGTGGATCATCTGCATAACACCTGGGAATGTTGTTAGAGATTCTCCAGCTTATATTGTGATAGAATTTAATGACCAGCCAGGGTGGCACTGTATTGTGGGGATATACCGGTCAGTTGTTATCGAATCGATCAGTTTCCCATGCTTCTCGCTTATTATGCTCTTCGTCTTTTAGAAGAGATCTGTTATTCACCGCCTGGTTTTCCAGTATTCCGGATCCCTGTGTAGATGCATTACTGCAAGAATAAATAAGCCATCCTTTTCTTCAGTATATAAGACTCCATACGGGAATCGTCGAATTAAAACCCTTCTGATCTCTCCTTCAAGACTGGACCATGCTTTTGGATGAGCAACTGCACGCTGTATATCTGAATATACTTCAATTGCACGCCCAAGCTCATCCTCAGCATCAGGGTGAAACACGAAGCTCATTTATTAAACCTTCGCCAGATCCTGTTAAATACTTCTTTACCAGGTACTCCCTTTGTTTCACCCGATCGCAATTCTGATAGACGTTTTTCTGCCAGTGCTGCCCATTTTTTATCTACATCCGATTCCGGAGGATTGAGGCTTCGCAGTAGTGATTCGGCAATTATTGCCCGCTCTTCCACAGGAAGGGAATTTACTTTTTCTAATATGTCTTTCAAATCCATCATATTTCTCCTGGCATTTGACAGACTATTATTTTTTCTGTTAGCTCGTTGTGGTTCATTATGCTTTTCCTTGAATAAACTCAATTATTTCAGACAGGATTAACAGGATTAACAGGATTGTTCCAGGAAGTCACCCGGGCCTGGTTGTTTCTCCTTGTATTGGGTTCTATATACTTATACGACAGAATTTGCCCATTCGCTATTCGCGAATTGCGAATATTGTGCTTGCAATTATTCACCAGTAAGTTAAAATAGTACAATGAAACCGCAAGATATACTTATAATACTTAAGATTCTCTTATGGGAAGATAACCAATGGAGTATCGACCGGATAGCTAAATCTGTGGGCCTTAGTGCTTCTGAAACCCATGCTGCAATTAAAAGATGTGAAAAATCAGGACTATACAGCACTGTTACCAGGAAACCTGTTCGTTCTTCACTTGAAGAATTTATTATTCATGGCTTAAAATATGCCTTTCCGGTTGAACCCGGTCCACTGGAAAGAGGAATGCTCACAGCCCATTCAGCACCACCACTATCTGATATTATTGCCAGCAATGATGAGTTATATGTCTGGCCTTACGAAGAAGGTAATGCACGGGGTATTAAAATAACTCCCCTCTATCCATCGGTACCATTCGCCTGTAAAACTGACTCAGAGTTATATCAATATCTTGCACTTATTGATTCCCTTAGAATAGGCCGTGCTAGAGAAAGAAAACTGGCTGAAGAAATATTCATCAAAAAACTCCGTAATAAAAGCTAATGATAAAATCACCTATTGAAATGATAGAAATAGTTGCTCCTATACTAAAAATATTTACTTTTTGATATTGTATTATACAATCGGTATTTTCTTTTAAATTCAAGGCTTTTCGACCCGAAGTTGATCAGTAATCCTATTTCCACGTTTGTGGCAGTGAGATAATTAACCAGTTGTACATGGTGATGTCTTGTAATAGACTGAACTGCCTTGTTTTCTACAAGGATACTATCTTGAATGTACATATCTGCGTAAAATTCACCCACAACTATATCATCATAATAGACTTTTAACGGTACCTGGCATTCAACCTGCAAGTTGTGTTTTTGCAGTTCGTGGGTTAATGCTTTTTCATATACTGATTCGAGAAAACCAGGTCCAAGTTGATTATGAACTTTCATGGCACAGCCTATTATTTTTTCTGTTAGCTCGTTGTGGTTCATTATGCTTTTCCTTGAATAAACTCAATTATTTCAGACAGGATTAACAGGATTTACAGGATTGTTCCGGGAATTCAACCGGCCCTGAATATATATTCTTCTTTTATGATTAACTCACAATAAAAAATTCAAAGGATTTATTTGTTTTTTACTCCTAGTATAATCCTGTTAATCCTGTTAATCATGTCTAATCTATTCTTTTCCTAAAAAGCT
>CAZAOK010000164.1:0-4745 GCA_964486725.1 uncultured Leptospiraceae bacterium
AAATTCCTTTATTTTAGTCATAGCTGAGTAGTCATAAAATATAAAAGGCGCTCATGATAATCATCATGGCGCCATAAGTCCGGTCATCTTTAGCTGGTCGATTCCGGTATGATCAGCTTTGTGCTAAAGATGTGTTATGATGTTAAGTTGCGTTGGTTCCGTTTAAGTGGGTTTGAACAATTATAATTGTATCATGACATTGCAGTCATTTCTAAAAAAATATACTATTTACGGATTGCCCTGGAGTGAATTAGAAATTTTTCCAAATCCTTGAAATTTTAATAATAGTATCACGCAGAGACGCGGGGAACGCGGAGAGTTTGTGCCATTCCTCAGCGTCTCCGCGCCTCTGCGTGATACTAATTGGGTACAGTATGATATCATAAGCTTTTTTAGATGGTTAATATTGATGTATAGTCATAAAATACATAAAAGCCCTGATTTTTTGCGGTTAAAGATTTGACACATGGTAAAATTCATCATGTAATACATCATTGAAACAATGCCAGGAAAAATAATGAGATATGAAAGAGCATCAAAACCAGAACGATCCAATTCATATTCTGCTTGTAGATGACGAGGAGAAACTCTGTATCCGTCTTGCGCGCATACTGGCCAAGGATGGGTACGAAATAGATACTGTCTTTAACGGCATTGACGCCATCAAGCTGATTGACACAAAGCAGTATGATATAATTCTCACTGACCTGAACATGCCCGACAAGAATGGTTTTGAACTCATGGAATACGCCAGGGATCATAACATAGATTCCCTCATCCTGGTATTGACCGGGTATGCCTCCGTAGATGCCGCGATTCAGTCAATAAAGCTGGGGGCATATGACTTCATTCAAAAGCCCGTTGACGTGGAAACGTTCAAGCTTACTATACGAAGGGCTGCTGATACAGTTCGCCTGAAACAGGAGAATTTGCGCAACCTCCAGGAACTGAAAAAACTGAACGAGTTAAAGAACGAATTCATTTCGGTGGTGTCACATGACCTGCGATCCCCCTTGGCTACCATCGGGGCTTATGTAAACTACCTGCTGAAAAAAGGCGATCTCAATAAACGCCAGCACAGGTACCTGGGGATTATTCGGGATATTTCTGATAACCTCTATTCCCTGGTTAACGAACTTCTGGACATATCAAAAATCGAGTCAGGTATTATTCAGTTAAACTACGAGGAAACCGATATCAATGAACTGGTACAGATCAGTATAAACAACTTCAAGATTCTCGCCCAGGACAAGAACAATAAGATCATCTACCAGAGCAACCTTGAAAATTCTACTATTACAATAGACAGAATAAAAATTTTACAGGTGCTCAACAACATCATCAGTAACGCCATCAAGTTTACCGAAAATGGTACAATAACAATACATACCAGGTCTCTTGACAGTGCTATACAGGTATCAATAGACGATACCGGTACAGGCATAGATGATGATGATATAAATGATATCTTCGATGAATTTTCTTACCTGCAGCGAAACGGTACACGTGGAGAAAGTGGTTCCGGGCTTGGAATGGTCATCTGTAAACGTTTTGTTGAATTGCACAACGGTGAGATCGAAGTGGAAAGCAAACCGGGAGAAGGCAGTAAATTTATTGTCACCCTCCCCGTGTCTTCTGAAGATAATGATAAATCATTGAAACCAAACTGAATGTTACCTGGCTGGTTATATATGCTACATAAACTTTTACCAACACGAACAGGGATGGCAACACGGTATCCCATAATAATAATACTGGTTATTCTTACAGCCACGTGCATCAATGCCCTGATTCTTAATAAGGTCATTACTTCAAACAGCCGTGATTTCCAGGTTATTGTCCAGCAAAAGCAGAAAGAATACCTCACCCACAAGGCTGAATGGATATTGTATGACATAAAGAAATCAGCACAAGGTATTGCCCCATCCCGCGCACTCAGTAATTCACAGATGTTTACCATTGAGAAGCCGGTGGGACTGTATATCTTTTCCCGTACCAGCGATGATAATTATTACAGGTTATCCGAGGTAGTGAAGGCCAATCCGGAGCTGGCGGCCACCTTCAGAAAGGGAACAACCCTCAGTGAAGAACGGTCCGGTGAAATTATACGACGGGGCTTGACAGAGATATCTGTTGACACTGAGATCCGGTCTAAGAACGGCCATGCCTGGCAGAATGTATTTTTCCCCTTACCCGGTGAAAAAAAGAACCACGTGGTGATGATGCAGTCACCCGCGTATAACGTCCTTGCCATACTCAGAAAATTTGAAGAATCTTCACACGCCATGAAGATCCGGGTTTTAATTATTACCTCCATAAGTATGGTTGTGGTAATATTTCTGGTGCTTCTTTTTACCCACAATATACACATGTTCGTAGACAACCTTTCAGGAAGTATTCGAAAGGCGGCAGAAGGGGATTTTTCGGTTAAATTAAATCCAGACTCCGACAGGGATTTCAGCGAACTGGCAACATCTTTCAACACCCTTATTGAAGAATTACGGTCAAGGGAGAAAAACTTCGAAGAACTTACCCAGAAGGACTACCTGTCTGACATATTCAAGATGGCCGTCTCTAAACTGAAAGCCAGCCACATTGAAGATGCCATCACTCTTTTCAACGCGGTCATTATCCTTAAGCCCGATAGTTTCGGCAGTTTTTTCAACCTTGGTGTAGCCTACGCGAGGACACGTGAATACGAAAAGTCTGCAGCCATGTTTAACCGGGCGCGTGAGATTAATCCGGAACATCAGCTCACCATGAGCTATATTGAGAAAATAAAAGCAATTCGCGAGAAGAATAAATCACGTGCGTGAGAAACTGGAAAAGAGCATATCCACCCTGCCCAACCAACCCGGCGTTTACCTGATGAAAAACAGCGATGAGGATATAATCTATATCGGCAAAGCGGGGTTATTGAAAAAACGGGTATCGTCATATTTTCAGAAATCAGACCAGGATATCAAGACCAGGATCCTGGTTAAGAACATCCATGATATCGATTATATCGTTACTGATTCTGATATTGAAGCACTGCTGCTTGAAAACACACTAATCAAAAAGCATAAACCCAGGTACAATGTTCGCCTGAAAGATGATAAGCGGTATCCTTATATTACCGTCACCCTGCACGAAAAATACCCCAGGGTAATGTATACCCGCAAGCTTATGCACAACGGAGACCGTTACTTTGGTCCATATACTGACGCTAAGGCTGCCAGGGAAACGGTTATTCTGATAAACAAGATATTCAAACTTAAGACATGTAAAAAGGACATACCACTCCCCCCGGGAGAACGTCCCTGTCTTAACTACCAAATGGGAATGTGCCAGGGTGTCTGTCAGGGTGAGGTTACCCGGCAGGAATACCGCGAGGTGATCGATAACGTCATTTACTTCCTCGAAGGTGAGATAAACCCTGTTATTGAAAACCTTCAGTCACTCATGAAGAATTATTCCGCCAACTACCAGTATGAAAAGGCTGCAAGGATACGGGACATGATCTTTAACATTCAATCTGTATCAGAGGCCCAGAATGTTGTTACCCCCATCGGCAAAGACGAAGATTACATCGATATTGCAGGCACAGGAAAAGAAGCACTGGTGCTTCTTTTCGAGTTTCGCAAGGGTGTGATGACCGGAAAGAAGATATCAGTATTTGACAATATTGATTACTCATCCCCGTCAGAAATACTGTCCTATTTTCTTATTGATTACTACAGACGTTCAGATATTCCCGCAAGAATCATTACCCCCCTCAAGCTGCATGACAGACCCATGATACAGCGGTACCTGCATTCACGTTCCGGCGGGGATATTCAAATATCAGCCCCGAAAGCTTCCCGTGAACAGAAAATCGCATCACTCCTTAAAAAGAACCTGGACATGTTGCGCGCCAGCCATGACATTGAAAATGATGATAACCGCAACAGCGCGATTTTATTCGAATTACAACAGGCACTTAATCTACCCCATATACCTGACCACATTGAATGTGTTGATATATCAAATATCCAGGGAACTCACCCGGTCGCATCCATGGTGCATTTTACCCATGGTCAACCCGATAAAAAAGAATACCGAAGATATAAAATACGAAGCTTCACCACGGCAAATGACCCGGGAATGATCCACGAGGTAGTAGGAAGAAGACTTCAATACCTTGCAAATGAATCAGCCCCCCTACCCCGGCTTTTAGTCATAGACGGGGGACGGGCACAGCTGTCCCGTGCGATCGAAGCAATGGAAGCACTCGATATCACCATTCCCGTAATCAGCCTGGCAAAGCGGTTCGAAGAGATATATACCCACCCATCAGGTGAACCCATTCGCCTGCCTGAAACTTCAGAAGCATTGAAACTGCTTAAGCGCGTTCGGGACGAAGCCCATCGTTTTGCCATCACCTACCATAAAAAAATTCGAGGCAGCGCAGCCACCCGGTCAATACTGGATGATATCCCCGGTATCGGGAAATCCACAAGGACACGAATCCTCTCAAACATCGATGACCCGGCAAAACTCAAAGTGATGAGCATACAGGAAATTGCTGATCTTCCCGGAATAGGCCAGAAAACCGCTGAAAAGATTTACAATCATTTCCATTAAACCGATTCGGTTGCAACCACAGGGGCACAGAGAAACAATAGCAATAATCTTTGAAATCGCAATTCACATAATTTTTTTTTAATCACAGATAAATGGAATTAAGTGAAAAGTGAAAGGTGAAAAGTTAGTAGTGACGAGTG
>CAZAOK010000165.1:0-4576 GCA_964486725.1 uncultured Leptospiraceae bacterium
ATGATAACAGGCCCGAGTGGGGTGGTATAGTGGAAACGGGGCGGGAGGTGATGGGGCGAGATTTTGAAGAAGATGAGAGCTGGGAAGATGGATTCTAACATTGACAGGGACTGGATGGCGGCAAATATATTTCTCAAGGAGCTTTTCCCGTTGCTGAAGGTGGTATTGCGGGATAATAGTAAGGTTAAAAAGAAATTTGAGAACGTGAATGCGAAAGTGCAGTTCGTGGCACATGAAAGCAACGGGGATATCGGTGCATACCTTTCGTTTGATGACGGGGAACTGGACGTTGTCCAGGGCGTGTGCGAAGACCCGGATATCTCTTTCGAGTTTTCAAGCGTTAAACGGATGGTCACCATGCTGGGGGGAAAGCCCACGCTCTTTAAGATTAAAGGGCTGCACCGGGTAAAACTCCTGGCGAAAGTACTCTCGTTTCTGATGGGTCTTACCCTGCTTATGCCAACGGCAAAGCCAAAAGATCCGGAGAAAAAAAAGCTCAAGGTGAAACTCTCCATTTACATGATGGCCTCGGCCTTGAGCGCGTATAACAAGCTGGGCGCAGAAGACATGAATGAATGGACCGGGAAACAGCCAGAGAGGGTGTACCAGTTTTCTGTCAACGGGGAGGAGGACATCGCGGCATTCCTTCGCGTGAAGGCGGGTAAAACACAGGCGGGTCCCGGTTTTTACAGGAAACGAAGACCATTCATGCACATGCAGTTCAGGAGCATAGACGAGGCAATCCCAATACTGACGGACGAGATTAACATGGTTACAGCTGTTGAAAAAGGGTACCTGGCTCTGGAAGGATCACCTGAATATTCCCGCGACATTGGCAGCTTCCTCATCCGCATACAGGATCTTGTCATGTAACGGAACAAATAAGGGGGAGACATGTCCACAGGAAAAGACGTTCTTGGTATTACCGGTTCATTCGGGTATATAGGCACACGCCTGCTTGAACGCTTGAAAGATGATACCCGTTTCTCCCGTATCATCTGTACTGACATCATGCCGCCGCCTGACGAATTACCTGGCCGGTTTGAATACTGTCACTGTGACATTCGTGACGGCCACAATTTGCGTGATATATTCCAAAAGAATGATGTCAACACTGTTATTCACCTGGCTTTTATCGCGTACCCAACCCGTGACCCGGGATTTGAATACGATGTTGACGTGAAGGGAATGGAAAATATTCTGCATGCCTGCAGTGAACTTCCCATAAAAAAACTGGTGGTTGCAAGCTCTGATTGCGCGTATGGTTTCTTTGAAGGAACCTGTGATTACTTAGACGAAAATACTCCCACCCGGCCCACACCGGGATTCCCATATTCAGAGAACAAGGCCGCTATTGAAAAGCTGATCGCTGATTTTGCAAATACACAACCTGATTGTTCCGTTGTGGTAATTAGGCCCTGTATCGTCATTGGCCCCAACTGTAACAGTGCCACTGGTGAATCAATGAAAGAAAAGGCTATAGTCGGCGTGCGGGGCTATGACCCGATTATGCAGTTCATCCATGAAGATGACGCGGCGAATGCATTCTACCTTGCTGCCCTGTCAAACAGGTCAGGTGCATATAATCTTGCAGCGGACGAGGGCTTGCGCTACTCTGAACTTGCCAGGCTCCTGGGTAAACCGTTCGTGCAGCTGCCTGCGTGGCTTATCTATAATCTCGTTGAAGCCCTCTACCGGCTCAGGGTTCTGAAATTTGGCAGGGCCCAGCTCGACTATATAAGGTACCCCCTCTCCATGAATGCTGACAAAATTAGAAGAGATTTGTCATTCACTCCAGTGTACACTTCCAGACAGGCGGTGTTGTCGTACAAGGAGAACTGGTAAGATAGGCAAGCTGATGTAGTTATGATGTTAAAAGCAATCATTGAAGTCACTACCGTGGCCGGCCCTCGAAAATTTTCATCATGAGCCCCAGTGCGCCGGACCAGGTACCCTGTATTTCCCGTAAATTCTTCAATACCCTGAACCACATGCGTTTTTCCCGGAAAACGGCGCGTAGCTGGCGTGTTGTCATGTTATATTGTTTCATGGCTGTAAAACGATCTTTTTCCCTCTTGATGACCTTTATAAAATTTGCAAAATGTGAATTTGTGCTTGCAGCAGACCTACCCCCGGCTGCAACTTCTGATGTTTTAACCGGCACTTTCTTTTTCTGTTCGCCCATAAGAACCAGGCCCATGAGTGAACCATGGGGAACATCTGACTGCAACAGTCGCCCTCCGATGGGATAGATATTCCAGCCAGCCTTTGCGGCCATTGTATAGACATTCATACCCCGGGATTCCATTGAAGGAAAGCTGAGTTCTGGTACACGACAGGGTTCTTCATACATTGTTCGCCTGCATAAGAATTGCAGGGAACAGAGGATGTCCCTGCAGTCACCGGCGGCAAAGGCAATAACGGGGCTGAAGCCCATACCCCGGGCCCTGTCACGCAGTATTCGTGCGATAGTAATAACCGTGAGATAATATGCGCCAATGTTGATTGTCATGCCGTCATTATCCAGAACCCCGTTTTTGATTGAGGCTGCCAGCTGGCTGTTTGCAATGATGTTGCTTTTAACACGTACCATGAAGAAGATTCCATGACTGACACGTTTCAGCATGACCCTGACGGAGTCATTGGACGAACCGTATGGTGGACAATGCGCACACATACCGGACATGTGGCATTTGGGAACCAGGCATTTCAACCTTACCCTCGGGTCTATGAGGATGTCATCCTGAGTCAGTACAGTTGCATCATGCGCACCGAATTGCAGTGCCAGGTTAGTCAGCAGTGTAATATCCCCGGTTTCGTCAGAATCGATAGTCTTCAAGGCTGATTTTCCCATCACACCTCTCGTTAATTAGAGAATTCAGACAATCATCACCAGTCCTGCCAGTAGTGGTCTACCGGGAGGTAGTTCCCAGTTCAGGGATACTGCCATCTCTTCACTGTTGATCCCCGCGGCATGGAGCGATGGCCTCCCCATGAATGGATGCCGGCAGCTGAAACCGCGCTTCATGGCAATACAGTTCTCCTCGTCATGACAGAATACGCTTCTACAGTTTCCCGTAGCGAAAGCCAGGGAAAGATGATACCCCATGTAAAAGGATAAAGATTCAAGTTCAGTCATGAGATTACAGAGATGATAATATGCGTTTCGATGTGAAGAATTATTTATGGGCCCGCCACCGTAATCTTCCATGCCTGGCGGGCTGTCAATGCGGAGGAAAATACCATTGTGATACGCATCCATGGCCTCGCGGATTGAATCATTGGGATAGTTAAGCGGCCAGTGAATTGAAGCATGGGAGTCATTTATGCGGACTGATTCAATAATATCCTCACTGAAAATAATACCAGGGGGATGGACAATCTCCACGTTAATGGCACCTGAATCATATGCTCTACTGACCAGGTTTTGCATGTCAGATTCAAGCTGCCCGGGGTCGATGCCCACTGATATTTTTCTTACCTGCATGAAAGGTATCCTGCCCTTAAGGTTATACCGGGGGAAAGAGACTGTCAACAGGTATTTAAAGCAATGATTCTGCTAACTGGTGAATAAGTGATTATGCTCTTGCCCGAGAACTATTACTCAAGCATGTGCAGCCAGGGGGAGTTTGTTCAGTGTATCAGGTAAAGGAGGAAATACCCGGTACACAATGATACATACCGGGTAACCGGACGTGTGGTTTAATGCCTTATAGGCCCATATTGCAAAGGGAGAAACTATCAGAACAATATTTAGGTACATTCTGAAATATTCAGATCATGGTGTTTGCAGATAGATCAATATAAACCGTAGATCTTATCATTAGTATCATTATAGCCTTGAAAATACAGTGCCCCATCGTATACGATTGGATTAGAAAAATCATTTTTATAATCACTGTCACCAAAATCTACATTGGTAACAGAGGAGCCATTAAAGGCATATAGCAGATTATCTGATCCATTGTCGCCTTTAAAATACAGGGTTCCGTTATAAATGATTGGGTTAGAAAAACTATTATCATAATCACAACCACCATCGACGGTTACATTTTTAATAGATGTTCCGTCAAAGGCATATATCACAGAAGATGCTGAGTCGTTGTAGCCTCTAAAGTACAGTGACCCATTATATATGATTGGATTAGAAAAATTATTTTCATAATCACTGGCCCCATCGACAGTTACATTTTTAATAGATGTTCCGTCAAAGGCATACATTGTACGATCTAATGAGGTGTTGAAGCCATTAAAATACAGGGTTCCGTCATATACGATTGGATTAGAAAAATCATTATTATAATCACAACCACCCTCAACGGCTACATTTTTAATATCTGTACCGTCAACGGTATATATTTTTTTTGTTGTTGTGGATGAGCCGTGTCTGCCTTGAAAGTACAGTTATCCATTATATACGATTGGTTTATAAAAATCATTATCATAATCACAAACACTATCGACGGTTACATTTTTAATAGATGTGCCGTCAAAGGCATATATCTTATAAGCTGCTGATGTATCGAATTTGCCACGAAAGTACAATAATCCATCGTATATAATTGGATTTTGAGAA
>CAZAOK010000166.1:0-4528 GCA_964486725.1 uncultured Leptospiraceae bacterium
AAATCTAAGATTACATTTGCCCTGGAGTGACAATGGGGTAAAATTGACGCTTACGATTTCTAATTCCAATCATCATTATATTTATTTATGGAGAAGATATATTTAGATGTTTGTTCTTTATGCAGACCTTTTGACGATCAAAATTATGCACGTATACGTATTGAAACAGATGCAGTTAATCTTATTCTATCGAAAGTAAGATTAAAAAAATATTCGATGCTTTAATCTCCCGTTCATTTTAAAGAAATTGAAGCAATTAATGATGATTTTGAAAGAATTGAACTCATTCATTTATTAACTACTTATGGAACAATGCCTGAGTATGATTCTAATTCAGTTAAGGGAAGAACAGAAATATTGATATCAAACAATTTTGGAATCGCAGATGCAGCTCATATTGCATTTTCTGAGACTTTTGGTTCATGCTTTATTTCATGTGATGACAAATTCATTAAAAAATGTAATAATAGTGAAATAAGCATTGATTGTATGAATCCTGTTATGTTCTGTGAAATGGAGAAACTAAAATGAAAACATTAAAATATCAAAAAGAAGAAGATATATTAAAAAAAGGAATAGATGTTCTTATGAAAGAATTGGGGCCGGTTGAAACTGCCAGATTCTTGAACATTCAAAGATCTAAAAGAATTGAATCTGTCAAGAGACATAGAGAATGGCAGAAGTCTCTTGATAAAAATGAATTTTTAAAAGGTATTTTCTAAAGGTCGAAAGATCTCTCTTTGCACTATAATGAAAGTATAACATGCCGCCAACAAGTCCCATCAAACCAAGTCCCCTTTAGTAAAGGGGACGACGCAGCGCGTAGAGGATTTCGTTCAGTTACAACCACCATAAGGTATATAACTTAATCAAACGAAATGCATGAAAGTTTCTTCTCAAGTTCAGGAATATCTGTTTGAATTGTACGCCATATTATTGCGGCATCAACAACATCATATCCATGGATCAAACGGTCACGCATACCTGCCATAACTTTCCAGGGAATAGCAGGATATCTATCCTTGAAATTGCCAGGTAGTCTTTTTGCTGCTTCACCAATCACCTAAAACAGCGAATAACCGCATATTGTGTTTTTATGTCATTATTGAAATCAGAATAATCAAATTCATCTGTAAATTCATATATCAACTTTATTGAATTCTGTATATCATCAATAAAATCCTTATACTCTTTTTCAGACATATTCAACCTCAGACAGTATTCTTTTACCAAGATGAGGTTTTAAATCAGACTTAATAACCAGATCTACTTTGTGATCAAGTTTCTCTGATAAATCCATTTCCATCTCAATGAGTGAGAACAGGGTTATATTAGAATCTTCGTTACAATCAATAAGAATATCAATATCACTGTCCTCGTTATTTTCACCACGGACATATGAACCAAATATCCCGATAGTATTTACACCACGTTTTGAAAGAAATGGCTTTTCTTTTCGTAAAACAGATTTAATCTTTTCTAACTCGGACATCACGCTACCTCAAAAGGAATATCCATTGAATAAAATGATAGTTATGATTTTAAGCATTAGTCAAGAAAAAAGCAAGTAAGTGCAGGGATCACCATAGGGTCTCAGGGGTACAGAGAAAGTAGTGTTAAGGGATCACCGCAAAGTCGCAGAGTACGCCAGGGGCGCAAAGGAAGAAAAAAGCAAAATTATTATATAAAACGATCAACAGGTACGTCAAATATTTTCGCCAATAGTTTAGCATTTACTTTACTTATTGATCGAATACCTCGTTCCATATGTGAAATATTCTGTTTTGAAATACCACCCATCATTTCCCCTAGTTCTTCTTGAGTCATTTTATGAATTTTCCTGTATATTGTCATATTTTTACCGGGAGTCATTTCTGAATTAATATTTTTGTACCACTCAGTTTCAAAAACATCAACCAGTTCATCATCTTTTTCTTTAATAATTTTTACTTTTTTCCCATACACCTCTTTCAATACTGAAAGAACTTTGGGATGTATTTCACCCTTCATATCGATTTTAATATGGGGCGTTTTCACGTGAGCCTGCATAATATACCTCAATCACGATTGTATTTTTTTTCATGTTTCCAACAAGCAACCCATTTGTATGATACATGACAATGATATACATCATCGTCCAGCTTACTATAATTAGGCCATTCAGTACGAAAAGGACCCTTACTATGCAAATCTTTTACGAGAAGGATCATTTTCTCCTGTACTGATTTTGGCATTTTCTCAATGTTTTTCAGCACTTTCTTTTTAATTAGAACTTTGTACATCATATAAGGTAGTCACTTATAGACTACTTGTCAACTAAAAAAATTAGCCTCCCTTAGCAAACTCCAACCAAAAAGAAAAAAGAATTCACCACAGAGTCTCAGGGGTACAGAGAAAGTAGCTTTAAAGGATCACCGCAAAGTCGCAGAGTGCGCCAGGGGCGCGAAGAAACGAAAAAATAATTAATCGGCAAGATCAAACAACTCACCTATCACCTTCATGGCCCGGGCAAGCTCACGGTCATAGGGCAGTGGTTCGCTGTAGTCCTTCACCCGAACCCACCTGAATCTCTGGTCTTCCGGGATCATCACCTCCATGTCATCCACGATGGCGTTGTGTTCTACCGGTACCATGCATCGGCGCAGGTCCTTGGTTGTCCCGTCCTCACCCTGGTCCCAGGTGATATACTCATACCGGTAAAGAAATTCTTCACCCACCTGCCCTTCTGCAAGAAGCTGACCGAACACGTCCATCACCTCTTTTTCTCCCAGCAGGGTATAGATGAATATACGGTCAAAATGCTTCAGCAGAAAGGTAAGAAATTCTTTCAGCCCCGGGCGGGGACTCTTGTCAAAGTAATTGGTTACCAGGGTACCCTCGATATCAAGGGTAATGAAGCGTTTCTTTTTCGCGGGCACGTCTCTCAGGGCATCCGCAGCTTCGCGGGCACTTGAGTATCGCCGTGCGGGATCCGGTGACAGGGCACGCTGTAAAAAATCATGAAAATAAACCGGTATAGACCGGTCAGGTTCAACATCCCTGAACTCAGCCGGCACCCTGCCCGAAAGCATCTGCGCCAGCACCACCCCCGCCGAGAAGATATCACTTTCCGGTGAAGGGAAGGCTCCCTTCTGTAACTCGGGAGCCATGTACCCGCTGGTTCCAACCGGCACGCCGGGAGTAAGTTCACTGTCCCGTGTATTCATGTCAAAGGCAATACCAAAATCAATAAGCCTGATCTCTCCATCAGCGGTGAAAAGGATATTGTCCGGCTTCAAATCATTATGTATAATGCCATGACGGTGCACCACGTCAATGGCTTCAAGGAGGTTCACGGCGATCCACCGTGCCACCGTTTCTGCCAGTACCCCGTTGTGGGTGAGGTAATCCATGAGTGAACCACGCTCGGCGTACTCCTGTGAAAAGATGATCCCGTGTCCCCCTGCGGCTAATCTCCTGGGGGTGATCACATGCCGGTCGCGAATATTTCGTGAATACTTTTCCTCGTTAATAAATCTCCAGTAATTCTCATCAAACCCCCCTTCCTGGTTTTCAAATGTTTTCAGCGCCACGGTGTTCTTTTTTTTCCTGTCAAAAGCCAGGTAAATGTCCGCGGTGCCCCCCCGCCATATTACTCCTCCAATCTTAAAGTCATCAATTGTGTCCCCATCATCAAATCGTGCGGGTACCTCCATTATGGAGGCAGACACCTCGCCACTAAGGGAAAGAGTTCCCGTGAAGGGCCTTTCCGTTATCTTTGCCGCGTGTGAGGGTGCCCCGGCAACACCCTCTTCAATATAGAAGCCCGAGTTTCCCCGTAGATGCCGCAGCATGTACAGGTGACCAAAGGGACTTTTTTCATTTCGTGTCCAAACCATAAGGGGTGAGAGGGTAATAAAACGGCCGGTAGGGACATCAAGAAGAACCGGGTTACCTTCCTGAACCAGTTCGCACACCTCTTCCTGAATTGGGTTCCATACCATGTATTCCATGCGGGGCCCACAGAGAACACGAAACCCTTCTTCTTCTACGATCACAAGCCTGTAACGGGTGAGGTATTCCAGGGACTGCAATGAATTTTGCAGCAGTTCAAACTCACCCTTCCCCGTTCTGCCGGCAAAGATATCAGCCAGTTGAAAGAGGTATGGGGATAGGGTAAAGGATATATCTTCAGGCCACACTGCGCCGTCAATCGGCAGTTTCAGATCATTTACCCCCGGGGGATTTATGGAGGCTGAAGCATTTGACGCAAGGTAGGCACACTGTTTCAACATTCCCACGTAGCGCACTGCCACAGAGGCACACCAGGTAATCCTGCTGGCAAGTTCATCGGGATAGATGGCAAAACAGGCAGATTCAAACGCCCGCGAAACGGGCCGGGGATACCGGTAGCGGAGGGAAAACCATGATAAAAAATCTTTCTCGTCAGCCATAGTAAATATTCATATCCTGTTACACGTCATAGTAATATATTTGCGTTGGATGCCCGTCATTGTCGATTTCGTCTTCCAGGTATTTCCAGCCCCGC
>CAZAOK010000167.1:0-4283 GCA_964486725.1 uncultured Leptospiraceae bacterium
GAAGGATTGCTTGAGTCGGACAATGAGTTTGAAAGGGTTAATCTGAAAGCAACGGCAAATTTTAATCCCTACAAGTTTCTTGACATAGGAACCAATATTGTGGTAAGTCACAGGATGTCACGCGATGAAGGATCTGTTTGGGGTGGGATGTATAGTGCCGTGCCCATTATTCCGGTAACAGAAGACAATGGTGATTATGCCGGTGTCATTCAGGCTGGCTATCAGGTAGGACCGGTAAATAATCCGGCAGCCCAGCTGCATTTCAGCACAGGGAACCATAACTTTACCAAAGGAACGGAATTGATGTATAATGCACATACCAACATTCGGTTGTTAGGCGACGACCGTCTTGTATTCAGAACACAATTTAGCCATGAACTGCGAAACGGAAATAGCCGGGTATATGTACCGGTATATTTTGTAGACGAAAAACTGAAAAACGAAAATTCCCGTCTTACCAAAAGCTACAATGAATATAGCAGTATTCATCTGGATCATACACTCACCTTAAAAGAAAGCTTTGCAGATCATAATTTCACGTTGCTGGGAGGTTTTTCCACCCGTAGGGTTGACGCAAGAGATGCCGGAGGGCTTGCCCAAAATGTACCCAATGGTCCTCCCGAATACTTTTACTTTTCTAACGCGATTGATCCCGACCCGGCTAATTTTGAGGTTTTCGATGGAGGCTACGCCGAAAGAGGTGTTTCCATGTATGGTAGGTTGATGTACAACTACAACTATAAATATTTGATCAATGCTACCTTTAGGGCGGATGGTACCGACAAATATTCTCAAACCTGGGGTTATTTCCCCTCAGTGGGCTTAGGTTGGGTAATCAGCGAAGAACCTTTTATGGAGGATCAAAATCTTTTTCAGTTTATGAAAGTAAGAGCCAGCTGGGGTCAGCTCGGAAACAACAATGTGCCCCGGGAATCTGGTACCAGAGAGATATTTACCGGGTTTAATAATTCGTATGTTTTCGGAAACGATATGATTGTCCCCGGATATGTATCCAGCGTGTTTTTTAATGAGTTGGAATGGGAACTCACCGAAGAAACCAATGCAGGGATTGAACTTGGATTACTGGATGAACGATTGTATACAGAGATTGATTATTTCAACAGGGTAACGCGAAATGCTGCTATTTTTACCCGAAACCTCATGGGTGCAGGTGGAATGATCAGAAATGCCGGAGAGTTCGTAAACAGGGGTATCGAATTATCCATAACCTGGGAAGATCAAATCGACGATTTTGGATATTCCGTAAAAGGGAACCTGGGTACTTTACACAACGAAGTTCTCGATCTTGCAGGTGAACCTTATATAGACGCTGGTTCATCTGAGTTCAGAATAAGATCAGAAGTAGGACATCCGTTGTATTCTTATTATGGTTATAAGGTTGTTGGTGTTTATCAAACTAACCAGGAAATTGAAGAACATATAGATACCGAAGTGCATGGACAGGTTGAACCTGGTTTTCTCAAATATGAAGATGTTGATGATAATGGTGTGATAGATGAAAATGACAGACAATATCTGGGAGCCAATATACCCGATTTTACCTACGGCGGGCAGATCAGCCTGGATTATCGTAATTTCGATCTTTTTGTTTCTGTATATGGCGTCTCTGGTAATGAGCTCGTCAACACTCTCAGAGGCAACAGGGCATGGCATGCTGATTTTAATTTTGATACCGACCTGTACGAAAACAGATGGGTTGGTGAGGGAAGTTCAAACAGTTATCCTTCATCCAGAGGATTAGTAAACTCATGGAATCTGAGTCCGCTCAATTCTTTTTTGGTTGAAGACGGATCGTTTTTCCGTATTCAGAACATAACACTTGGATATACTTTCAACGATCTTTTACCCGGAAGTCAGACAGGTTCAAAAATCAGGATACGATTTGCGGCACAAAACCCCTTTACGTTCTTTAAGTTCAATGGGTTTACTCCCGAAGTTACCGGACAGGGTTTAGCAGGTGGCGTATATCCGATCCCTACTAGTTTTATTGTTGGACTTAACATTACTTATTAACATGGAAAAGTTGTATTTCCATATCCATTTCATAAACCCTTCCTACCTTTATTCCAAAAAAAGTTCCGTAGGGCAGAAACAGATTTTGAAAACTAAAAAACAAACAAACATGAAAAAAATAAATATCTGGTTATTGATGCTATTAACCATACCATTCTTTTTCAGCAGTTGCGAAGATTTTCTCGACAAAGACATTGAAGGACAGATACCCCTTGAAGAAGTAGACTATACGGATGAAAGCCGTATGTATGAACCTGTTTCGGGTATGTACGCCAGCGCTAATGCAAATCGCCTTCATCATTGGGCCAACCAGTGTATGATGAACTTCAGAAGTGATTTTATCTTTAAAGGAGCACATGCCAACGATCAACCAGTTATGGAAGACATTCAGGATTTTAAATACGAATCGTTGCGCAATGCATGGTTTGTTAATAATCTATGGACATCTCACTTTAATATGATCAGAGATGCTGATGCCGCACTGGAAGAGCTTGACCTGTTTGGAGAACATGCCAGCGATCAGGACCTTTTGCGCCAATACAAAGCAGAAGTGAGATTTTTCAGGGCATTGGCTTACTGGAGAATGGCGCGGATATATGGAGATATCCCCTTCTACGACCGCGATATCGTTGCTGCTGCACTCAGAAGATCTCCCAGAATGGAAGCCCTGGAATATGTGGTGAAAGAACTTCAGGAGATCGTGGAGCATTTGCCTTCCCAACATCCTGCACAGCTGGAAAGAAAAGGTGGTGTGACACGCTGGGCTGCCTATATGTTGCTTGCTAAAGTAGCTGGCGATATGCAGGATTATCAGCTGATGCTTAATGCATCAAAAGAAATTGTAGATAGTGGCGTTTTTTCTCTTTACCCCGATTATTATACCCTCTTTAAAAAGCAAGGTGAGTTTTCTGTTGAAAATATCTTTGAATTGAATCATACAGATTTCTCTACTTCTACCGGCGATGCCACATCTATTGATCAATACTACGTAGCCCACGGCATAAAACAAGATGGAGGTACACGATTTGACGGAGGTGCTTTTAACAGTGGATGGGGTTTTTCAATGCCAGCACAGAAATATATTGACCTGATGGAGCAAAGAAATGAAGGTATACGTTTGGAAACAAGCATTATCTACCCCAATACAGCTACTCAGGAAGGTGATTCTATTGGTGCTATACCCGGCGACCTGCAATCATTGCTCGACAGGTATAATGAGGATGGTCGCGGAGTAGCTGAAGCCTTCTGGTTTAAAAATTATTTGCCCTTCAACCAGCAAACAGAAGGCAGGTACCGCTATGGTGGATACAATAACGTAAGATTGTTTCGCTATGCAGAAACACTCCTGCTCTATGCTGAAGCACTAATCCACGAAAATGGACCTGGAGCGGGTGATGCATATATTAATGAAGTTCGCGAAAGGGCTGGTATGCCTCCCATCTCTGGAGCTACCATCGACGATATCGTGGATGAACGTGCCGCCGAATTGGCTTTCGAATGGGCTGCCGACAGGTTCTTCGACCTTATCAGACTCGACAGAACCGAAGAACTCGGCCCCAATTTTGAGAAAGGTGTACATGAGTTTTACCCTATTCCGAGTACGCAGATTGATTTGCAGCCCGGATTGGCCGAACCGCCGGTTAGTGGCTTATTCCCATCATGATTAATGGTTGATTAGGAGAATTTCTCATCCTTTGAAATCATCATCAATTCAAGTACCAGTATAAAAACCCCGGAATCTTTAGCAACAGAAATAATTAAAAGATATTTCTGACTCGCAAAAAGATTCCGGGGTCTTTTTTGCGGATGTTGTCTGAATGGATTGAACCTGAAATTTTAGTTGCCCATTACCTATTCGTTGGGTTTATCACTTTATTAAAAACTTTTTTTGATCGACAATTCTGCCGGGAATTAAAATACAGGCACTATTCAAAATGATTTTGTGATATTTGATGTGTGAAATGAAAGGACTAAGTATAGAAAACAAAAATGATCTTATGAACCGATAGATAGCATTCACGCCCTGACTATATTTTATGAATAAAGTTACAAGGCTGCTTTGATCTTACAATCTTCTGCTGGAAAGCAACAGCAAATAAAGAACAGACAAAAATCCAATAACATTACATGCAAATGCTGAAAAACTTTTCGAAAATCATACAGTCAACAGGCTTTTTTGTGCGAAATTATGTTTTAACTACTCAACCAGCGAAAATTCCAGATACTGCGATTCGTCATCTGAGCTTGTG
>CAZAOK010000168.1:0-4190 GCA_964486725.1 uncultured Leptospiraceae bacterium
AAGGAGTTTACTTTTCGTAAATGACTGATTCAAAAACGAGAATAACGCAGTATTTTGCATTTTCTTGCAAAGACTAATTAATAAATAATTCAAATTTACACCATTTCAACAAAAAATTTTCGGTGAGTAGCAAGCAACACACCAACAATAAATAAACATATAAGAAGTAAATATAACTGACATGAAATTCAAGAACTATTTATTATTAGATAAAAAACATTTATTTACTAAAACTAATTCCAAACTATTAGTATTGTTCTTATTACACTTGTCTTTATTTACCTATGGAAATAATACAATACATGACATAAGAAATAAGTCATGGAATGATGTTTTTACCGAAGAAGTTTACAATTACTATCACAACAGTGTATTCAATAATGAAACTGACTATTCATCAATTATTTATATTGACCCGGAATATCAAGGCACAGATAATAATGGAAGTTTGGAAAAACCTTTTAAAAATTTAATGGATGTAGACAAATCAAAAAGTAATGTTGCCTATTTAATTAAGAGAGGTACGACCCAAAATTGGGATTCAGGACTTGAATTTACAGGAGATAATATCATGATCGGTGCTTATGGGGATTCAGAGGGTGCTATGGGTCACGGTAACAGACCTTATGCTGATGGCGGAATTACTCTCTTTGGTGATAATTGTCTTTTAAGGGATATTGAAATAAACTCCGTTAGGTTCGGCAAAACAAGTAGCTCGGAAAATGGAGATAACGGCAAAATATTTAATAGCAAATTTCATGGTACTGCAGAATTAAATGGATTTGGAATTGGATATATGTTTGTTGGAATTGAAGTATTAAATAAAGCAACAAATGGTATACATTTCATACAAAAAGATCTTTCTAAGGATAATAATATAGAAGTTGCTTATTCCCATATTCACCAAATAAATCAAAATTGGCTACCAGATGGTAATCCACAAAATATTGCTAGTGGAGATGGAATCCAAATTAGAGATTTCAGGGGAAATTATCACTATCATCACAATATTATTGACAAATCAGATGTAGGTAATAAATTTTGTTTGATTGTAAATCCTAATGCAGGTACAGAAGATGTTACCGGATTAATAGAAAATAATTTTTTATATGCACCATTTAGTTATCCTGATGGTGGTAATGTTATGTATTTTGGAAATGTTTCAAATGCAAGTTCCTCAAAGAAGCATACAATAACTATAAAAAATAATGTTATTATTGGTCATAATCATAATAATAATAACTGGACAAAAACAGGAATTTACACAAATACTAGTGAAGTAAAAGTTTACGGGAATATATTTATAGATTTAGATACGTTTGCATATTTGGGAAGTGGTGAATTTGGAGAAAATGAAGTTTACAATAATACTTTTGTAGAAACAAAAAGTGGAAATATTATTACTGTAGCTTCTAGTGGTGGATTGTCTAAATTTTACAACAATATAATTCCTGATGGAACTAATGCTAATCCTCAATCTCAGGGAAATAATATAAATTTATCTACTCTAAATACCGATGAACTGTTTGTTGATTATGATAACGATGACTTTAACATATTAGAAAATTCAATAGCGATTGATGCTGGCATTTGGGAAAGCTGGATGGATGATGATTACCTGTTAGATATATCAGGTACTTCGGTTCCTCATGATAATACCTTGGATATAGGTGCACTACAATTTAATAATGAACAAGATTTAATTGCCCCCCCCTATACACTAAATTTAAACATCACAGGCAATGGCTCAGTAGATGTTTCACCTTTGAAAGATGAATATGATGAAGGTGAAACAGTTACTTTGACAGCAGAACCAGATGAAAATTGGGTTTTTGATGAATGGGGAGGAAATATTTCAGGACAAGAAAGTACTGTAAATATAACAATGAATGATAATAAATCAATAACAGCAACTTTCGAAGAAGTTGTAACTGAGGGGGAAGGTATCCTGCAATCTGCCTCAGGTAACGGAACTGTATCTCTTCCTTTTCCCACAACTGAGGGTAGCCTCCTGGTAGCAGTTCTTGCTCATCGACAAGACGAACAAACACCCGATATTCCTGAAGGATTTACTTTAAGAGAAGTAATTCAAAACGGAAATGATAAAAACACTAGACATGGTATTCTTATTTGCGACAAAATCGCCGATGGAACAGAAACTTCTTTCGATCTTAATTTCGGAACATCCTCGGATATAGGCGGAATCATCATGGAGTTTGACATTCAAAATGCAGTTTATTATGACGCAAATTCTAATACGAGTGGTAGCCAGATACCAACTGCTTTTTCGGAAAATGTGCCGCAACCCCAAACAGCTTATCTTTCCGTGGCAGGCGCCGTTTCCAGAAATGGTAATGAATTAACTTCCTGGGACAATAGTTTCTCCTCTTCTTTATCTAAACTGGACCAAATGGGTATGGCGGCAAGAATCGACAACGATTATAATCTGCCAACAACTGTTTCAGTTGAAAATTCAGGAGATCAGGGGGCAATTGTCGTGGGAACCTGGACCATAGGAGAACACGAACAGGAAGAACCTACTTTTGGAATTAATACTTCCGTTGTGGGAAATGGAACCGTTGCTTTAAACCCTGATAAAACAGCATATGATGAAAATGAAAACGTAACAATTACAGCAATACCTGACAGTGGATGGGAGTTTACTGAATGGAGTGGTGATATCAGCGGAAACATTAATCCGCAATCCATCAATATCAATAGCGATATGGTTATCAATGCCCATTTTGAGGAAATTATCCATCAGGTTACCTTTAATGTTTCACACGATGACAATAGCATACCAAATGCAACGATCACACTTAATGGGACTACCAACCCGGAAGGTGATTATATCTTTGATGGCATAAATACCGGCAACTGCAATTACACAGTATCAGCCGATGGTTATTATGATGTAAACGAAAGTCTAAACATTTCGGAAGATACAACTATAGATGTTGAAATGAGCGCTATTCCACCGGAAAATTTTGAGGTGGTTTTCTCAGTAAACGATGAGGATGGAAATCCAATCAATGATGCAACAATAACACTCGGTGATAATTCAAATCCTCAGGGAGAATATACATTTGGTGAAGTATCAGATGGTACTTACAATTATACCATATCAGCCGATGGTTATTACGATGTAAACGAAACTGTTAACATTTCGGAGGATACAAATATAGATGTTGAATTGACCACTATTCCACCGGAAACTTTTGAGGTGGTTTTTAATATCACAGACATCAATGGCTCCCCTATCAGTAATGCACTGGTTACTTTTGATGAAATAACACAAAACCCGGGTGATTATACCTTTACTGGTATTGAAGAAGGGCAATATTCCTATACAATTGCCGCAGAAGGATTTATTGAAATGACCAACCAGGTAACGGTCAATTCTGATAAACAAATTGACATACAACTAACTGCTATCGCTCCCGAAAAATTTGACGTTACCTTTTCAGTAAAAGATCACAATCAGAATGATGTTACTAATGCTGTCATCACCCTGGGAGATATAACCAATGATCCAGGTGATTATTTGTTTAATGAAACAGAATCCGGCAATTACCATTACACCATAACAGCAGAAGGTTTTCAGGATGTCAATGTTTATGATTTGCAGATCATTGCCAATACCCATATCAACATAACATTAAATCCAATCACAGAAGAAACCTATACAGTAAACTTCAATGTCATGGATAACCTTCAGAATCCCATTGAAAACGCAACTGTTACTTTCAACGACATTACAAATCCCGAAGGCAATTATGCTTTTACCGGTGTTGAAGCAGGCAACTACGACTACAGCATTGAAGCAGACGGTTACAATACTTTCACTGTCAGCAATGCAACCGTTTCGGGAAATAGTACTTTTCATGTAACACTTATAGAGGATACACCCTCCTTATTTACGGTGAATTTTAGCGTCAATGATCAGGAAAATAATCCTGTGGAGAACGCAATTATTACCTTTAACGGGCAAACTAATACTGAAGGAAACTATGTGTTTGAGGAAATTGCTGCCGGAACTTACTCTTACAGTGTTTCGGCACCCGGATATATGGACGTGAATATGACTAACATTTCTGTTACGGGAAATACAAATTTTAATGTGGTTATGATGCCCGTTGAAGTTGAAACATATACGGTAACATTTAATATTGAAGATCAGAACAATACTT
>CAZAOK010000169.1:0-4178 GCA_964486725.1 uncultured Leptospiraceae bacterium
ATAATATCATATACTACTTTTATTAAACATAAATATTTAAAACTGGGCATAGCATGGCATCAACAGCAAAGTATATACATTATGGAAAATAAAATATATTCGGCCCCCACAGATACAATCAATGTGGCAAAAGGCATCTATATTGCCCGGCAACCGATATTTGATCGGCATGCACATGTATTTGGATATGAACTGCTTTTTCGGGAAGGATTTCACAACTTCTATAATACACTTGACGGCGATTACGCGAGTTCACAAACAATTCTTTCAAGTTTCCTGTTATTTGGAATGGACTCAATGACCGGGGGGAAAAGAGGATTTATCAATTTCACAGAAACCCTGCTATACAGCGAAGCAGCAACCATGTTTCCCAAAGAGCTTTTAACTATTGAAATTCTCGAAACCGTTGAACCTACTTACGAAATCATCAGTAAATGCAAAAAACTGAAGAAAGCTGGATATATGCTGGCCCTGGATGATTTCGTGTTTCACGATAAATACAGGCCTCTCCTTGAGATTGCTGATATCGTAAAAATCGATTTTAGAAAAATCAACCCCCAATCACATGATATTATACTTACACTGGCAGAAGAATACCCGGTAAAACTTTTGGCTGAAAAGGTCGAAACCTACATGGAGTATAACCAGGCCCTTTCCGACGGGTATTCATATTTCCAGGGATATTTTTTCAGCAAACCACAAATAATAGAAGGCAGGGACATACCCGGCAACAAGTTGAGCTACCTGGAAATACTGCGGGAAGTTCATTCAAGTAATTTCGAGTATAGTAATATAGAAAACATCATCAAGCGTGATATGTCCCTCAGTTACAAACTTCTGAAATTCATCAATTCTGCCGCGTTTGGTTTTACCAGCAAGATACATTCCATTAAGCAGGCACTCACATTGCTGGGCATCAAGGAGTTTCGCAAATGGATTTCTCTCATGGCATTAAGTGCCATGGGTGAGGATAAACCGGAAGAACTGGTAGCCACTTCAATTATACGGGCACGATTCGCAGAAGAACTTGCCATGAAAACAGGAATGAAGGAGATCTCATCCGACCTTTTTTTAATGGGTATGTTCTCTCTAATCGACGCTTTTGTTGACAAACCAAAAGATATAATTCTCAGCGAGTTGAACCTTGATGACGATATCAAGGATGCCCTCATCGGGCGAAAACAGGGACCACTTACAGACTACTATACCTTAATGCTGCTTCATGAAAAGGGAAACTGGACATCAATGGAACCTCTTGCTAATAAACTCTCCCTGAATGAAGAAGCCATATCCCTCTCATACCTGCAGGCCGTGGAATGGGCCAACAGGGTGAAACTGGCCTGAAATGATCAGAAATTCCCAAACAATATATATCCGCATCATGTATGCGTTTTTTCCCGTCATGTTGCTGACCTGCGTTACGTTTTTTTTACTCTTATCCACTGAACCAGAAACCACCGGCAACTCCAGTCAGCACAAACAATACCATCGCGTAATATCTCTATCACCATCACTCACAAGAATGATCATAGATATTGATGCCGATTCACGCCTGGTCGGGGTAACAAGCTATCATCCGCCCTTGCGAAAAGAGGTACCGGTTGTGGGCACCCTTGTGAACCTCAACATGGAAAAAATAATCACGCAGAAACCTGATCTTGTAATTCTCTCAGGTGAAGACAATCCCACCCAATTTACCGAACGGCTTAGATCACTCTCATTACACTTAAAAAAATTCTCCGGGTATACCACCTTTGATACCATAGCGGAAACATACACTACCATAGGTGCCATAACCGGAAAACAGGAACTTGCCCGAAAAAAGCTTGATCAATACAGAACCATTCGGAAGAAAATACTGGCACGCCCCGAAGCACCGGTTGACGTGCTCTTCCTTTTGTCCGACCGTCCCCTTATCGCGGCAAACCATACTTCATTCATTGGAAACATAATAAACGACGCCGGGGGACACAACATTATAACCACCACCCGTCATCAGTACCCGGTTATAACCGCGGAACTGATCATACATAAAAATCCCCGTGTAATCATCACAACATCTTCGTCAACAGGTCAACGGCTGAAAGAATTACTTGGAGAAGATGCCATGCGTCTCAGTGCCGTGAAAAACAAAGCCATACATTATATCAGTTATGATCCTGCCTGCTATTATACACCGGGTGATTATATAAAAACCCTTGCGGAATTCAGAAAAATTTTCAATAAAGACATATAGCAACCGGCACATATCCCATGAAGAAACAGGCAATGACAATAAAAAGAAACCTCATCATCACCCTGCTGATTCTCGTAACCGGCACAGGCATACTGTTTTTGGCAATGATACTGGGCCAGGTGAACATAGCCCCATCCATCATAGTAGAAGCACTATTTCATGGCACCCCTGAAACTGTTTCCATAATCCTGTATAAACTGAGAATCCCACGCATTTTAATGGCACTCATAATCGGGGCATCACTGGGGGCAAGCGGAGTGTTGTACCAGGCCCTGCTGAAAAATCCCCTTGCCGAACCCTTTACCCTGGGGATATCAAGCGGCGCCGCGTGCGGTGCCGCCTTTGCCATTATCATGTCACTGTCAACCGGCTTCATTTTTGCCGGCGCCTTTACCGGAAGCATCTTTGTGATACTACTGGTTTACCTGCTGGCACGAAAGTTCGGTTTTTCAAGTCCCGCCCTGATATTAGGGGGGCTGTCACTCAGCTTCATCTTTTCATCAGCGGTGCTTCTGCTGTTCGCCTTCAGCAGCGCCGACCAGGTACATAAGGCACTTATGTGGCTGATGGGCGACCTCTCACTGGCCCGATACGATTACCTCGGCAAATCAGCAATCGCGCTGGGAGCCCTGCTCATTGTCACCCTTCTCTATTCAAGGCATCTGAACATACTCTCTTTCGGCGACGACTTCGCTGCCAGCCACGGCATAACCCGCTCAGAGATACTGGTAATCTTCTGGGTAGCCTCCATGCTGGCAGCCATCTCGGTATCACTGGCGGGTGTAATCGGATTTGTCGGTCTCATCACCCCACACGCGGTACGCTTGCTTTCGGGCCCCGAACACAGGGTATTACTGCCGGCCACCGCCGTCACCGGAGGACTGCTGCTTGTGATGGCCGACACCCTGGGCAGAACAATGGTATCACCATACGAGATCCCCGCGGGTATCATCATGGGATTTTTCGGCGGGATCTTTTTTCTCCTCATACTGCTTAGAAGGGGGTGGTCAGGCTGATGACATTATTTTCCCTCAACAATATTCACGCGGGATACGGCGAACAGCTTGTTCTCCACGATATAACACTTGACATACAACCCGGAGAATTTATCGGCATCATCGGCCCAAACGGCGCCGGTAAATCAACACTACTGAAACTGTTAAGCCGGCAGCTTTCCCCCCGCGAAGGCACCCTCAAATTCAAAGGGCAGGACGTGAAAGCTATCCCTCCATACCGGTACGCTCCGCAGGTTGCCATCGTACACCAGAAACTTGAAAACCTGCTCCCCTTCACCGTAGAAAAATTCGTATCCATGGGCAGGTTTCCACACCAGAGATTCTTTAACAGGGCTAAAGCCCATCATGGCCAGGTGGTAGAAAATGCCCTTAAGGTTATGGACCTTGACCCGTTACGCGAAAAACCCATCACCCAACTTTCAGGTGGAGAACAGCAGCGGTCATTCATCGCCAGGGCGGTGGCACAGGCAGAACAGGTAATACTCCTTGACGAACCCGTTGCCCATCTGGACATCAACCACGTTACCCAGGTGATGGACCACCTGGTAGAGCTGAACCGTAACGGCACCACCATCATAACTGTGCTGCACGATATAAACCTTGCCGCCGATTACTGCGGCCGCGTCATCGCCATTAAAGACGGCACCATATTCACCGACGGCGCCCCCGAAGAGATCATCACCTACCAGGCAATTGAGTCCCTGTTCGACACGGTATGCGTTGTGCACGAAAACCCCATCACCGGCAAGCCCTATACCTACCCCGTTCCGGGAAGATACCGTAAATAATTCATGAACTTAATTTTTTCACCACAGAGACACAATGGACACAGAGAAAGTATTTAAATAAGAAGATCATTATTTATAAAACAGGCTCATTCCGGAATTTTGGGGAAAACCATCATAATTTATTTTAACTGTCATTCC
>CAZAOK010000170.1:0-4050 GCA_964486725.1 uncultured Leptospiraceae bacterium
ACAAACCCGGCAGTGAACCCCAGCGCAAGACGCAGTGACCTGTCTACGCGGGACTTCATGTTCAGCACCCAGTAGGATGCCCAGATGAGTGAGCTTCCCACCGCAAGGCCCACCCCGGTGGGGCTGGCAAAGTACATACCGCTGATCTCTCCCCTGGTGGCGATCACAAGCACCCCGCAGAAACTCACCAGGAGGCCGCCAAACATTTTGAAGGAAAGACGCTCTCCCAGGATAACCGCCGAGAAAATGCTCAGCACAATGGCCCAGGTATAGTTGAGTGGCTGCGCCTCCTGCGCCGGCAGCAGGTCGTACGCATAGAAGAGCACCAGGTAATACGCGCACGGGTTCAGTAATCCTGCAAAAGTGGTCATTACAATATCACGCCCCGTCAATTCACGAAACAGCCCAAGCTTTCCCTGCAGCAGCACCACCAGCCACAGCACCAACGCCGACACAAGGGCCGAATAGACCAGCAGCCATTCAGGCGGGGTAAAACGCAGGGTGATCTTGAATGCCGATGCAACCGTTGACCACAGCAGCACCGCGCTTATGGCATACGCAAAACCACTGTCCATCCTTCTTCCCATTAAAAGTGCTGCCCTCCATGTATGCTGGATATATGCTATGTTAACATAAAAATATTACAACAGAAAACTGATAACTTTTCACTCGCCACCCCCATTTCCTTGAATTTACCCTCGCCAGGTGATATACTACTACTCTCTTCTTATAATTATTCTACAAGGACATGTAACCAATGAGAAACACAAAGATAGTCTGCACTATCGGCCCGGCCTGTGAAAAACCTGAACAGATACGGGCCCTGATCGAGGCAGGAATGAACGTGGCGCGCTTAAACATGTCTCATTCCAGTCACCGGTACCATGCCGAACTGATAAAGAACATACGAACAGTCGCGTCCTCCATGGATCGAACCGTGGGTATACTCATGGACCTGCAGGGCCCCAAGATTAGAATAGGTACTCTTAAAGAGAAAGTACTGCTTAAAAAGGGCCAGCAATTCATTCTCACCACACGCAAGGTACCGGGAAACGCCATCTCGGTGAGCGTGTCCCTTGACACACTTCCCGAATCGGTATCCCCGGGGCAACGCATACTTATAGACGACGGCCTTCTTGAACTTAATGTTGAAAATATTGATGGATCAGATATATATACCTCAGTTGTCAGGGGGGGCGAACTGAAAGACCGCAAGGGGATCAATCTTCCCGAGGCTTCCATCAAGACACCATCAATCACCGGCAAGGACAAAGATGACCTTGCATTCGGAATTGAACAGGATGTTGACATGGTTGCCCTCTCCTTTGTGCGTACCGCGGCTGACGTACTTGAACTGAAAGGTCTTATGGAACAGCACGGCACCGATATTCCTGTCATCGCCAAGATAGAAAAACACGAGGCGGTTGGTAACATTGACAGCATTCTGGAAGTGTCCCAGGGAATCATGGTGGCCCGGGGTGATCTCGGGATAGAGATACCCATCGCCGATGTTCCCATCGTGCAGAAGATGATCATCGCAAAGGCAAACGACAGCTCCATACCGGTTATCACCGCCACCCAGATGCTTGATTCCATGATACGCAATCCCATCCCCACGCGGGCTGAAGTCACCGACGTGGCCAACGCGGTATTTGACGGCACCGATGCCCTCATGCTTTCGGGCGAAACCGCCTTTGGTGAGTACCCGGTCAAATCGGTGGAAACCATGGCAAAAACCGCCCTCAACGCGGAGTCATCCCAACAGTACCGTTCAGTAATCGCGGGGAGGGAACCCCATCCCTCCATGTCCATCACCGATTCAATCGCTTACACCTCGGTTGAAGCAGCCCGCAACCTGAAGGCCCAGGCTATCATAACCGCCACCCAGTCGGGTCTAACCGCCCGAAAGGTGTCCAGGTATAAGCCCGATGTACCCGTAATCGCCGTTACCACCAGCCAGAAGGTGATGAACCAGCTGACCCTGTCATACGGAATCGTTCCCGTGCAGGTGGCACACTCCACGCGAATGGCATCCCTTGTTGATGACGCGCTTGCGCGCTGCACCGAGAAGGGCCTGGTTAACACCGGTGACCTTCTGGTAATTACCGCCGGCATACTGACTGAAGTGACCGGCGGCACCAACATCATGCGAATACATGTTGTAGCGGATGTGCTGGCACGTGGAGAGGGAATCGGCAAGGGGGTTATCAAGGGCAGGGTAGTGCGTATGCGGGATAACCTTCCTGACGCAATAGATGAAGACACAATACTGGTGGCCGGTTCGTTAACCAGTGATGAAGTAACCCGGATTTCAGGGGCAAAAGCTGTCATCACAACCGAGGCGGGTCTCACTTCACCTACTGCCCATCACTGCCGTGAACAGGGTATTCCCCTTATAACGGGGGTTCCTGATGCCTGTTCACTCTTTCTCGATGAGCAGAAGATAACTATCGACCTTCTTCGGGGAATAATCTATAACGGCATAATAAACCTGCCCGGTGATTGACAGCAACTTCTTGACGTTTGCCGGTATCTGTGATTATCTTTCAGGTAATTAATGAAATACTGATGTACCGGGAAGATATCATGAGAAAAATTATTCTATACAGTACTCCAACCTGCCCTTACTGCATGCAGGCAAAGCAATATTTGCAGAAGCGCAACATACCCTTTACGGAGAAGGACATCACCCGTGACCAGCAGGCCCGCCAGGAACTCGCAAGCCGGAATGTCAGCGGCGTTCCTGCTTTCCTGGTTGATAATGAGCTCGTGGTGGGATTTGACAAAAAGCGCCTGGAACAACTTCTCATGGACCTGGTGGTGCAGTGTCCCGCCTGCATGGCCAGGCTAAGGCTCCCCTCCGGCAAAGGAAGCCTCAGGGTCACCTGCTCACAGTGCAGGCATAAGTTTAATTACCAGACGTAGTGGAAAACAATATCATTGCACCGTGAATTTCTGACAATATTTTACGTACCTTGTCTTCTTTATAATCGACTGGCATGAAGCTCTCGCAAATAGTTATTCAGGAAAAATGAGAAATCGTGGTATTCCAGTATGGTCTGTTCTTTAAAATTATTAAATATGTCCTCATCATGAGAAAAAAGAAGTATGCTTTCCCGTATTGTATTGAACCTGAAATCAATTGGTGCATTATTTAACACCCGTACATCACACTCGGCAGGCAAAGATAATTCAAGTATTATGGATGTTTCAAGGGTAAGCTCATAATCAGCAACGTGTTCAACTGGAACATCCAGGAATACCGCGCAATCAATATCATTATATGTGTTTTTTTGCAGAAAGGAACCATGTACAACAGCAAAGAGTATCCCATCAACCGACTTAAAATAGTCATTTAATTCTTTTATAATTGCTTCTTTATTATTTCTTGAAATACGATTATTCATTGCTGAATGCTGTAGAAACTCTATTCAATAGTCAAGTTTTTTCATAATACATTTTAATTGGCACTCAAAAGTAATGCATAACTTCGATGACTTTATACACAAAAAAATACTTGCCAAAAATAATGAACACCGTTAAATTAACACCGTTAACTACTAAAATACATGAAAGGTGAAACCATGCCCAGGGCAACACGAACACCCGACCAGGTGTATGCCGTCCGTGACCGCATACTTCAAGGAGCACTTGACATCATGACCAACGAAGGGTTCGAGAATCTCAGCATGCGAAAGCTGGGGAAGAAGCTTGGTATGACCGCCGCCAACATCTACAACTACTTCTCCCGTAAGGACGAGCTCTACCTTGAACTGCAGACACGGGGATTCGAGATGCTCTTCGAAGAGTTCATGGAGGTCTATGAGAAGGAAGAAGATCCTCGTGCCGTCATAGAAGGCCTGGTGCAGGCATACTTCTCTTTCGGCATACGGTACGCCGATTACTACGACATCATGTTCAACCGCCCCACTCCCAAGTATGCCGATTACCGGGGCACCGACCTCGAGAAAGAAGCAACCATTGAGAAGGAGACCGCCATGCAGGTGGCCCATCTCACCGTGAAGGTGATTGAAGAGCTGCGCGAAGAGG
>CAZAOK010000171.1:0-3937 GCA_964486725.1 uncultured Leptospiraceae bacterium
TTTTGCATATTGGGCTTTTTCACCTCGGGGGGCTTAACGAAAAGAACTTCACCGCTATCAAGTGTTTCCCAGAAATACACGTAATAGGGCATGTACTTGCCCGCATCATCTTCGTTGTACGCCTTTTTATCAGCGGGGAGTGCCACGATCAGTTTTTTCTCATCATTAACAATTCTCTCAATATTGAGATACCGTGTGGCTTTACCGTTATCACCGGGCTTTTCAATTTTAACCCGGGTACGGTCAAATTCGTATACCGCCTCTCCATTATCCGTACTTGCGGTAAAGGTTTTTCCGTTTAATTCCCTGTCAAACGAATCAGCAGTATTACTGCCGCAGCCCCAAAAGAAAAGTCCGGCTGCCAGAAGTAGTGAAAAGGCTCCTGTTGTTTTGCGCATGTGTAACCTCCGTATAAAGCAAAGTTACACGTAGTATAACAGACGTTGTGTACCCCTGTCAAACGCGCAGGCTATTTCAATTCATCGTACAGGCTCTTTGCAAGCCCCAGGTTGGATGTTTCGGAAAGTTTCAGGGCATACTGATCGTACAGCATGTCCTCGAATATCTCTTCGGCAAAACCGCCGTCGATAAAACCTTCTTTGTGAACTGTGTCCCGCATCTCTTTCAGCATTCTGCCCACAAAAATTGATTCCATCTCTGTGCAGACTTTCATCAGTTCTTTGTCTACGGGTTTTTCAGGTTGTGACGTCTTTGCGCTATTGTTACCAATGGCGTTATCCAGTGCGTCATCAAACGAAGATTTTTGCTCACTTCGACGCAATACAGAATCAATACTTGATCGTGATGACTGTATGTTGTTCATGCTTCGCGCATGTGCCGGTATGCTGTTTTGAAGAAAATTCATGATCTCACCTCACTGTATAACAAGTTCCGCGTGCAGCGCGCCCACGTTTTTCATGGCCTTTAATATTGCGATTATGTCTGTTGTTGATGCGCCGATGACATTCAGCGAATCAACAAGATTTTTCACCGTAGAAGAATCCTCTATAAGGGCAACACTTCCCTCACGGGGACTGCCCTCAACGGAAACTGTCATTCCAGAACGGCTTACCACTACACTGGAGATACGCACGTCCCCACCCATCACGATGGTACCGTCCTGTTCGTTCACCACCACCCTGGCCTGAAAACTGGCGGGTACTTCAAGATTCTCAATTGTAGAAATAAACTCGGTCACCGTGCCTTCACCGGGCACAGTGCATTGAATAGAACCATTCACAATGGCAGGTTTGGCATCGGGGTATTTTTTCTCGATGGCTTTCTGTACCTGGTCCGCCACCGTGAAGTCCCAGTTATGCATTACCAGTGAAATCATCCCATTGTTTACTATCTCGGGTTCAATTCCTCTTTCGATGATACCGCCGTTTACCACCCGGGCAACTGTAATATTATTGCGGCCCCTTCTCTCTCCGCTCTGTGAACTTGACAACTGTCCCTGTGCCACCACGTAGATGTTGTTATCCGCCCCCCTGAGTGGCGACTGCAGCAGCAGGCCTCCTTTAAGGGTCTTGGCATCACCGATGGATGAAACGGTGACATCAACCCGGTCGCCAATGCGGGTGAACGGGGGCAGCTTCGCTGTTACCAGCACCGCGGCCACGTTTTTTGAGTTTGTAACATCCTCTTCAAGTCCAAGATTTTTCAATACGTTCTTCAGTGATGTACGGGTCAGCTCAACCCTGCTGTCACCCGATCCCTGCAGGCCAACCACCAGCCCGTATCCGTATACCTGGTTCTCCCTGAGTCCTTCTATTGAAACCAGGTCTTTTATTCGAACCGATACCTCGGCCCCGAGCAGCGATGGCAGAAAGACTATCGCGATCACGACTATATGTACAAGTATACGTTTCATTTACTGTGTAATCTCTCCCAGCATTCGCTGAAGGTAATCTATTATAATTGCCTGTTTCTCTTCTTCGGTCAGGGTGGCGCTGGCGGCTTCATCTTCTTCAAGAGGTTCACGCTGAATGTTAATGCCCGCCCCTTCTTTTACTCCCCGGATATCAAGCCGCATGTTGGCAATGTCTCGCGATGTTATCTTTCTTCCCTTGAGAAGAACGGGGTCCACTATACCAGTTACCGTAAACACGTTGGCAATGCCGGAAAATGAATAGGTTCGTGTGCCCTCAATCCTGTACTTCCCGTCGGGAAGTTCTTCGGCAACCCTGGCAGCCATCTGTATTGTCATGTTGCCCCGTCCGGTTACCGCTGTGGAGTTTCTTGCCTGGGAATTCCTGTTAGACGAAACCGGCGGCAGAAATGGGGTGAGTTTTCCATCCGGATTTGAAGAGACCGAATATGACTCGTCCTGTTCAAGCTGCAGGTTGAATCGCATTCTTGATATGTCCTCCACCTCTACCTGCAGCACGTCACCCACCGCCAGGTTTTCACCAGAAGCGTAGATGTTTCTGTCCTGCCATATGCTGGCCCCGTAAATAATGCTGACGGACAAAAAGACCATGACTACCGCGATGGCTGCAGCTTGTTTCATAGTGCCACCTCTATAATTCCCTGACCGGACACCTTACCGTGAATCCTTTTCTTTCCCTGCAATTCAACTTCCACACGCTGGCCATGGGCACCGGGATTAACCACCTTACCCCTGGTTTCTATGATAATTCCACCATTGTTGACTATAACGGTTACCATATCCCCCCGGTTCACCCGGATATCACTTCTGGTACCATTTTTATCCGCCGTGTCTTTTGACGCGGCGTTTATCCTTGTGGCGCTGCCATAAATTATAATATTTTCATCGGTCACGGTTCTTAGAACCGAAAGCAGTTCTGACCGGTCAAGCAGCCCGTCAGAAAGAAGATCAGCGTCAACTACAAACTCCCTGATTTTCTTGCCGGTAGAAGGTGATCCATCAACAATTGCCAGGTGTTTCACCTTTAAAGTTTTATTTTCAGGCGTTACCTGCGACTTAAGGTATAACACAACGTCAGCCCACAGGGGATGTATGGGCCATGTTAAAAGAATACATAATGCTATGAGCCACGTTGACCTGTTCATTAACGCTTCAGACCTATGGCAGTTCCCAGCATGGAGTCTGATGACTGGATTGCCTTTGAGTTTATTTCATAAGCCCTCTGGGCCGCGATCATGTTCACCATCTCTTCTACAACTTTTACGTTGGACATTTCAAGAAAGCCCTGGTGGGTTTTTGCCATACCATTCATACCCGGCTGACCGGCGATCTCGTCTCCCGAAGCAGGGGTAGTCTTGAAAAGGTTACCCCCGATACTCTGCAGCCCCGCGGGATTGACAAACCGTGCCACCTCGAGCTGTCCAACTTCGATGGGATCATCATCACCAACGATTTTCACCGTCACTCTTCCATCCTGACTGATGGAGATACTATCATGAATAAAATTATCCGGCAGTACGATAGGAGGTTCCAGCAGGTACCCGTTAGAAGTAGCTACCTGCCGATTAGAATCAATTTTGAATGACCCGTCACGGGTATAGGCGATGCTTCCATCGTATAACTGCACCTTGAAGAAACCTTCTCCTTCAAGGGAGATATCCATCTTGTTATCCGTAGCCTGCAGGCTGCCCTGTTCAAACATCTTCTGCGTGGCGGCTACCTTCACCCCATGTCCAACCTGTATACCGGTTGGCACCTCGGATATTTCAGTCGCGGGGGTACCCGCCATTTTCACCGTCTGGTATATAAGATCTTCAAATTCCGCCCTGTTTTTCTTAAATCCGGTAGTATTCACATTGGACAGGTTATTTGAAATTGTATCAATATTGAACTGCTGTCCCACCATCCCGGACGCCGCGGTCCACAATGAACGCATCATGGTAAGTACCTCGCTGATAAATGGGGATTATGTCCCCAGGATTACTGCGTATTACTTCTATTATTATCGGTACAATCAATTTCTACATTAACATGAATTTCAAGGAT
>CAZAOK010000172.1:0-3739 GCA_964486725.1 uncultured Leptospiraceae bacterium
TTGACCTCCCCCTCGCGGCACGAGAACAAGAGCACACATACGGTGGCGTCTACTCATAGAATAATACAAAAAGAATAAAGGATTTCACCACAGGGTCACAGAGGTACACCCATTAAAGGGCGGTTCAAGAAAAAAAAGAAAGAGGTATTTGAAAGGAAAAGTCATACATAATGTCAGCTACAAGCCATCATCCTGGCAAGCCCCCTTTACTTCAAAGGGGGCGACGCAGCGCGTCGAGCATTTCGTTCAGCAGCATCACTGCATCCAGTTCCCATGAAAACTCAACAACCCCCTCTCCAGTCTCCCCCATAAAGGGGGAGAAGCAACTCATTCTTTCCCCGTCACTCGTTACCCGTTTCGACATTGAGTCTTACAACTCATCATGCATATCAGCCCATCATAGATCTGCTTCCATAGTATCAACAACCTGGGAGACATGGTACCAGTAGAAAAAGGCTTCAGGATTTGACCTTTTCAACTTGTTTAACCTGGTCGGTAATGGTGGATCAATGGTCCAGTTGATAACATCATCAGCTTTTTGAAATCGTTGAAGGCCTGTAGAGCCAGCCTTTATGAGGGCAGCGCAATAGGCAGCTCTGGCAGCGTGTACTATGGCCTTTTCTATATGGTATCGTTCAGAAAAAATATATGAACGAATCCTGGAGATCCCTTGTTGCAATGCGTCAAAATCTCCTCTGCCGCCCCTTCCTCGTAGAGAGATACACAGGGCTGTTTGAATACTATCGTCCAGAACATTGTCAATATTCATCCGGAGATTGCGATAACGCATTTCTGTTTCAGCAAATATTTTGAATGTCTGCGCAACAGTTTCTATTTCATAGACACTGTCAAAGAGATTCCCAATATCATACAACTGTTTAATAATTTCCATGGACATACTGACACCGTTTTTTTCATAGGGAATGCCGGTAGTATTGGGGGCAAAAGCCGTAAGCTTATCGCCAAGCAGGTCTTCATGGGAAGGTATCTTCACCTTTAATGGCTCACCATTTTGAAACACAAAAGGGGAATCAATGTCATTATCAAGGATTGTTTTATACCGGGGTTTCTCTACAAGAATATCAAGCAGAACATATTCTTCATCTGTCCTTCCTTTCAAAACTGGTTGATAGTAAAACTTGTAATGATATTTTTCTATATCTGAATAAGCTTTTCGTAATTGAAGTTCATAGCGTGTAAATCCCTTCTTAAGAACAACATCGTCGAAAAGGGACTCAAAATCACTTTTACCTGAAACCATTATATCAGCATCAATTGAGAACCTTTTAGGATCCCCCTGTAAAAGCATAGCAGCAGTACCGCCTTTAAAGACAAATGAAAGGCCAGACTCTGCCAAACCCTCGAGCAGCATCAATACCCGAAGCACTTTTTCGACAAGGTTTTTGTCAGCATTATTATTATCAGCAGATGCCTTGTTTATCCAGTCTATATGTATTGTTTCATGTGATATCATAGTATAACAACCTTGGTTTTTTACAGTTCCTTAGCCTGGCCAATAATCTCTTTCACTTCATATTCCCTGTTACGACGCCGGGCATAACGCTTTAGTCGGTCCATGTTGACGGTATAGCTTTCCATGACATTTTTAAACACATTCACCAGCTCCATTCCCTGGAGGAAAAAGAAGATATTTGTGTCTGAAAGGAAATCAACCAGTAACTTTTCAATAGTCGGTACCTGAAAGAGATCAACAGTCTGCAACGGGGCTTCACTTATAAGATGTTTAACGATTACACTGTCACTGTTTTCAAAAACAAAATCTTCCATAACCTGGCGCGATGGTTCCCGAAAGATATTATTATATGAATCCTTCAGATTATAATAAACCGCATCAACAACGTCCCGTTCTGTTTCAACAACCATAAAATCATGGGCCACAATATGGTGATAAAACTGATTTAATAAACTGCTATGCCATAAACAAAAATTAATAAGAGGAAATTCCTTTTTAATAAGCGATGAAATCTCCTGCTGCCCTGTATGTTGAACTGGAATAAAATTCTTTTTGTTGCCAATAGTATAGATACCCCGCCCTATTCTTTTAAGAACCCCCTTTTGGACAAGGTCGTAAATACGCCAGTTTACTGTAGCCCTCTTTATATCAGGCTCCTGGTCAGCAAAGAAATCATGAATATCAGATGTGGTGAACGATTCATGTTCTTTGAAATGTTTCATTAGATCTTCTGCTTTTATACCCATAGGTGATGTTCACAAATTATCGGCAAAAAGTCAACAATTTTGCCGATAATTTGACACTTTATCACGTCATTCTCTCAAAAACTCATTAATTTTATCTACGCCCCCATATAGACCCCGGAAAACACCAGGCACAAGCCCTCAGTGGACTCAACAACCCCCTCTCAAGTCTCCCCCATAAAGGGGGAGAAGCAACTCATTCTTTCCCCGTCACTCGTTACCCGTTACAGTCCCTACACCCGTCACTGCCCTTCACTGTACATAAAAAAACTGTTTACACCATTACCATTTGCCCTCAATTTATTTACCAGCACATAGATACAACAAAAAACACAAAGAGGTACCCAAATGAAACGCGGGATACTTCTGACAATGGCCGCACTGGTTGCAGCCGGCTTGTTTCTTTACAACAACAACGCCGCGGGCGGCCCGGTAGAGGCCACGGTGAACCGGGTGGTTGATGGTGACACCATCACCGTGAACGGCACCATACGGGGAAAGGCCTATACCGACAAGAAGGTACGGATAATGTTCATTGACACACCGGAGGTACACCACAACAGCCACGGGAAGGCCATGCCGGAGGGACGTCATGCCACCACGCTGCTGAAGAAGCACCTTAAGCCCGGCCAACGGGTCACCCTGGTACACCCGGAGGGCACCATCGGGGTTGACCGCTACGGGCGGCTTCTGGCCATCGTGCTGTTTAACGAAACCTCCATCGAGGAGCTGATGATACGCTCCGGCTACTCGGTGCTCTGGCGAAAGTACGGCACGCCGCCGGAACCCTACCTGTCAAATTGGCTTGCCGCCGAGGAAGAAGCCCGGCGTGAAGAACGGGGCTGCTGGGGAAGCTGCCCGAAGTGGATGCGAGACAAGAAAAACGAGAGGACCGCGCCGAAATATTAAACGGGGTATTACTTCGCAACCGTTTCGAATGGAAATCCCTACTCATTAAGTCTTACCCTAAAACAGGTGCGAGGTTGGCTCATAGAACGATACAAAAAGAGTAAAAGATCACCACAGGGTCACAGGGATACAGGGTAGTCACGAAAGAGTTTACTTTGAATCACCAGACAATCGTTTCTTAATCCAGAGAGGATCTCTTTTCATTGGCAATACTGCGATTATTTTTACAATATTATTCAGGTATGAGTAGTAAACAGCATCCAGAATTTCATTAACTTTCATTAATGCTTTTTCTTAATATCATCAAGAGAAATAAACTTCGACTTGCCTTCATCTGCCTGCTTTTTTCTTTCATTCAATATTTCTATATGCCAATCCGGTGATTCCACAATTGCATCATCTTTTATAAGAGAGTCCCAAAGTGCTTCCAGGGCTTCAAGCTTTTCTGTTTTGGTCATATTTTTTATATCTGCTGTTTTCATTACACCTTCTCCTCGCTTTTTCAAAATTCACAGAAAAAGTCGATTACTGGTAATCACGAATAAATTACAATTCTATTAATAATTTGTCAATATATTCAACCACCATCTATTCAATTATAATCCTGGTAAGT
>CAZAOK010000173.1:0-3670 GCA_964486725.1 uncultured Leptospiraceae bacterium
AGGTTAAAAGGGGAAAGATCCGGTGTTATCATCAGGTCAGCTTTGGATGTCTGTATCTTCGTGGCGGTGTTCATCATGATGAGGGTGGCGTTCATGATCACGTCGATGATGTGCCGGGGTTTTTTGTATGAATGCCTTGTGTTCAGATCTACACCGATAACGTAATCCATTCCCATGTCCCGTAAAGGTTGGATGGGAACGTTTTCCATGATGCCCCCGTCTACCAGCATGCGGCCATCATACTGTACCGGCTTGAACATCCCCGGAATGCATGAGCTGGCCATCACTGCCTTTCCCACGTCTCCTTCACGCAGAACCACCTTTTCGCCTTTGCTGATATCAGCGGTAACAATGGCAAGGGGGATACGGGTCTCATTGAAAGACACCTTGCCAAGCAAATCGCGTATCTTCTTTCCCATCTTCTCATTATTAAGAAGTCCATATTGAGAGGGGGACAGGCCTGATATGTCAAACCAGTGCAGGTGACGCGCCATCTCGCCGATATCCCTCCAGTTTCTACCGAAGGCATACATGGCGGCTACCAGGGCACCGATACTGGTGCCGGCAACCGCATCTATGTGTATCCCCTGCTCCTCGATGGCCCTGAGCACCCCCACATGAGCGGCACCCAGCACTGCCCCGCCGCCCAGGGCAAGGCCTGTCTTTTTGCCCTTTCTCCTGCCGGGCAGAATATTTTCCAGCAGTGATTGAATCTTCACTTTTTCATCACCTTCATGAATTCATCAAGTTTCCCCTTCTCCTGCAGCACGGTGGCAGCCATCTCCTGTACCGTTTCAGGTGTGGGTATTTCACCGGGCCTGGCCGCCATCTCCATGGCATCAGAGGGACAGCCGCTTACGCACAGGCCACAGCCGATACAGTCTTCCTGGTTTACAACGGCAACCGCTTCATTCATGGTTACCGCGCCAACCGGGCAGCGATCATCAACACATACCGCACAACCTGTACATTCTTCTTCGTTCACCGTTGCCATGAACCTGCTTTCCATGAAGGCGGTGTCCAGGCCGAATTCCGTCTTTCCACGTAAAATCGTACAACAGCAGGGACAGCAGTTGCAGATGAGGTTGGCCCTGTCCTTACTGTTATTGCTGGTATGCACAAGGCCTGCTTCTTCAGCCCGGTCAAGGGTGTGCCTCGCTTCATCTTTCGTTACTTCCCTGGCAAAACCACGCTCCACCAGAAACCTGCCCGCCGAACCGAATATCATGCACACATCCGTGGGCCGGTCACATTTCTGCATGGTGACCCTGCAGGCGCAGTCAGTCACCGATATGTAATCGGCGTTCTCAATAAAGCTGTGCACCTCGTCGTAAGGGTGAATGTTGGTAACTCCCTGCACCGATTGATTAACAGGCACCACCCGCATTTGCGGGGTGGGATCACCCGCGAATGCTTCTGCCTGTCCCTGGTGTTTGTATTCGTTCCAGAGTGTTCCAAGCTCCTTCAGCTCGGGCGTGTTCATCCCGTTCATGAAGGGAAACTCAAACAGACCGGGTATGGTTGGAAGCAGGCTGTATTTTGTTACCCCCTTCTTTTCACGGGCATAGACAATGCCTTTATTTGCCATGCCTTCAAGCAGTTCACTGGCAGCTTTCACGTCCGCCCCCGATCTTTGCGCTATCTCTTCTGCGGTCTTTCCGGTAAAACTCATCTCTACCGCAAGGGCTGCCTCTTCTTCGCTGAAAAGGATTCGCAATATCCTGTCAAAGGCAGGGGCTTTCGGGGCACCCGAGGGGTGTGTGTCAAGTATCTGCTGTAAGGCGTGGTAATTGTCCATGGGGAACCTCTTTGTATCGTGTATGATATTTCATCATTGCAATTCCTATTATCAGGTCAAACGGGGTGTTGCGTCAACCTGATTTCACTGACGAGATCATGCACATGGTTGCCCTTCAAGCGAAAATAATAAGCGTAAAAGAATGCGGTGACAGGCCCCAGCATTACAGTCATGAAAAGAATAAAGGTCGTGAAAAGCAGGTATATACCGATTATGATATTACCGAGATATACAAGTGGTCAACGTACACTTCTGACTACATCCCCCCACCAAAAAGATACATCGAAACCATGTCGGTCAGTTCATTGACAAACTTTTTCCGGGATATTTTTGGCTTGAATATAGAATATGCCCTGGTAGACTCCTTTATGATAATAAGTACCATTTCAGCTGCCAGGTCCCTGTCGCTTACCCGTACCACGTCACCCAGGAGAAGCAGCAGGTGCCTGATCAGCGCAAAGGTATGCTTCTCTTCCTGCCTGTGGAACTCCTCCACTTGACTGTTGGTATACCGCATTGCAATACTCTGGCGCTGCACCAGGGATGGAAGATCAGGAGCCTTCATTATTTCCATTATAACGTAATACACGACATCACGAGACGTATCCGCCTTTTCTACAGCCTTTTCTGCCTTTTCAAGTACGTCATCAACACGTCTTTTCTTGGAGTTTTTGACGATCTCTATCATTAGATCAGCCTTCTCTTCAAAGTAATTGTAAAAAGTTCCGACGGATACGCCACTGGCCCTGGCTATTTCATTTGGACCAACAGAATCATAACCCGATTCCGAAAAGAGTTTTATTGCCGTGTCAATGATTCGCTGCTTTTTTTCTATACTCCGTTCCTGCTTCGGTTCCCTTGCTTTTTGTCTTTTTTCAGCCATACAATCTCCATGAATTCTAATTACTTTTCTTTTTAACGGACTTCAGTTCAACATTTACGGTACCCCGCAATTCTCCCCTTACGCCCGGTGTATCGAAACAGTCCCTGCCCCGGGGATTGTCTTCCCTCGATTGAAAGCATCCCCCCGGGTCTCAACAGCCGGTAAATCTCGTTCCATATGGGATCTATACCACCGGCTGCATACCCCAGGCCGAACACGAATACCAGGTCAAAGCTTTCGGCGGGGAGGCCGGTTGCCGACGCGTTTGCTTCAATAACACGAATATTTTTAACGTTTTCTTCTTCTACTTTCTGCTTCACGTGGGCAACGGCAACCGGGTTGACGTCAATGGAAACTACTTCGCCCTTCTCTCCAACCATCCTGCCTGCCGGGATGGTAAAAAAACCCGGGCCGCACCCCACCTCAAGCACAGACTGCCCCTCTTTAATACCTGCAGAGGAAAGCGCTTTGAATGGGTCCCTGAAAATACCGTACAGGGTTTCGTGAATAAACGATATCATGCTGAAACTTATCTTGTGTACCATTGACATTGCAAACCTCCGATTTTTTAGCTGTCATGAACAAAAATATGATAATTATTCATGTTTGTCAACTAAATAATAGCATAAATATGAATATTTATCATTTAAACATGATAAATATTCATATTTTTATTGACTTTTCGTTCTCCCGGTGATACATATTAGTTATCCATGCAACAGGAGGTTTGCCATGAAAAGAATATCACGGAAAAATATTATAAAGCTTGCTTCCGGAACAGCCGTCGCGGGAGCGGGAGGAGGGTACATTGCCGGCAGGGACGCTGAACCAAAAGACGTACCCCCGGCAATGGAACCGAAAGGGAGAATGGCGGTAATAAGTGACGTGGACGCCCATTAACAGTGAAGGTTGCTTATCGAAGTAAAGTAAGAGAAAGTGAAACACATCAGCAGAGAAGCGTCCGATACCGCAGGCCGCGGACACGTGAC
>CAZAOK010000174.1:0-3658 GCA_964486725.1 uncultured Leptospiraceae bacterium
CATTTGCTTCATAATGAAAAGGAATTGGAACATCTCCCCCCGCCGAAGGCGGGGGGAGATGCTGGATTATTATTCATTTTAGAATAATATTGAATATTCAGCATGACAGCTGAGTAATTACGTTAAAACAAATTTACAGTATTGAAAAAGGAGTGCTATTGTGTCATTACTTGAAAGAATCACTGTCGATGAGATAGGAACCGAAAAGGTTATTATTGCACATGACATGATTAAAAGGACCTTCGCTGAATTCGTAGCTTCGGACTTAAACAATGCGGGTAAAGCCTCCTTTCTTCATTACATTAAGATTGAAGCATTAACCGGCAGGATCAAAAACGGAGAAAGCTTCATACTTGCTGCCATGGATGATCAAAATGTGGTTGGTGTAATTGAAGTAAGTGAGTACAGGTATATAAAACTACTCTTCGTGGATAAGAATTACCAGGGTAATGGTATTGCCCGCCTGCTCCTTGATGAAGCTTATAGACGATGTAAAGCAGACTGGCATGACTGCAGCGAATTGAAGGTGAACTCTTCTCTTTACGCTTTTGAAATATATAAAAAGCTTGGTTTTGAACCTGCAGGCGAAAAGCAGGAAAAAGACGGTGTTGTCTATATCCCAATGGAACGGAAATACATTTAAACTTTTCTTATGAGTGTACTTGCAATACTATCTTCAGGTCTTTCACTTGGCCTGACGGCAGGATTATCCCCCGGCCCGCTGCTGGCACTGGTTATGTCTGAAACTATAAAGTACGGTAAAAAAGAAGGTATAAAGGTATCTTTCGCCCCCATCATGACAGATGCCCCTATAATGATAATTGCCATGCTGATGGTTTCAATGATCAGCAACTTCAAGATGATTCCGGGCATTATTGCACTGCTGGGTGCGGCACTGCTGGTTTACATGGGATACGAAACAATTACATACAGTGGTAACAATGCTGCAGAAGAGATACAGTCTCCACCGGCTTCCCTTAAAAAGGGATTTCTTGTGAACATGTTAAGTCCCTACCCGTATCTTTTCTGGATCAGTGTTGGCGCCCCCCTCACCCTGCGGGCATACCAGCAGTCTTCATTGCATGCGGTCGTTTGGATAGCTGCATTTTATATTACCCTGATCGGGTCAAAGATAATCATAGCTATACTGGTAGAACGTTCACGAAGGGTTATCAGTTCTGCAATATTCACCTGGATCATGCGTTTTCTTGGCGTTATTATGTTTTTGTTTGCCATATTGTTTATACGTGAGGGTTACATAATATTCAAAAATTTTTAGCCACCCGCTTATTTTTCCCCGATCACTCTTCACTTTTCACTTATCACTTATCTCTATTCATCTGTGTCTATCGAGCGAAGGGGGTGGCTATAATATTTTAGATCATTTTTTCTAATTTTTTTGGCGAATTATTTTTTAAATTATTGACAACACCCCTCCTTCTTTTGTATTGTTTATACAAATTAATGTAAAAAAGGATTACTTCTAAAAATGATTCTTTGCCATGCAAACCGAAACCTTCCAGTCGCTGTCGTCAGCGTCGTCGTAGTAGTGGTCACCGCTACCGTTACCGGTTTGCACTGGAGGGAATGAAGTAGTCTTTTAAAATACTGAAACCCAAACCCCCGCAGGTGCAAACCGGCGGGGGTTTTTTTATTTTATAACGGAGGAACACAAATGAAAATGACAGGAGCAGAGCTCATCATACGGCTTCTCGAACGACAGGGCATTACAAGGGTGGCAGGTATACCAGGAAGTGCTAACCTGCCTATTTACACGGCACTTACAGACAGCCATATTGAGTATGTATTGGCACGGCATGAGCAGGGTGCCGGTTTCATATCACAGGGTATGGCACGTTCTTCAGGGAAACCGGCAGTATGTTTCGCAACGTCAGGACCGGGAGCTGCTAATGCAATAACTGCAATAGCTGACGCCAAGCTTGATTCAGTACCCATGATAGTTATCACCGGACAGGTAGCTACCGGCATGATGGGCACTGACGCCTTCCAGGAGGTGGATACCTATGGACTTACCATACCTATCACCAAGCACAATTTTCTGGTACGCAGACCAGAAGAGCTGCTGGATGTAATACCTGAAGCATTCACCATCGCCCAGAGCGGCAGGCCCGGGCCGGTGGTTATAGACATACCGAGGGATGTGCAGGCAGCTGCCATCGAATTCGATAAGTTTCCAGATCCGGGTAAGAGGAATGACATCGTGTATATGGACATGGAGGATATCCAGAAGATCGCGCAAAAAATCAACTCGTCTAAAAAGCCATTGATCTACGTTGGCGGCGGTATTGCAGGTTCGGATACACACGGAGAACTGTTTTCCATTGCGAAAAAGAATAATATACCTGTTACCACAAGCCTGATGGGACTTGGTGCCTTTCCTTCATATGATCCTCTTTTCGTTGGAATGCTGGGTATGCATGGTGCACGCTACACCAACTACATTATGGACGAGATAGACCTTCTCATAGCCCTGGGTGTGCGATTTGATGACCGGGCTACCGGAAAAATATTGGAATTCGCTCCTGAAGCATCAATCATACATATCGACATCGACCAGGCAGAGATAGACAAGATACGTGAGACCGATCTGAACCTGGTTGGTGACCTTCGGCACTCCATGAAAAAACTTGTACCGATAATAGAAAACAACACCAGGGATGAATGGGTAAAGTACGTCACTGACATGAAAGCAAAATATCCCTACCCGGTTCCTGATAATGACTCGGTGTTTCACCCTGTGAACCTGCTTAAGACTATCAGCTCGCTGGCAGATTACCAGTCCATCATCACAACCGATGTGGGTCAGCATCAGATGTGGACCGCACAATACTATCCATTCAACTTTCCCCGTACCATGCTAACATCAGGCGGGTTTGGCACCATGGGGTTTGGTTTGCCGGCAGCGATTGGCGCTGCCATCGAAAATCCCGAAAAGCGGGTCATATGTATCAGCGGTGACGGATCATTCCTTATGAACATACAGGAACTTGCAACCCTTAAAGACCTGGAGCTGAATGTTACAGTGTTCATCATGAACAACCAGGCACTTGGCCTTGTTCGTCAGCAACAGGAGTTATTCTTCGACAAGAAGTACGTTTCGTCACTTTTTGAATCTAATCCTGATTTCGCGGGTATTGCAGATAAATTCGGCATCCATGGCATTAACCTGGAACTTGAAGATAATCCCATGTACGCTATTGCTCGATCTCTCAGCGAACCGGGTCCATTCATTGTTAATGTACCCATCAGCGTCAACGAAAATGTATATCCCATTGTGCCCCCGGGGGCGGCCAACAGGGAAATGGTAGGATAAATGAAAAAAATGAACAGGAGGACAATATGAATACTATCGTTATAGAACTACTGGTGAACAACCATCCCGGCGTAATGTCACATATAACCGGCCTTATCATGCGCAGGGCCTGTAATATTGAAGGAATACTCTGCGGAACTGTGGGGGACGGGAATACCAGCCGCATCTACCTTTTAATGGAAAATGACTGGAGAATACCGAAGATCGTGAAGCAGCTTAATAACCTGTACGACGTGATCGAGGTTGTCCCGCGTGAAGACTGCGACACAGCGGTGTTCGACAGGATACCGGAGATGATGGGATCGGGTGCGGGGGTGTAAGCCC
>CAZAOK010000175.1:0-3636 GCA_964486725.1 uncultured Leptospiraceae bacterium
CACCCCCACCCCGGCCCTCCCCCATCAAGGGGGAGGGAGTAGCCAAATCAGATAACTGATTAAATACTTGACTACCGCGTAATATTTCTCTAATGTAATTCACGAAGAGCCAACCATATTGATTTCTAACCCATAACAGGAGGAAGTATACATGAAAAAGTATGTATCGATACTGGCGGTTGCCGGCATTTCCATGCTGCTGGTAGCCCAGGTGTCTTGCAAAAAGGATAAGGATTTGACCATTGCCAGGGAAGGGTATGTGAATTTCTTAAGCGGAAATGTAATGCTGGTACAGGCCGATGGTAGTAAAACAGAGGCAGGTGTAGGCGATGCGATTAAAGAAGACATGAAGATAAGTACCGATGGCAAGGATTCAATGGCTGAGATTTATATTGGAGAAAACGTCATCAAGGTGCTTGGAAATACCATTATTAATATTGAGAAACTGAATACCAACATAGAAACTAACGGCGAAGAGTCTCTTTTCGTAGTTGAGAAGGGACGGGTGTTCTCACGGGTGAAGCAAAAACTGTCAAAAAAAGACAATTACACCGTGAAAACCCCAACGGCCATTGCTGCCGTCCGAGGTACGGATTTTCTTGTATCCCAGGAGGACGAGAAAAGCAACGTGGCCTGTGTTGAAGGACTGGTAGCTGTTCTCAATCAGTCTCTTGGATCAGGTGAACCCATGGTGCTTGAAGACAAAGAAGAGGTGGACGTAGTTGAAGGCAAGGACATGGTGAAACAGCAGATCTCTGCCGATAAGATGAGAATGCTGAATATTATCAGCGAAATAAAGGACATGCGAATGGAGATCCGCAGGAAATACGAAGAGCAGAGGGAAGAGATCCTGCAGCATGTGAAAGACCAGAAAGAGAAGAACAAAACCATGCTGGAAGAACAGCGTGAAAAGGACAAGGCCCTGGTTGAAGACCAGAAGGCACGCGACCGGGCCCTGATAGACGAGGCAAAGGGAACAGCCGATGAGAGCGCCAAAGAATCCCTGGACAAGGCTAAGGATGAAATGGAATCAGCCAGGGCAGTGGACAAGGATGAATCAACGTCAGCCGCGAAAGAACAGATGGAATCCACAAAACCGAAGATCGAAAAGCCCAAGATCGACATGGACCAGTTCAAGCAATAGCAGCATTAATAGTTACTCGAAATAAAAAACGTCCCATGCACCCCATGGGACGTTTTTTTGCATTGGGGCTTAACGGTCTCTGTGCGAACCCCCGTTAAGCCCCAATGTTGACACAGGTCACTATCTCTGGTATAAATAAACGTATGAAAACATTAAAACTCGCGTTCCTGGGGACGGGTACCTGTAATGCCACCCCTAATAATCCACAATCGCTGCTTTTCTCCAACGGTGAAGAACTGGTGGCCGTTGATTTTGGCGGTGGTGCCTATCATCAGATCAGCCGGCTGGAGGATGAGCATTTCAACTACCGAAACCTCACTACCGTGATCCTTACCCATTTCCATGTTGATCACGTTTCCGGTCTGCCCGACCTGCTCTGGGGAGAGATGTGGGACTCCATGGGACATCGAACCGAACCGCTGACCCTGGTGGGGCCCCATGGCCTTGAGAATTTTTACCGGGAAAGACTGCTTCCTTTTGTGGGAGATTATCCTCTTCCATTTGATGTGCAGTTAGTTGAACTGGGAGACGGAGAACGGTTCGAAGGTACTTTTTATAAAGCCGAAAGCATTAAACTGGCACATGGTGAATTCTCAACGGGGTATCTTTTTGATTTCGCGGGTGAGAAAATCGGGATAACCGGTGATACGGGGTATTGCGCGGCCCTTGAAGAGTTGCTGAAGCAATCAGACCGGGCCGTGATGGAATGGGGTATTCCCGACCTGGAGAGCAGTTATGAAAAGCATATTACCAGTGATGATATACTTACCCTTATTAAGAACGATGCCCTGCCTGGTAAAGTCTACATCAACCACATGTATCTCAAGCCCGGCCTGTCTTTCGGCGGGCATGTGGATAAGCTGCGCACAATGCTTGGCGAACACGCCGCCCGCTTCTTCTTTCCCGTGGACAGGGAGATTGTTACTTTGTTATGAAGGTTTCATATCCCACCTCTCCCCCTTTTCAGGGGGGAGACCGAGAGGGGGGTCGTTCAGTTTGCAGGTGCACCAGGTGGTTTTTCATGATGCGTGAAGGTGTCATGGAACGTAACTGGGATGTCACGCGGAGGCGCGGAGGACGCGGAGAGTTGTTCAATACATGTTAGTTTCTGTTTTTGGTGCCGGCAAAGGTTCACTCACAAAGAAGTCCCTCTTTATTAAAGGGGGACTGCGCGGAGCGCGGGGGGATTTGTTCAGCTGGTGGAATACCGGTGATTTTTCATGATATGTGCTGGTGTCATGGAACGCAACGAAATCCCCCTGACCCCCTTCAATGAAGGGGGAAATAATGCAGAGCTTCTGGTGTTGCAGTCGATGCCGTATTGACCGAACCTTAAATGCTACCTGGTGAAACGAAAATGAACAAATCGATCCCCCCGCGCTCTCCGCGGCTCCGCGTGAACCCTCCATTGCGTTCAAGGCAACACTAAAGCCTGTCACTCATAATGCGTCCACATGCGGATCACCTTTACAACTTTTTCCTCTTCAAGTACCTGGTAGACCAGCCTGTGCTGTATGTTTATGCGCCTGGAATACGCGCCGGAGAGGTCGCCCACAAGCTTTTCATACGACGGGGGATTGGAAAAGGGATCTTCACTGATAATATCCAGTAATTCTGAAGCTTTCGCCTTAAGTCCCGACCTGGCCAGTTTCTTCGCGTCCTGCCTTGCATGCCTGGTGAACACCAGCCTGTATTTCACCACTCGAGCTCTTCTGAACATTCATCAATGGATGTATCAAGGCCTTCCCTGATGGATTCACGCATTCCGGGGATGGAAAGCAGGTACAGGGTTTCCTGTATGGCATTCCAGTCTTCCTCGGAAACCAGTACGGCATTCTTTCTCTTGCCGGTAATATGAATTGGCTGATGATCCTGCCCGGCCTCGTCGATGAGGCGGTAGAGCATCTCTCGTGCCCTTGTGGCGGTTAATGTTTTCATGGTTCGTACCCCCGTGATGATAGTGCAATATAACGTACGGGATAGCGAACGTCAAGTAATTTGGAGGTTAGTTGGAGGTTTTTGAGGTTAGTTGAGGTTAGTTAAGGTTAGTTCCAGTAAGTCCCTCTTTCTTAAAGTTCCACCTCTCCCCCTTTTCAGGGGGAGACCGAGAGGGGGGTCGTTCAGCTTGCAGGTGTACCAGGTGGTTTTTCATGATGCGTGAAGGTGTCATGGAACGTAACTGGGATGTCACGCGGAGGCGCGGAGGACGCGGAGAGTTGTTCAATACATGTTAGTTTCGTTTCTTATTTCAGCAACCGGTAGTTGTTGGGTTTGGTTCAGGGTATAGATTTTTACAGGCTGTGAAATACATTAACTCGAAACAGAAGCTATACATATCCATTTACTTTAAAAAACTTGGCTCATTCCGGAATGTTGGGAAAAACCATCATAATTTATTTTATGTCTATAAATCATTATTTACAAGATCTTTCACTTAATATTTTTTCGTAAAACCTTCCAGCAGTCCTTCTTTATGCTCATACATTCTTTTA
>CAZAOK010000176.1:0-3594 GCA_964486725.1 uncultured Leptospiraceae bacterium
TGATGTACCAGTAGCTACACGAACCGAACAGGGTTTAGTTGTAGGATTCTTGTCGATTATGAACCAGGCATGGAATGGTTTTAAGGGAAAATTTGGCAGCTTGTATGGTTACTTTGATGATGAAGTTGTTACTGGAACGATGGATGAGGAAAAGATGGCTAAATTTATGAAAGTTATGGCTATAGCTTTGAACCAGGCTCATGACCCTGAAAAAGCTCAGGGAGAACTGTCGAAGAAGTTGCAAGAAGCAATGGGGTGGTCTCGCGATAAAGCAGATAAAGCTGCGAGATTTGGATGTGTAACAGCAACGTTATATATAGAACTTCTTGCCTCAGGAGCCAGTGTCGGCTCGTTTGGTGAGTTTTATAAAGAAATGGTCGGTAAGGGGTGGATTCGTGCATCTGATACCAAAGTACTTGGCGAGAATGGGATCGAGAGAATTGTAAATCATTATGGGAAAGAGTTGGGTAAGTCACGCGACTACGGCAGATTCCAAAAGCTGATGGAAAATGGTGTTATGCATGGCATGGTTGCATTCAGAACAGGACCAGGTAAACAGCATAACTTAAATGTCTATCGCTATAATGGAGGGATATATACGGCGAATGTTGGGAAGAAAAAACATAATGGGAAACCTTTAGGTTATGCCCTTAGGCAATATAAAGAAAGAAATTTCATGTATTTCTATTTTATAAAGTGAGGTGTATTATGAAAAAAATAATACTAATAATATGTTTTATACTATTTTTATTATACCCTGTATTTGGTAAATCGCTTGGTTACTTTCAAGGAAAAGTCGGGATAAAAATATATAATGCATATGATGGTAATGATGGTAAAGTTATTCACATTATGAAAGATGCAAATTTAAAAAATATTAACTTGGATGAATTATCAAGAATAGGAAAGCTGGCAAAATTAATAATTGAAAATGATTCTATTACAGATGAAAGTATATCTTCAATTTACAAGATAAGAACTATTAATAATCTAAATATCCATTCTAAAAACGTAACAGATCGTGGCATTAGGATAATATCGTCTATGAAAAATGTCGAATATTTATCAATAGAAGAAACAAGTGTTACAGATGTTGGATTAAAATACATTGGTAAAATGACACAGTTGAAAGGGTTATGGTTAGATGGAACAAAGGTAACGGATGCTGGTATGAAATACCTACGAAACCTTAATAGCGTGAGGTTTTTACATTTGGCAAAAACAGGAATTACAAATGAGGGCCTGAAGTTTTTTAAAGATTATAAAGATATCGAAGTATTAAATTTGGTTGAGAACAACATAACTGATGCGGGTTTGAAATTTATAGCACAGATTAAGGGATTTCAAATTGAAAAGGAAGATTCAGGGGAAGTATACGTGAATTGCACTAAGGTTACAAAAGAAGGGGCGAAAAGACTAGAGAAAAAGATTCACGCATATGTAGACTGGGAATGCAATTGAGATTTTTAGATAAAAAATCTACTGGGATGGTAATATGAACCGGAAATTACAATATATTACTCAATTACCCCAAAACCCATATCAGTTTAAGGTAGACAACTTCTGAAAATGCAAGTTGCCTGTTTTGCAATTTTGCTTGACCATGGAAAAATATGAGAATATCTTTACTGGTATCCAATACTAAGGAAATGAAGATGAATACTATCAAAATAAAAACCGATAAGCCTGTTGTTGTTATCCCCATAGATGAATACGAGGGAATGAAAGAAACAATTGAAATACTGTCATCACATCCGGGTATAATAGATGAACTGCAGGAAGAAAGAAAGAAAATTGATAAAGGACAGTATGTATCATACGAAGAATTTAAGAAAAATCATGGCTGATGGAATGAATGTATAAATTATTATTATCTAAAAATACAGAAAAATTTTTAAAGAAAACGCATCAAAGTGACAGGATTTTGTTTAATACTTTTATAGAAGCCTTGGACTTTATTTCAGACGATCCATTTAAGGGAAAGGCATTGGTAGGTAATTTAAAAGGATATTATTCATATCGTGTAAGGGATTATCGGATTATTTACGAAATAGAGAATACCATGCTGCATGTTTATATAGAAAAAATCGCTCATCGCAAAGATTCTTATAGGTAAACACATTCTGTGCCAGGATAGTTGCCGCATGTGAAACACACAGCGAACCTTTGCAAAGATAAGATGAAGACCATAAACTACTAGTAACCTTACCCAAATATCAACTCCCAGGCCCGTTTCAACTCCCCGCTCTCAAGATACACACCATGCCCATTGGGGCATCGGTCAACCAGCAGGTTGCCTGGATTCATAAACACATGCTCGTTCATAGTCACCTGGCATACAGGACAGGTACACCGGGATTCCCTGTGGCGAAGGTGCTGATCTGGAATGTCACTTGTAGTTTCGGTGATGAGCATAAGTTCTCCCGGGTCGAACCAGTAACTCTTGCAGTATATGCAGCAATCAACTTCCACACCATTGATAGAAATATTATTGAAATTACGTTTGCATTCAGGACAAATCAACCGGGATACCGGAAGATCGTCGTTTTCAAGTTGCGTTTTCGGTTTGCAAGCAGAGAATAACTGGCAACCATTGAAGCCGCGTCGGGTGCACAAACCATAGATTCCTCCTGTGTGGGAAAGCATGTTGAAATAATACAATGCTGTTATAGACTTACAGGGAAAATTTACTTATCATGTATACATCACAAAGATCCGGGTACCTTCCCCCCGCGTCCACACTTTTAACTTGACACACATCACAATAAAATCTACATAAGCACAACATCTTCACATGTTACTCCTATTGTTAACATACACAAATTCAGGGAGAAAGTAACCGACGAGACCATTAACCACCAAAAACATGAAAGATGAAGAGATCATATTAAAAAATTACGGAGAGTTCTTATGACAGAGACAAAAGTCTTATCCAAGATGGCCGACGACCAGTCACCATTTTCAAATCCATTCAGTATGGGAGTGCTGGGACTGGCAGTGGCAAGTTTCGCGTTAGCACCGGTGCTTTTAGGATGGGCGGGAGACGGAACAGCCGCCTTTATCCCATGGGCAATCATGTTTGGCGGTTTTGCCCAGCTCCTGGGGGGCATGATCGACTTCAGAAACAAGAGCATACTGGGAGCCACAGCCCTCAGCATGTATGGACTGCTCTGGATAGCCCTTGGTATCGAGTATATACTGCACGGCATAGGCTGGCCCGCCTCGTCAATAATTGGCGGAAGCGTTGACGTGATGCTGCTCTTGATGTCACTGGGGTTTACCTATGGATTCGCCTCAACCAACCGTGTGACATTCTGGATACTGGTAGAGATAGACTTCGCCTTTCTCGGGCTGGCACTGGTAAAACTGGGAGCATTCACACCCGGTATGACCGGTACAGTGAAAGTTATGCTGGGAATACTCGTGTACGTGCTTGGTCTCACTTCGGTGTACGCGGCAACTGCCTTTCTGCTGAATACACATTACAATAAACAGGTGCTGCCAATGGGAAAAGCCTTGATTTCCAGGTAAGAAATATTACACATACCGGGAAAATACCCGGTCCGGGTCAGTTAAATGAACAGGGTATTATTC
>CAZAOK010000177.1:0-3580 GCA_964486725.1 uncultured Leptospiraceae bacterium
TACCGTAATATATCAATCACTCATAATTCTAATAATCTGATAGATTTATTTTTAGAAGTAAATATTCATACAAGATTCCATGGAATTCATAAAAAGTTACCTAAAAGAAAATTTATTTTTTGCATTGAATTCTGGTCTTGGGATGAAAAGCCATATATAATAGTTGATCAAGATTGGTTTAATCTATTTTTAAACGATACATATTCTATTTATGCTCTTATTGATTTTATCGGTATTCGTTCAATTATTGAGAAAGAAGGTCTAATCCCTCATAACCTAATAAATAATTTAAAAGAAACACTATTTCATCTAAGTAATGAATATACTGATTATATGTTTTTTGCCTTTGCAGATAATATAATTATAAAAAAGAGTTGGTCTTCTAAAAAAGAGAGTTATAAAAAATCATATCACCCAGAACACTTACTTAAGCTAATTGAATTAGTCTTTCGGCAAATTGAAACTACTTTACATCTTAAATCTTATGCTATTATTTCACAAGGTAGTAATCTTATTGAAGAGGAGAAAACATCTAACTTCAATATTTCTAATAATTATTTCTTTTTTGATAGCATAGCTACCCCGTTTATTGAATTATTTGAAATAGATGATAATGTTAGAGAATTAATAAGAATTAAAAAAATCAACCCAAAATCTTTATATTTAGCTAGATCTTTTCTATTGTCACTTAATTTTACTAATCATGAATATAAATGCGAATTAGGAAAACAATGTATTAAGTTTGAACCTAAAAAATCTGGAGTAACATTAAATAGTTATTTGCCAATTGACATGGTGGATTTACTGAAGTTGATAGACAACCAAGATTATTAACAAAACAATACTTCGGCTAACAAAGCATAACTATAAATGGCAAGCGGATTTCCCCCATGGAAAGCAGAATCCCCTCACTGTACTTCTTTTAAATCCTTGTGAGTATCTCATATATCACCTCCTAATAGAGGCGACAACTTTCCTGATTATGGGGGATCAGCGCACCGAGTCTGGGGTTGATGGCGCTCGAGGAAGAAATCATTATGAGTTCAAGTTCAATGATTCTTGACATTACATAAATATAATTTAGTCTATTTCTGAATTGATTGTGTGCAGGATTTGATAAAAACAAAGTAGAAGAGGAATCTGAGCAAATTTTACTGAAAATGTTGGCAAAATACAATCATAATATGCCCTGGCTTTCCTGATCTACATTAATGATGTAAAAAAATAATATATAAAGTGATATCTATATTGGGGATAATATAATGAAACAAACTGGCGAGTCATCAACACATTTCGCAATTAAACAACAAATATATGAGACATGCAAGCTCCTTGGAATTGAGTCCACTACTGAAGCTGTTGGCAAAGGCTGGAGGGCAGACGTACTTGTTCAGACCGGTAGACTTCCCATTGTTTTCGAAGTTCAGACGTCACCGCAGTCATTAAAAAAAACAATCGAGCGACAAGAACGGTATTTAAAACATGATGTATCCGGTTGTTGGTTGTTTATCAATCCAGTCGCCAAATTAAATCATGAACGCCCTGATCTACCGCTCTTCTACGTAAATGAAGAAGAGCCAGAGAAATTCAGCGTTTCACTTGGCGGTAGAAGAAGCTTAGATCTTCAACAGTTCGTTGAGGAATACATACAAGGCAAGATTCGTTTCTGTCATGATGCAGTCTCACATCGAGAGCAAGCAATACACCTTGTCTTTTACGAATTTGAATGTTGGAAATGTGGTCAAATCAATCACCCTTATATGCTCAAGACAATGTTTAAATCAGCATGCAATGCCACTGTACATCCTAATGAAACCTTATGGGGTTCGAACAGGAGTGAATTCCGACCTGAAGTTCGTGCTGTAGTAGAGAAGTTTATATCAAGTGAAAATTCAAACAACATCGTGCTTCCTATTATAAAAAATCGTCACAGCAATACTGTTGGTTTCGAATATATGTCTTTCGGTTGCAAGTACTGTGACAGCATTTTTGGTGATTGGTTTATTCATGAAGCCGAAATGGAAGCGATATATGGAGATGGCGTTGTTGCACAATTTAACGCCCAAATTCATGTATCAGAAATATTCTCGCAGCCCATACCCCATTGGTGTTATCCAAGCTCAGGCATCTTTTGTGTTCAGTCTGCAATACCACCATTTTGAGCAGTTGAGTAAATGGTGTAATCCACCGCAGTTGCTATCACACCTTCTTCAATTTTAGTGACCCATTTGTAAATAGCAAGGAAATTCCCCCTGTTCTAGAAAACACTTTCCCCCTGGCATGGTCTTATTATTTCAATAAAACATTGAAATAAATTCGGTAGTGACATACTGTGCCACCATCCGAAGGCAATAACATTGAAGAATATACAAATACATAAAATACAAGAAAAAGATATCCCCGAAATTGCAGACATCTGGTACGAAGTCTCACTACAGGCACATAGTTTTATACCAGGCAATTACTGGGAAGCAAACAAAGAACAGATGATGAGTAAATACATCCCCATGTCTGAAACATATAAAGCCACAAACGGGCAACAGGTACTCGGGTTTATTTCACTGGTAGATGAATACCTGGCAGCAGTTTTTGTGAAATCAGAATTCCAGGGAATGGGGATTGGCAGTTCATTGTTAAGTCACGCAAAGAACCATCGAAACAGTCTACAATTAAAAGTCTTTTGTAAAAACAAGAAAAGTGTATCATTCTATAAATCGAAAGGGTTTTCAATAATCTCAAAATCAAAAGACGAAGAGACCGGTGAAAATGAATTTGTTATGCAATGGCACAACACTTAGTATGTGGATATCAAAGATAACAGGTCTATACAAACAGCCGAAATGAAATCATTATGTGTTCAAGTTCAATGTTTCTTGACATTACCAGGATACCATATATTCTCCTTCAAAATTAATGCCATAAAACACCCATGCCCGGAAAAACAATGCCAGATAAATTCAAAGACACATACAGAATAGATTCATCCAGGCTACCAAACTGGAATTATTGCTGGCAGGGAATATATTTTGTGACAATATGCACGGCACAAAGGGTACATTATTTCGGGGAAATTGAAAATCACAGGATGGTGTTGACCGAAATCGGAAAAATCGCGCAAACAGAATGGACCATGACCCCGGAAATCAGGCCGGATATGAACATTGCATTGGACGAATATTGTATAATGCCGAATCATTTTCACGGTATTATAATCATTGGCGAAAATGAATATAACCGCCGTGATGACGCATCCCATTATGACGAATCCCGTCGTGGCACGTTCCGTCGTGGCGCATCACGTGATGGCGCGTTCCGTTGTTGTAGAGACGCCATGCATGGCGTCTCTACGGCATCCGGCGTCGATACGGCATCCGTCATCGGTATATCAACCGGCGTCAATACGGCAAACGACATCGATACGGCACACGGTATCATTACCCACGGCGACATTACGGAAACGACAAACGTGAACCAAAACAAATTTTCACCACAACGGAAAAACCTGTCATCCGTTATCAGGGGTTTCAAATCATCGGTCACAACGCACGCCAGCAAACACAAAATTGAATTCGCATGGCCG
>CAZAOK010000178.1:0-3384 GCA_964486725.1 uncultured Leptospiraceae bacterium
AAAAATTTATATTAAAATGGTTGCACGGGTAATTGCCTTTGCGTATAAAAGCCCTGAAATGAATAAATTACTCTTTAAAAAAATAATCAATGCCATAGCAAAAACCCGGCCGGCATGGCTTCCAGGTGTACTGGTAAGCATGATGCTTTTTATCTATGCCCTGGTAGCCAACATGTCCCTTTCTTACATGGGCAATACCAGCAAAGAAGTGATGGATATAATCCTGTCAAATTACAAGTTACTTATTACAATCTCATTCATCAAGATACTTGCGGCATATATTGTGATTGGTATCGCCATCAGTTCAGCAGTATACCTGGTGCTCTTGTATTTTTTCGGGAAAAAGCAGTCCCCAAAAACACTGGCAAGCGTGAATATTCTAATTACCTTTTTTTTGTTTTTTCTGCAATTCTGCAAACACTGCATACAATACCCTCAACTGTATATCGATACCTTTTACAATAAAAACGCGGCTTTCCACTCATTCCAGGAATTACTGACAAACAACGTCTCTCCGGGATTATTCACATTCATACAGGCCCTGTTCCTGGTTGTATTCGCGGTTGTACTGTTATTACATATTCTTAAAAAAGCAGTTTCACGATTCCACTTACTGTTCAATTCACTGCAATTTGAATTTTCACCAGGTATGCGAAAACCGGCCATTGCGATCTGCCTGTTGTCACTATTTATGGTAATGATGTTTTTCCTCCCCCGGGGTCAAAGCAACGTACCACGAAAACCGAATGTGATCATCCTTGCCTCGGACGCCCTGCGGCCCGACCATTTCAGCGGGTTCGGATACAACAGGCCCACTACACCCGCCATTGACCGGTTGATCAGCAACGGCACATCAATTGACGGGGTTTACACCACTGTTCCACGCACATTCCCTTCGTGGGTAAGTATTCTCACTTCACAATACCCCGCAACCCATGGAATCGGCCACATGTTTCCCACCTGGGAGTCACGGCAAAAGCAAAGGGTTACCCTCGCCCAGGTGCTTTCCGATGAAGGATACCACACTTCACTGTTTGGTGATTTCGCCGCTGATATTTTCCCCAGGATAGATCTGGGTTTCGACAGGGTGCATGCCCCCACTTTTAATGCCCGTATCATGATCCAACAGGCAATTTTAAAAAATCACCTGTTTCTTATTCCATTTCTAACCGGTAAGACAGGACGAATGCTTTTCCCATGTATAAAAGAATACGCGGAATTTGCGGATCCCGGAATCGTTACCAGGAATATTATTGATGAAATTGACACCCGGAAACGAAAGGGAAATCCCTTTTTTATTACAGCTTTTTATTCGGTTACGCATTTCCCCTATCCGGGTCCATATCCCTATTACAAAAAGTTTACCAGCAAATCATATGCCGGACCCTATAAATATTCAAAGCAGCGAATGATTTCACTGGATACCCGATCCGCAGGCAATACATCAACCAGCAGAGAAGACATCGAGCACATCAGGGCATTATATGACGGCTGTATTCTTGCTTTCGATGACGCGGTCGGTTCCATTGTACAGCACCTGGAAGCAAAAGGCATACTTGACAATACGATCATCCTGATAACTTCCGATCATGGTGAGAACCTCTACGAAAAAGATTATGGCATGGGACACGGCGAACATCTTCGGGGAGCATACAGCCTGAAAATACCATGTATTTTTCATGGCCCGGGGGTACCCGGAAACAGGCAAATCTCACGCATACACAGTTCAATTGATATTGCCCCCACAATTTGTCATCTCACCGATACCCCAATTCCTGATGACTTTCATGGAATTTCATTAATGCCGGGTATCGTACACGAAACATCAGGGATTACGAAAAATCATAACGCCGCCCAAAGAATCAACGCCTACACTGAAACAGGGATATGGTTTGACAACAGGAGCCATCACTTTTTTCAGAAACAGCGAATCATGTACCCCGAGATAACAGGGATTGCCACCATCGATCTTAAGAATAATCATGAAATAGTAATAACACCTTATTATGACCGAATGGTTGAAATCGCCAAACATAGATCAATTATTTATAATCATTATAAATTGATCTATATCCCCACAACTTCAGGTATTGAATACGAGTTATACAATCTTAACAGTGAGAACCCTGATCTTGATATAAGCGCATCCGCGCCACGGTTGGTCACTTACATGAAGACCAGGTTATTTGACTTTCTTCGTACAAGCGGAAGGTATGAAATAATCAATGACTATGTATTCCCCAACTCCAGTGTTTTGCCGGGGTTCACTAAAAAAAAGCCGCGATGAAAAAAATATCCATCGCGACAAAGCTGTGTAGTCTGTTACGGGTCTTATGAGGCAAGAATTACATTATATTTCAACTTCAGCATATACGTTCTTCAAAACTTCAGTGTTATCATCACGGGTAACCTTTATATCAATACATCCCCTGTTTCCCTTCACATCGGAAACTTCAGCCTGAATGGAAAGGTTATCCCCTATGTATACAGGCGAGGCAAACCTGCACTTTAGCTTTTTCAGTTTGCCCGGATCACCAGCCCAGTCAGTGACCGTTTTAGCCACGAATCCAAGAGAACACAGGCCGTGAAGGATCGTGCCGCCAAGTCCTACCATTTTTCCGAACTCGGGATCAATATGTATTGGATTAAAATCTCCCGACGCGCCGGCATAATAGATGGCCCTGTACTTATCAACTTCTTCATTAACAGAGAAGCTCTGACCTTTTTCAATTTTTATTAATGACGCTTTACTCATATTCTATTTCCTCACCACGAAAGTATATACGCCCCTGCATACATCATTACCAGACTGGTTCTGTGTTAAGAGCTCGATGGAAATAACGTCCAGCTTTTCCTTGTTTTCAATATTCATTATTTTTGCCTCTGACGTTAGCACATCACCTGCCTTTACCGTGTCATAGAACTCAAATTCCTGTTCTCCATGTACCAGCATGGCCAGGTTAAGGTTTAACTCATTGTCGAAAAATATCGGTTCAATAAGCTGTGCCCCGTACACAACAGCGAAAGTTGGGGGAGCAACGATTGTTCCATATTTAGATTTTTTCGCGAATTCTTCATCAATATAATGCGGGTCGTGATTTTTAATGGCTTTGGCATATTCTTTTATTTTTTCCTTTCCCGCTTCATAGGTTAACCTGGGCCATTTTTTACCAATAAACTTCGTGTCAATTGACATATCACTCTCCTCCCTGCTTTTTAATCCGCGTATTTACTGAGAACATCTTTGGCGATGAGTACACGCTGTATCTCTGAGGTACCCTCTCCGATCTCGCCAAGTTTCGCGTCACGATATAAACGCTCAATTGGAAACTCCTTGATATACCCGTATCCGCCATGAACCTGCAGGGCCCAGCTTGATATCTG
>CAZAOK010000179.1:0-3344 GCA_964486725.1 uncultured Leptospiraceae bacterium
GCAATAGATACAAAGGATTTATTTGTTTTTTACTCCTGCTATAATCCTGTTAATCTTGTTAATCATGTCTAATCTGTTCTTTTCCTAAAAAGCTCAACTATTTCAGACAGGATTAACAGGATTTACAAGATTGTTCCGGGAAATCACCCGGTCCTGGTTGTTTCTCCTTGTATTGGGCTCTATATATCTATACGACGGAATGTGGGTGTTTGGAAAAAAAAAGTTGGGTTTTTTCGAAAAAATTGAAGGGAGAATCGGTGACGGGTTTAGTGAATGATGAGATTATATATCAAGATCACATGATACTAACGGTGTTTTCAGGAAGTACATGCCGGCATGTGTTGCAACACTCCCCCTGTTGTCCCCCTATGGGCGACATGGATGATGGACTGGCAAGGTAAACCATGAAGGTTTTCTTTCTTCAACACCAGCGACGCCACGAAGGTGTCTGAAACATCAACCGGTCTGCCCAGGTTGGTATAGTACTTTTATGTGAATATTACTTGAAATATTGATACATATTTGAGACAATGAATTACTAGGACAATCCTGGTACACAACAATTTACTTCTTTTAATGCCCGCATATTCCACGCGGGTATTTTTTTGTTTTGGGCCAGAACACCCCTGAGCAAATGTCATTCCGGAATGAGCCAATTATAGAAATTATATTTCAAATTCTAAAATACTCCTTGTCCCTTTGTCATTTTCAACAGTGTAGGTACCTTTAAGTTGTTGAGCCAGCATCCTGACTATTGTAAGGCCAAACCCGGGGGACTTGTTTGCATCAATCCCTTCATCAATACCCACCCCATCGTCCTGAATGGTGAGGGTTACATGATTTTCTTTTTTATCAAGTTTAACCAGGATGCGGCCTTCATCCCTCCCCTTGAATGCATACTTGAAGATGTTTGTTAAAAGCTCGTTTACAATTATCCCAACTGGAATCACTTTTCTTGAATTAAGAGTAAAATCGGTGATCTTCTTTTCAATGGTCACGTTTTTACTTTCAGGAAAAACCGCCACAAGTGAATCTATGAGGCTTTCCATGTAACTTCGAATAGATACATCCCGGTAATCTTTATCTATCAATAACTTATCATACAACACCCGTATGCTTTGAACACGGGAGATGGATTCCTGTAAAGCCAGTATAACTTCGGAATTATCAGCTGAGCGAGCCTGCATGGAAAGAAGACTTTCGATGGAGTTAACGTTGTTTTTTATACGGTGATGAACTTCCCTGAGAAGGGTTTCTTTTTCCTCAAGCTGTCGTTTTATTTCCTCTTCGGCCTGCTTGCGTACAAGCGCATTTGCCGTAATACCCGCAAAGATCAGGATTTCCTCCCTGTCAAGTGCTTCATGACCGGAACTGCCCGCAATTACTGCGGTACCTGCTAATTTATCTTTGTTTACAAAGGCTACCGGCATGAACCATTCTATACCGAATGCTTTTTCTATTGATTTACCAACAATCTCCGGTATTGCACCAAAGGACAATTCGGAAAGAGATGACAGGCTACCTACCTTTTCATTTTTCATCACCATGTATTGTTCTTCGCTGATATGTACCCGGAGATCGTTAATCTTCTTACCGATCTTTTTCTTGACCCATGAGTTTTCTTCATCTGTCAACGATGTAGATTTTGTAATCATAGTAGAAGTTTCTTCATCGTACACGTTAACCCATGCTACTTTCGGATTGAAGATATCCATGAGGGTTTTTACAATATGGGGAAACAACTCATCGTACTGAAGAAAGCCAAGCTCTATCGAATATTCATATATTTTATGGATGGTGGTGATATGTTTTTTTAACAAATCTTCTGACTGCTTACGTTTCGTGATATCATGTGTATTGAATAAGATCTGTTCCGGGTTGCCGTTTTTATCTTTAAGTATGGTGCCAATAGTTTCAAACCACAGGTATTCTCCGTCAATTCGCTTATAACGGTATTCAACTGTACTTTGATTTTCCGGTGATAGTAAAAATTTGTTGAATTCGTTACTCACAAATGAGACATCTTCCGGATGTACAAAATCCATTACGTTTTTACCGATCAAATACTCAATGTCATACCCCAGTATTTCGTGAGATTTTCCGACCAGTGTAAAATTGCCTTCAAGATCAGCAAGGGCGACAAGGTCAATGTTGTTATTGAATATTTTTTCTAATAGATCATTTTTTTCTTTCAAATCTCATTCCTCTTACCGTTTGCGATTGGTGATGTCATGAAGGTAGTAAACTCGCTATGCAGGTTGTGTATAGTATACTGAAATATTTCGTCAAGAATCATTATTAATCATAAACTTCAGAATTTCCACTGTTAAATGAACTAATTTTACTTTCTGTCTCATCATCAATTAGTTCATGCATGTACACCCCCCCGGAGTACTGGCAACCTGCAAACAGTACTGTCATGAATATAACAAGAAGAACGGGGATTACGCGTTTTTTATGACTTTCTCCATGATGTGTTGTATTTGAGTGCAGTGTAATTGAATTGGTGCTTAAGAGGTAGACCTTTGAGGTTGAGGAGAATGAGTGACGGGTGACGGGGTAAGTTGCCTCTCCCCCTTTATGGGGGAGACTGGAGAGGGGGTTGTTGGGTTGCATGTTACCGGTATTTGAATAAACCCTGAAGGTCTACCATTCATGTACCAACATACTATAACATTGGATTATTAACTCGAAACGTGTGTGTAAAAAACTATTGCCAGCCTGGCAATGTAACTGCTACTATTGCATAGCGGAATACCAAAATATCTCAACACGCATTTTCAACCTGGTTGATCTAACAGGAAGGAGGTTGCATTGAAGAAAGTTATTATTATTACGTCATTAATTCTGTTTCCATTTATGGTTATTATGGCAGCCCAGAAAGTTACCGGGGCATTTGGTTTCAAGTTTGGGGAAACTTTTAATATCAATGACGCAACAAGAACGTCTGAAACTAAAAACGGTCTTCCACTGTACGGGGTAACACCGGAAAAACCGGTTAAATACTTTAAAAATTACTTTCTTAAAATAACACCTAAAAGCAAGAAAATATATTCAATATGGGGCATAGGTCATTACAACTCAAACCAACGCTGTGTTACAGACCTTGAGGTGGTAAAGGCACTCATGGAGAAGAAGTACGGCGAATTCAACAAGCCGGATTTTTCCTTTCACGAAATTTACAGCTTTTACGGTGATTCAAAAATCATATCAATAAAGTGTCAAAATAACTTCTCTGACGCGGATCTTTATGCCATCTACACGGATACCAGGCTTGAAGAAGTCGCTGAAAAGGAACGGGTGGAAATTGAAGCGGAGAATACTGATACCAGTGGGTTGTAGGT
>CAZAOK010000180.1:0-3278 GCA_964486725.1 uncultured Leptospiraceae bacterium
ATTATTCATTTTAGAATAATATTGAATATTCAGCATGACAGCTGAGTAATTACAATAAAACAATTGACCAGCGGCTTATACTGGATCATCACGTACCCCTGAAAGGCTACCAACATGAACATAATTTTCTGCACTAATATTCACGGTTCTTTCGCTGAAGTGTACACACTAATGCGGGAAACCGTGGCGGATGTATACATATTATCCGGCAGACTCATCGACCGCGCCTTCTATTCACGTGAACTTGACCGCCAGCTCGATTCCCTGCGAAATGAAGTAATAAAGACCGGCAGTATCAAGAACATGGATGATAAATCTCCAGTTACGCTGGCAGAGCACATATCAAAAGGAACCGGTTTTACAGACCAGCAGCGTGAAACTGCCAGTAAATTTATTACACTTCATACCAGGGCCACACATTCCATTACCAGGAAATACGAGATGTTTGACGGGGTATTATCAACAAAGCCGCATGTAACCGCCTTTATCCTTCCGGGAGAAAAGGGTGAACTTGCCGGCACCTCCCTTGAAAAAAGAAACATCCACAACATTGTCCACGCGTTGAATAAGTTTGACATTCTCGGTTATACCATATCCCCTTCCCTGGATAAACCGGATCACGTGATAAAAGAACTTTCAGTAAAGAAGAAAAAAGGCAGCCCGGATTCACAAACAAACATGGCTGTCTTCTCCCTGCCACATGATTACACCGTGGATACGGCTGATACAAAACACCCTGTTCCAGGCATAATAATGAATTTCTGCAATGAAACTGATGCTGATATATGCCTGTTCAATTATCCCGGGTATGGATTTACCGTGTATATGAATGAAGGCACCCTGTACGTTGCCCCTCCTCATTTCGGTGGTCACCCACGAAGCGATGGCAGTTACGTTGAAGGAGGTTACTTTTACGACCTGGAGTTTGATCAGGAAATAATTAAAAGAATCATTCTAAGGAAACTTGTCCGTGACCGGGTATATGACCTTTCAGAATACCTGCCATCCGGCAATTCTCTGCATGAAACGGTTATCGACCAGCACAGGCATGAATGCATGAAAAACAATGTACAGTGCGACACACTTACAGAGCGGCATACCCCAGTCCCTGAAATACGCCGTTTCAAGGACATAAGAAATTTTTTCAGGATGTACCAGACAGAAGAAACCGACCGCAAGGTGACAAAACTTGCCAGGTCACTTGAAAGCTTGAGTGATGAGATCCCTGATGCCGCCATTGATATTGTTGGTTCGGTAAACCTGGGACTTGCCCAGGAAAGTTCAGATGTTGACCTCGTGCTGTATATATGCAGTGATGAAGAAGCGTGTTATGATGAAGATCAGCTGTGTGACAGGTTCGAAGAAGTTGAACAGGAAATACGGTCAAAGCTCAAGGGAAATGTTGATATAGAGGTAATTGACAATATCAATCTCAACCGGGTAATGGACAGCATCGGGAAGGATGACGTTGAATGCCCCGCCCTGCAGCGGTTTGTTGTATACCGTTCAATATGCAGGCCGGTAAATTACAGGGTGATCGCCCCGGTTGAAGACATGCTCAATGAGAACATTAAACTTCGCATCGAGATAGAAAAGATAATGGCTGAATACCTGCAGGTAATCGGCACCACAAAGGACACCACCCGCTCATTCAGTAAATACCAGTCCCGCATACGAAGTCTCGGGGTAGATATCCCCGAAGTTCTTCAAAAGAAGATAGTCCAGTTTACCCGCAACCAATAAAATGTTTGCAAAATAGCACTACCCGTGAATTACTGTAATATGAAAAATTCCAAGGAGTAGTTTCATGAATCGTTTAATATCCATTCTTATACTTGTGTTCATCATGATAACGTCCATCTTTTACTTTGTCATCGCACTGCTGATATGGCTCTTTACACGGCCATTTGACCGGCGTTTACGGTTATTACACCTGTATACCTGTTTCTGGGGAAGTTTTTATACATATATCATTCCCTCGTGGCCCATCACTATCGAAGGCAGGGAAAATATCCGCAAAAATGCCACCTACGTGATGGTGTCAAATCACCAGTCACAGTTGGACATCCTTGTGCTTTTTCGCCTCTATGTTCATTTTAAATGGGTATCCAAGAGCGAGATATTCCAGGTGCCGCTCATCGGCTGGAACATGATGCTGAATCGCTATATCAAGTTATTTCGCGGGGACAAGAAGAGTTCAGGACAGATGTTGAAAGACTGTGAAGAAAGGCTTGCCGAGGGAAGCTCAGTATTCATTTTCCCCGAGGGATCCCGTTCGCCAGACGGCAACATAAAAGACTTCAAGATGGGTGCCTTTATACTGGCAAAGAAGATGCGGGTACCCATTATGCCGATTGTAGTTGAAGGCACCCGTTTCGCGCTTCCCAAGTACAGCATGAAATTTCGCGGGAAACACCCCATAACCATACGGGTTCTTGAAGAAATTCTTTATGACACTTTCGCCGACATGAGCGTAGAAGAGACGGCCCTGTTCACCAGGGAATACATGAACAGGGAACACAAAAAACTCCAGGAAGAAATGGGCACTAAAAATCCTTGATGTGACCATTGTTTGCATGTGACAATATATACAGAAAAATCAATTGTTAAGAGGTGTGTTACATGCAGGTTGAAATGATTCCCATAGGATACGTAAAAACAGATTCAGTGAAGGTTCCACGGCACTGGAGTGTTTCAGACATAGAGGGCGAACTTGTCATCGACAAAGAATTTAAGGATGGGCTAAAGGACATAGAAGCAGGACAGAAAATAGTTGTTCTGTTCTATTTTCACAAGAGTCCGCCATTCACCACCGACAGGCTGATACAGACCCCTCCCCACCAGGACAGCGCGAAAGGGGTATTCAGCATATGCTCCCCCTTTCGTCCCAATCGCCTGGGATTGTCCGTTCTTGAAGTAGTATCAATTGAAAATAATATTATCAGGGTAATACATATAGACATGCTGGACGGAACCCCCATCCTGGACATCAAGCCATGGATAGCACCTGAGTATCATTAAAGGATCAACGCAGATGCGCGGAGGACACAGAGGTACATCCATTAAAGGGCACCCAGATGGGTAAATATATTATTTCTTACCCTCAAACCCCTCTACGATCTTCGCCACCTGCTGTTCGTACAGGTCTACATTCTCCTGTAGTGCTTTCACCAGCTCCTTCGCGAATTGCGGCGACATGCGCACGTTAACGGCGGGTTATATCCCCTCGTAGTTGCTGCTGCCAAGGCCCAGGGTGATCTCGAACTCGTAGGGGGAAA
>CAZAOK010000181.1:0-3242 GCA_964486725.1 uncultured Leptospiraceae bacterium
CCCCCTTTATGGGGGAGACTGGAGAGGGGGTTGTTGAGTTTTCATGGGAACTGGAGGTAGGGATTTTCTTGAAGGAAATCCCCGACCCCCTGCGTCTTCCCCTTTACTAAAGGGGCCTTTCCATGATGGGGTTGTTTGTGGGCATGGGTTTAACTTTTTCCTTCTTTGCGCCCTTCGCTAACACTGCCCCTTTGCGGTAATCCTTTATACTGCTTTCTCTGTCCCTTCGTGACTTTGTGGTGATTATGGCGCCGTACCCTTTTGCTTTTTTTATTGACTATTGTTCTAACAGGTACGTATTATCTGTGTATAAGTCTATGATATAAAGGACATTTACGGGTAGTGGTATATCCAATGAATATTAATCAGGTTAAAAGAAAGGCTTTTGAGCACAGGGCCAGTTTAAAAAAACTCGGGGTAAAGAAGATTGGTTTTTTCGGTTCAGTTGTAAGGGATGAAGCAACTGAAGATTCTGATATTGATATAATGGTTATTTTTGAACCCGGAAAGAAGACTTTTGATAATTTCATGGATTTACATGATGAACTTGAAAGCCTGTATGATAAAAAGGTAGACCTGGTTACACCTGAATCTATAAGCAAGTATATTCTTCCCTATGTTGAAGATGAAGTTGTGTATGAAGAATTATAAAGAATACCTGAAACATATTCGGGATGAAATTGAATTCATCATGCGGGAAAGTAAAGGGTTGAATTGTATGATGTCGTTATTAATATTTTAAATGAATAACTATTTCCCCTTCTTCGCGCCCTTCGCGCTCTCAGCGACTTTGCGGTAATCCTTTAACACTGCTTTCTCTGTACCTCTGTGACTCAGTGGTGAATTCCTTTAATCTTTTGGTGTGACCTGTTATATTCTATTCTCTTTCGTAGCGTACTTCTCGGCTATTGTGACTTAGGATCAATTATATAATATTCGTAAAACAAATTGACAATCACTCTGAACATGGCATCATACCTGGTATTGAAATAAAACATCCCTGACATGGAATAAACAATGACAAAGAACACCGGGAATACGCAGAAAAAGAAACCCCACGTGAAAAACGGAAACGGCGCCAATCTTGGCTTTGAAGAGAAGCTGTGGCTTGCCGCCGATAAGATGCGCAACAATATGGACCCTGCCGAATACAAACACACTGTGCTGGGGCTGATCTTTTTGAAATATATTTCTGACGCCTTTGAAGAACGCCGACAGGCTCTTCTGAAAGAAGAATTCTCAGACTCTGAAGACAGGGATGAATACATTAGCGAGAACATATTCTGGGTGCCGAAGATGGCCCGTTGGGACTTTATAAAGGACAACGCCCGCCAGCCCACCATTGGACAGATTCTTGATGATGCCATGGAACTTATCGAGAAGGAGAACAAGAGCCTGAAGGGTGTGCTCCCCAAAACCTATGCCAGGCCTGACCTTGACAAGACCAGGCTTGGAGAGCTTGTTGATCTATTCTCTTCTGTTATGGTTGGGGATACTGAAAGCAGGGCAAAGGACATGCTGGGACGTGTGTATGAGTACTTCCTGTCGAAGTTCGCAAGCCAGGAGGGTAAAGGGGGCGGTGAGTTCTATACTCCACGTTCAATCGTCAAGGTACTGGTTGAGATGATGGAACCCTATAAAGGCAGGGTGTACGACCCCTGCTGCGGTTCAGGCGGCATGTTTGTGCAGAGTGAACGTTTCGTTGAAGAACACCAGGGAAGACGTGATGACATCTCAATCTACGGGCAGGAGTCTAACCCAACCACCTGGCGCCTGTGCAAGATGAACCTTGCAATTCGCGGCATTGACGGCAATATTGGCCCCCATCATGCCGACACATTTCATAACGACCTTCATAAAACGCTGAAAGCTGATTACCTGCTGGCCAACCCTCCTTTCAACGTGTCAGACTGGGGCGGTGAGCGTCTGCAGGATGACGTGCGCTGGAAGTTCGGCATACCACCGGCGGGTAATGCCAACTACGCGTGGATTCAGCATTTTATCCATCATCTTGCCCCCAACGGTATTGCAGGTTTTGTGCTGGCCAACGGCAGCCTCAGCACCAGCACCTCCAGTGAAGGCGAGATACGAAAGAATATTATCGAGGCCGACCTGGTTGACTGTATCATCGCGATGCCGGGGCAGCTTTTCTATTCAACGGGTATTCCGGTATCATTGTGGTTTGTGAACCGCAACAAGGCCAACCCGAAGTTTCGTTCCCGTGCAGGCGAGACCCTCTTTATCGATGCCCGCAAGATGGGGGTGATGGTTGACCGGGTGCACCGTGAACTAACAGATGAAGAGATAGAAAAGATTGCCCACACTTATCATGCCTGGCGGGGCGAAGAAGAGGCCGGTACTTATGATGATATTGCCGGTTTCTGCAAGTCGGCTTCCCTTGATGAAATTCGTGAACACGAGTATATTCTCACCCCTGGCCGGTACGTGGGTATCGAAGAACAGGAAGATGACGGCGAACCCTTTGATGAAAAGATGGCCCGTCTTACCGGGCAGCTTTCAGCACAGTTCGCGGAATCTGCTGAACTTGAAGAACGCATCAGGGAGAATTTAAAGGGGATCGGGTTTGAGGTGTAGGTTGTCTCGGTTGTCTCGGCTCCGCTCGACAACCGGGGCTTTGTTCTGAGTATGTAATATGGGTTGTTTTTGCATTGCTCAATGAGCGGTTTGTCTCGGTGGAGAATATCCTGAGCGGTTGTCTCGGCTCCGCTCGACAACCGGGCTTTGTTTTGAGAGGTACTATAAAACTGTGTATACCAGATGCATATTACGAGGTTATAAATAATGCGAAAACTTCTTTCTTCACATTGGACCGTGTTTTACAGAAAAATATTTCCGGTGGTCTGGATCGTTGGTTTTGGCCTTGGGACTGTGGGGCCATGGGTTGACTCTTTCAGCAATCCTGAGCCTGTGCTTGATGGTATGAAGTGGCAATTTCTGTTTCTCTGGATTTTCGGTTCAGGTTTTCTGATATGGTTTGCCAGACGTCTGAAGGTGGTTTGGCTTGAAGGGGATTACCTTGTGGTAGCTGATTATAGCAGTGAGTTTACAGTGCCCTTTTCAGATATAGAAAGTATTAGCGAAACAAGGTTCTGGAGTCCAAAAATGATCAATGTTCATCTGAAGAGGACAATCAATGAAATTGATAAAGTTGTGTTTCTTGCTCCTATGGCTTTTCAGTTGCCCTTTACTGATCATCCGAAGGTGAAAGAGTTGAAACAGGT
>CAZAOK010000182.1:0-3081 GCA_964486725.1 uncultured Leptospiraceae bacterium
AGACTGATTATATCATGGGTCACATGAATGTAACCCGGAATTTAAATCACTCCCAAGCATAACAGATGATCAGTTACGAAAAATACTTGATTTCTGGGTGGTCACCTGAAAGGATTCAACTCATTTCATATCATCTTTACATGTTCTTTACATGATGATGATTAACATGGTATAGTGCACCTGTATATTATAATTGTATTAGTATTTACCGGGGCACCCATAATTATTCATACGGAGCAGGAAATGACAGTTTCAACATACATCATGGATTCAATGGAAAAATCATCCTGGATTCGAAAGATGTTCGAAGAAGGCGCCAAGCTTAAGGCAAAACATGGCGAAGACAACGTGTTTGATTTCAGCCTGGGCAATCCGGATGTGCCGCCACCTGAAAAGTTCTACGAGGTGATCAAAGACCTCGCCGGTGAGAACACTCCCGGCATTCATGGATACATGCCCAATGCCGGCTACCCGGGGGTTCGCGAAGCCGTTGCCGGCAAGGTGAGCAGGGAGCATGATATAGAGATCCTGGGTTCTCATGTTATCATGACATGCGGTGCCGCGGGAGGCCTGAATGTTGTGCTGAAAACCATTCTCAACCAGGGTGACCAGGTAATCGTTCCCCGGCCATATTTCGTTGAATACGGTTTTTACATCACCAATCATGGAGGCAAGATGGTGCTGGCCGATACGAAGGAAGACTTCTCCCTCGATATCGCGGCCATTCAAAACGCTATCACCGATAGAACCCGGGCAATTCTCATCAATTCACCCCATAATCCAACCGGCAGGGTTTATCCCGAACACACCATCAAAGAACTGGGCAACATGTTATCGGATATACAGAAAAAATCCGGACGAATCATATATCTTATCGCCGATGAGCCATACCGTGAGATAGTGTACAACGGGGTAGAAGTTCCAAGTATTTTGAAAAACTATACCTACTCCATACTGGTTACCTCGTATTCAAAATCACTTTCACTTCCGGGTGAGCGTATCGGTTACGTGGCACTGAATCCTGCCATTCCCAACGTGGATAACCTGATGTCCGGCTGTATCTTGAGCAACAGGATACTGGGATACGTAAATGCCCCCGCATTTATGCAGCGGGTTGTGGCCCGGTTAACAGAAGAAACGGTACACATTGAAGCATACCAGCGCCGAAAAGATGTACTTACAGAGGGGTTACGCAAGGCGGGATATTCATTCGCCGACCCCGAAGGGGCATTCTATATTTTCTGCAAGTCACCAATGGAAGATGATGTTGCATTCGTGAAGCATCTTCTGAACTTTAACATCCTGGCAGTGCCCGGCAGTGGTTTTGGCGGACCCGGGTATTTCAGGCTCACCTATTGCATTCCCGAAGAGGTGATAAGGCGCTCCCTGCCCGGATTTGACGAAGCCATGAAAACGTTGAAATGAGGCTACTTACATAATGGAACTATACACTTCGAAGGAAAAACCCTACAGGAGATTGTCACTGCTGCTTTTGGTTCTTTCCGGCGTCCTGATGGGGGTGATACTCACCCGGATATTTATTACCCCATTTCATCTAACCGACAATACCATGGAACCCGCCATCATGAAGGGTGAAACCGCGTGGTTTCTTACCACCGGCACGCCTGGTAAAGGTGATATTGTTCTTTACGAAAGCCCACTTCAATCCGGTCATTACATCACTGGCAGGGTAATAGCACTGCCTGATGACATGGTTGAAGTACGAAAAAAGACCATCCTTGTAAACGGAAAAGCACTGAAAGGTGACTGGGAAGTAACATGGAAGGACAAAAGACAGTTTCCCGCGAAGTTTACCCGCAGGGATTCCATGCCCCCCATGAAGATGCAGGCAAGAAACCTGTTTATACTCTCTGATAACCTTGATTTCAGCATGGACAGCCGAACCTTCGGTCCGGTGGACAGGGAAAAGATAGAGGGTACCTTTCTTTTTAAGAAATAATATATATCCTCTCCGTGCCCCCGTGTCTCCTTGTGAACCCCTGTTCAGTTTTCGGGTTAGTTGTTATTTCCTTCTATATCCTTACTTTTTTTATCAGTTTCATCTTTAAACAGGTTCTCCATGGTGTCAACCTGGGCCCTGGTTTCACGTATGCTCTTCTTACGGGCAAGGGTGTATATATTATCATCCATCTCTTTCATTACCCAGTACACCGACTCTATTTCTGAAGCACGTATTATCGCATCGAGGGCTTCAACTCCCAGTGCACGGGCAGCATAATGGGTTGCCCAGTAGCGAACCTCGGGGTTTTTGTTCTGTAAACCATTGAGCAGTGTGTCACGATTTTTCTCTTTTTCCTGGCCTGACATGTAGAGTACGTAGGCAGCGATGATGGCTACCGATGGATTATCGTTACCCGCCGCGAACTGTGACACGGCACTCACCGGGGCATCATCACCCATGGCAGATGCTGTCTGCAACGCTTCCCAGCGCACCTCTTGTGATTCATCCTTCAAACCCATTTGAACAACTTCAACCATACTCTTCTTATTATAAAAGCTAAGCGCGAAGATAATTGCCTTTCGAACCTTTGGTTTTTTCTCTTTTTTAAAACGCTCTACAAGATATGGTACCGCCCGCTCATCTTCCAGTTTACCCAGGCCAACCGCTGCTGCCTGCCGCACCCGTACTCCCAGGTTGCTGTCATTTGGTTCTTTAAACTCCTTGCCCAGGTATTCTACCAGTATCCAGAAGGATGGCTTATATCCTGAATATCCCAGGTGATACATGGCATGAACCCTCTGCTTCCATGAGCCGTGCTTCAACCAGTGGAAATAATCAACGGCCCCCGCCGGTTTGGTCAATAGTATACACACCATCATCGTGGAAACAAGTAGTGATGACAGGATCATTTTAAGTGATATAACCGCAAAGGATCTCATGAATCACTCCCGGGATAAAATTATTAATCCAGTACCGATATGATTCTATGGTGTACCATCACCCCGCATAATTGCAAGCAAAATACTAATTCACCACAGAGGCCCAGGGGGGGGAGTGAATTAGTATTTTGAATAAAGAAGGGCACATTCCTCTTTATCATGTGACCGTACACCGCGAGG
>CAZAOK010000183.1:0-2914 GCA_964486725.1 uncultured Leptospiraceae bacterium
AAGTATACCGTGCTGAGAAGGATAATCATACCTACGGCACCTACTGCAAGATAGGGGACGCGGTTGCAGCGGTAGTTCTGTCGGTGGTTACCGGCAACCCGGCCGCGGGGGCAGCCTTCTCCGCGTGGCGGCAGTATAATTCAGTTGCCTCTGGCCAGATGAGTATGCAGCAGTGGGGGATTCAGACAGGAATTGCAGTTGGTGCGTCTTATATAGGATCTTCTGTTACCGGAAATTTGAATAGCGCGTTAGTTGGTGCAGCTGCGAGGAGTAGTGTGCAGATGGTAGGCAATTTTGTGGATTACCAGGATGATGGCGGTATCGGCCTGCAGTGGGGTTCCCGTGCGCAGTGGAAGCAGAGTACATTGAACATGGGGGTTTCCCTGGGCAGCGCCTATATCGGTGACAGCTTCACCGATTCAAACGGCAACATCACCGCCGAAGGCCAGAATTACCAGGCACTTTATACAGGGGCCACAACCACAATGCAGTCCGGATTCCAGGCTGATAAGGGTAACTGGTATGAATTCAAGTTTGACATAGGTGAAGACCAGCTTGCCAGAGGTGCCGCGGCAGGATTTGCCAGCTGGACATCTGCCAGGTATACCCCTTCTAACAAGGCACAGGCAAAGTTTGAACAGGGCATGGTGGAGAATGCCGGCGTGATGCTGTATGAAATGCTCTACAAGGGATATGGCTTCGGCGATGCCCTCACCGGACAGGATTACAGCAACATGCAGTATTCCATGCAGGACTACCTGTGCGACCTGGCCGAAGAAGCAGCCCGAAAGCAGAAGCAGGACAGGCAGAAGACAAAAGACATGGACAATGTGGAAGGCCTGCTGGGGCTTGCCTGGCTTGGCCTTGGCGGCATACTGGGGAGTGCCTGGGATGGGGTGAAGGATTTTACGGAGAAGGCAAAGAACTGGTTTACCGAAGGTGATTTTGATTCGGATTCCAATATTGATAGAAAAGAGTTCAAAGAAAAGTTTCATGAAGCCATTGATAATGGCGTGCTGAAAGAAGGGACATTAGAGTACCTGCAGGCAAAATTTGTAGCAGAAGGTTTGAGCCTGCAAGAATTAGATGAAATGGAAAGACTTACAAAAGAGTTAAGCAAGACAGAAATGCTACAGAATATTATGCAGGTCGCAGACATGTCAGATGACCCACTAACATTTTATTCAATGTTTCTACAAAAGTTTATTCTAAAAAATGGTAATCCAGGAAGCAACCAGCGAAATAATGAGCATGAAGAAATTGCTGATTACATGTGTGGCTTGACAGCGTTTGCAGGTGCACTGTATGAAATGGGTGTACGGCGAAGTGATTTAGCAGGCCATAAGAATTATTCGCAGCTTGAAGATGTATTAGAGGAAATTGTTACTGGTGCGTTTGGTACAAATAGAAAAGGAAAACCAACTAGACAATATGCAGATATTATGCTTATGATAGCATTAAATCTTTTCCCTGAAAAGGTTGATACGTCTCGTATTGCTGAATATGCTAATAGAAATGGTCTTCATAATATTCGATATGATGATGGCATATGGGCCATCAATCATGCATGGGAGACAGATTCACCACTTGGCGATAATTGGAAAACAAGTGGTACTAAGGAGGAGAAAGCTGCCCACGCAGAAGGTTATTATAAAAGGATGGATCGATTCCTCAATCTCAATCCCGGGATGGACCAGGTGCTTTTAGGTACTCGTTTAGATGGGAAGTATCATTATGTTCGCCTGGCAAGTGTTGAAGACGATGGGATAGTGATCATCGATCCTTACGGACATTTTGATACTGAACAAGGTAAGTATGTGAAGAATACAGCTAATACTGAGAACACATATGGCTACAAAAAGAAATACACATGGGAAGAGGTACGAAAATTCCAGATAGGGATGACGTTTGAAACACCGAGTGACAATAGATATCGACAAAATTTAATTCTGAGGAAAAGATTAGAATGGTGGATGACAATATGAGTAAAAAAAATAATTTTAAACATATACCGGCTGTAATTGGTGTATTGTGTATTATTGGTGTTTTGTCCATTGCTGTCGCAAAAATGGTAACCGGAAAAAAGGTGTTTATATGTGAAACTAATGCTACTAGCTCATTGGGTGATAAATATAAAGCATTATATGCCTTTGATGGGGATCTAAATACCTGCTGGGCAGAGGGAGCTGATGGATACGGTATCAGTGAAATACTGGTAATTAGTTCGGGCCCATGGTATCAATTTGATGTAAAAGAAATTCGAATATTTCCAGGATACGGGAAAAGTGAAGAGCTGTTTTTTAAAAATTCTCGTATAAAAAAAATGGAAATAGTAGTATCCACTTATAATTCGAAGATTGGCTCAAAAAAAATTAGATCAATAATTACATTTGATGATAAACCAGAGTTTAAAACAATACCAATAAATAAAAAAAATGTTTATAAAATAAATTTTAAAATCCTTGAAGTCTATAAGGGTAGCAAATGGGATGATACCTGCATAAGCGAAATAGAAATAGTATCAGATCAAATACAACTGGTGAATAAACAATGGAACGAGACTGATCTTATTGCGAAAGAAACGTATACGCGTGCACATAAGATGCATTTCGAAAATGGAAATATATTGAATGGTACTTTCAGGCATTATAGGAAAATAAAGCCAGAGATAGAAGGCACCTGGAAAATTAATAAAAACAGGCTTATATTAAAATATTTTGAGAAATCTCTATCTGAGAAAGAAGGCCCCTTTGAGAAAGAGTTGATATTTAAAGGGTATATACAGAAAGGGGATGAGAAAAGAGTGCTTCTTTATGGAGAGGAGTTTTTAGATGAGATAGCAAATAGTGGCTTATAATAGGTGTCCCCCGCCAGTTTAATTTTCCATCATGAGTCATGATAATTTTCCAGCGGG
>CAZAOK010000184.1:0-2898 GCA_964486725.1 uncultured Leptospiraceae bacterium
TTGGAAGGAAATTGTTGTGTACCAGGATTTTCCCAGCTCACTTATATATAAGCATTTCCCGTGCCAAAATTCATGCATAATGATCAAAAAGATCATCTTACACCCCCTAATAATAAAAATTTTTCCTTTTTTCTGGCAAAACAACCCTTTTCAACGATTACACGGCTATCAAAAATTAAGAACAGCCGGCAAAAGGTTGGGCCGCTTTAAGATTTGCCCTTCAAAAAGCAAAAAAAAACCGCACACATGTATGGATATCCCTACACGTGTGTGGCCAGTTGAACATACTACGAGGTGCTTAGTGTGGTAATACCCCTTAGAACTCTTCGAAATCCTGCAATGCCCCTTCATTGACGTTGAGGCTCTGACCCTGTTTTCTTCCAGGGACATGGTGCTGCTGGTTCTTCCATGGCTGGCCGTTACTGTCCTTTCCGTCACCATTGTCCCTGGACGTTTTTTCAGCTTTATTTTTCACTTCCCGGGCGGTACGCAAGTGTATCTCCTTGTGTTTGCCGGAATACGTTTCTTCTTTTACCTCATCCCGAACATTGAACTTCTCCATCATGGCCAGCAGCTCCTGCGCCTGGTTAGCCATTTCTTCGCCGGCGGAAGCTGTCTGTTCCACCATTGCGGCATTCTGCTGTGTCATGGTATCCATATCGGTTACCGCTACGTTGATCTGGTCAATACCCCTGCGCTGTTCTTCGCTCGCAGCGGATATTTCAGATACGATCCTGTCTACCTGTTTCACGGCATCAATGATATCCTTCAGGGATTGTCCACTCTGGTTCACCTGGTCAGTACCCTTTTCAATCCTCTCCACGGACGTACCAATAAGCTCATTGATCTCCCTGGCCGCGTTACCGGAGCGCTGTGCCAGGTTGCGCACTTCCCCTGCCACCACTGCGAATCCACGTCCCTGGTCGCCTGCCCGTGCAGCTTCAACGGCCGCATTCAGCGCAAGCAGGTTGGTCTGAAAAGCAATATCGTTGATCATGGTGGTAATTTCCGCGATCCTGCTGCTCGACTGGTTGATCTCGTTAATGGATTCTATGGCCTGCAGCACCACGAGTCCCCCGTTTTCAGCCAGGTTTGAAGAATTCTCCGCAAGCTTGTTGGCCTCAAGTGCGTTATCCGCATTCTGCTTGGTTGTTGCGTTTGATTCTTCAATGGTAGCAGCGATCTCTTCCAGTGAAGACGCCTGCTCAGAGGTTCGCTGTGACAGGTTCTCATTGCCGCTGGCGATCTCCTGTACCGCCTGTCCAAGGTTCTGTGATGCTACCACGATCTCAGAAACCAGTTTTTCAAGCTCTTCGGTTGTCTTGTTGAATGACCGGGCAAGTTCTCCAAGTTCATCATCCTGCTCAATCTCAATCCGGTCGGTAAAGTCGCCGTCTGCCAGTTTTTTCGACATGTTCACAACCTTGTACAACGGTCGCTTTATCAGCCCGGATATGAAAAACCCAATAAGTATGCCTGCCAGCACACCACCAATAACCAGGATGATCATGAACATGCTGGAACTCTCATACAGCTCTGTAGTCGCCTGCTTGTAATCTTCCGCGTTCTTCTCCTTGATCCTGTTTATCTTATCAAGAATGATGTCGAGGTTATCCATTTTTTCCCTGGCTGTTCCCATTGACAGTTCTATGGACTTCCGGTTCTCGCTCAGTCCTTCACTGCGAATAGTATCAATGACCCTGTCAGCAACGGCACTGTAGTCGTCCCACTGTTCCTGGAACTCGGCAACAAGCTCCTTCCCCTTTCCTGAGGTAATAAGGGGACGGGCCTTATTGAAATATTCACGTGCCTTTTTGTCATATGTCCGGGTACTATCAAGAAAGTCCTTCCTGTCCGCGCTGGTTGTTGCCAGTATGGCATTCTTTTCCGCGCGCCCGGAATTGATAAGCTGAATATTAGCATCCTTGAGATAGCGGATACCCTGCAGTTCCTGATCATACATGATATTCGCCATGGAGTTTATCCGGCTCATGTTATTGATCCCCACAAGACCCACCACTCCCGTAATGACTGCCACCATCATAAATCCCACAAGCAGTTTTGCGGGAATATTGAGATTCTTAAACCACTTCATCTGATTCTCCTTTTTCATAAGCTGGGTTTCCTGGTGAAAACCGTTTCACTGTCAAATATAGTGTGTGAAAAAAGAATTCTTGTAAGACGATTCTTTTTTTTCCATGCAGTTGTTCTTATAATTTTGTAGAACGTATCCTACTTGCTGTAAGACCCGTCCTACAACAATTCACTTGACTTTCATGAAAGGAGGTGTATACCCTTGAAAGAACAGGAGAAATAGAATGCAATATGAAATAAAAATTCCCGATAAACTGCTGCACCATGACGGAACCCTCACGCACCGAGGGTATTCGAAAAAACAGGTACTGCAGTACAACCCGGAAAAGTTAAAACTGTACCCTCTCGGGTTCCTGAACAGGCTGAGGCTGAAGGAATGGGATTATTACGGTATAACCACGAAAGATTTTTTCTTCTCTGCAACCGTATCTGATATCGGGTACGCGTGCGTGGTGTTCGTCTACTTTATAGATTTTCACAAGAGATCCATAGTGGAAGAAACAATACTGAAACCGTTTGGGAAAGGGTGTGATCTCCCGTTAAGCAGCAGGGAAGGAAACATCTATTTTGCTCATCACGAAACCACCCTTGCCTTTACACGTATGCCCGAAAAACGCCTGCTTAAGGTCACATGGCCTTCTTTTCATAACGGAGAGGGACTATACGCGGACCTGGAGATAAGTCAGCCTGATTCCATGGACAGTATTGTCATGGCCACTCCCATTGGCAAAAAGCGGTTTTATTACAACCAGAAAATCAATGCCATGCCGGTACAGGGAACCCTGCAATTCGGTAAAACCAAGT
>CAZAOK010000185.1:0-2884 GCA_964486725.1 uncultured Leptospiraceae bacterium
ATGACTGGGGGTCATGGGGTCGGAGGTTCAAATCCTCTCGCCCCGAATTTTTTGTTTATTAATCCTGCCTTATGGTTCTTCATGCAAACTTCCTGAATTCATTTAGCTGAACAGCCTCACCCACAGGCATCATGAAACCTTGTTTTTCTCTACCATTTTTCCGGTAACGTATTTATGGATTAGACTTGATATGAGTGTCTGGTATGGGATACCTTCTTCAATTGCGATATTTTGAATGGATTCCAGGTCTTTTTGAGATATTCTTATGTTTATTCTTTTATCCTTCTTAAGCGTTGACCGGGCATATTCTGCGTATCTCATTTTCTCCTTACCCAGTTCGGCAACAGATTCCCATTCACCTCTTTCATATGATTCAAGTATGTCTTTTTCTTCTTTATCCAGGTTATATTTTTGGGCCATTATCTTACCTCCCCAGGTAATCCCGTGTAGCCTTTCTACTGGGTATTATGGTTTTCAGGAAAAGTTCATTTTCAGTTTCTACAAAAGGTACCATGTACACATAATCCTCGATGGCTATCACAAATATCTTTTGATCTGCATACTGTTTCCTGTTTGGATGATCAACTATATCGATTATTTCCTCTTTTTCAATATAACTTACAACCACTTCAAAGGAAATACCTCGTTCAACAATCAGATGCCTGTTCTTTTCCTGATTCCAGTTAATACTCTTCATAAGATAAACTACTACAAAGTGTGCCTTTCGTCAACAGAAATTCCACGTTTCATTGGTCTGAACACCTAACACGGAATATTAAGCTCATAACATTAAAGCTAAAACTGTTCTTGGCGGTCTCGGGTGCTTGATCGGCGCCGAAGGGCATCATCATTATTATTGGCAGGCTTCGTGATTTTGATCATTTGGTAAATAAATCGCCCCTACGGGGTGTGGAATACCCGTCAGTACTTGCCATATCCTCAACCCAGGTCTCGCCATATGGGAAATACTCTATCCTCTCATGAAAACCACCTTCCTTCCCGGTCACAACCGAACTGGACCCCAGGTGATCCGTGTGGTAGTAGTACACCCCGCTCACATCCTCGTCGTCCTTCACATCCATCTTGCTGGCAACCCTGGTGTTCCCCACGAACACGTGCTTTCCGGTAATACTCCCGTTGCGTATCACGTACGCCGGATCAACATACGTCACCTCACCCGAACTGCCACTCTTGGTAACCCGCGTCCCCTCGGCATCATACGCATAGTTGGTAGCAACCTCGTTGTCAATAGTTTTCACCAGCCGGTTTTCTTCGTCCCAGTGCAATGTCCGCCAGGAGTTCTCTTCCTCGTTGTACCGGGCAGTCATGTTGCCGCTGGCATCATACCTCTAGCTCATACACTTTTGCCCAACATTTTCATCCCTCAAGGCTATTGTTGGGCAATTTGTGCTTGACTGCTTGCCCAACAATGTGCATTAATCTCATAATCGTTGGGCAAAAAGGTATATATAATGAGTACAATCCAGTCAATACTGAAAGAAGAATATGATAGACTTCAACGACTATTAGAACGATATGAGCGTGACCTGGCTGAATTACCATCAGGTTCCATTTCTATTAAGCAGCGTAATAATAGAAAGTACGCATACAGGGCATACCGGGAAAATGATAAAGTCAGAACTGATTACATCGGTCCGGTTGATTCTGAAAATGTAAGAGAATTACAAAAGCTCATCGACAAAAGGAAAGAGCTTGAAAAACTCATTCGTACAAGCAGAGAACGAATTGTAGAAATACGCAAGGCCATTAAAAAATGAGTAACCAGTTAGGACTATTTCATAGAACCGTTAATACTCTGGGCGAAGCTGGAGTTCTGGACGATCTTATATTGATAGGAAGCTGGTGCCTTTATTTTTACAGGATCTTTTTTAATGATTCTGATAATATTCCTTTGATACGTACAGTTGACCTTGATTTCCTTCTACGAAATCCGCCAAAGATTAGCAGTAATGCAGATGTTTCATCTTTATTAAATCAACTCGGTTTTACCGAGGAGTATTCGCTTATGGGTGGATTTTCTAAATTCATACACCCTGATCTCGAAGTTGAATTCCTGATACCCGAAAAGGGGAGAGGAAAAGATGGGCCTCACAGGATCGAAAAGATTAATATAAATGCGCAGGGTTTACGATATATTGGAATTCTCCAGGATCATACTATGAAAGTTCCTTTTGGACAATTCTCAGTAACTATCCCGGAACCATCTGCATTTGTGATCCACAAATTTCATTTAAGCACCAAAAGAGTTGATGATGCTAAAAAAATAAAGGATATCGAGACTGCTGTAGAACTTGGAGAATTCATAATTAGTATAACTGAACATAAAGTGAAGATGAGAACAATACTGGAAGGTTTACCTGCCAAATGGGTAAAAGATATAAAATCTGTAATTGAGAATAATTCCTCGAAAATCTATCATTCAATGTACGGCGAGTGACTTAACAAAAAAGCGGAAATTTTATTTCGGTGATTTCCGGCAATTTTAAATCGGTGGTAATAATTACACAAAACCCTGCTAAAGAATTCAGCAAACAGCAACTGGTCGCATTTGAAGAACGTTATGAAGACAAGGTGATCCATCTCATTCACGATAACGATCCCATTTTTGTGTAGATCAATTATGCAGGTTATTCTATAAAGAACATCAAAACATCCATAAAAGCCCCTGACATGAAAACGAAGCGTTAGACAATTTTATTCTTTTAAACCATAAACAGATTTCAAAGATCATTACTGAATATATCGAATACTACAATAGAATGAGACCACATCAGGGAATTAACGCCATACCTCGTGGGAAGCCTCCGGATTCTAATAAACCTGACTACTCTGTTCACAATATTAAAGCTAAACCTGTACTTGG
>CAZAOK010000186.1:0-2855 GCA_964486725.1 uncultured Leptospiraceae bacterium
AATCAGGTGAAATAGAGAAGATCGTAAATGATGAATTCATTAAAACCTGGCAGCGGGTAAATATAATCGGGGTTGTAAAAGGTACTAAGAAAATTCAGGTTCGTCCATTACCAGGTCTTCCTCCCAGGGCCGCGAAAATGACCCTTATTCATAAAATGGAATATATAAAAAAGGGACAGAAGACATTTGAGTTTTACGTTGTGCTGCCAAAAGGCGAGGTGTATCCCGACGGCGACCGATTGAAAGTAACCGATGCCTATATCGAGAGCAACCGTGGGTACGGGGTTAAGTACGGGGTCAGGCCAGTGCTGGTGGGCGGTACCATAGAACAGCTTCCACCTGATTATTAATAATGAGCAGTGATACATACTGTCTGATTGTTACAGCCTGAAATTTGTTACTGATAATAAGTAAACTGTAATACTAATAACAGTTGCAATTATTATATGCCCGTTTTATGGTATGACGCTTTTCGTGGTATGACGATGCGCATCATTTACGGAGGAAAAGGGTATGGATGATGCAACTGTTTTCTTTATGGTGTCAGGTATGATAGCCGCCATGGGAGTTCTTTTGCTTGTACCGGGTATTATCAGCCGCAACAATAATAAAAGATTTCTGTATGATTCGACAAAGATCAACGGCATGATAATCAGCAAGTACGCAGGGAACCGCCAGTTCAGGGTGGACGTGAAATTTGAGTATAACGGCAATGACTATACCATCAACGGCAGGTTGAAAGACCTTGATACGTTCAACCTGGTATCAGAAGGTGATGAAGTGCAGGTTGCGGTCAACAGTGCTGAACCCGCGCGTTCCTTTCCCTTGCTGCCGGGCAGTCTGCACATGAAGTCCTTTACGCTTATACTTATCGGTATTGTAATGATACTAACCGGTGCCTGCCTCATGGGGATGGTGCTCATTTTTGAGCCGGGATTTGCTTCAGAGATCTTCGGTTAATGAAAAAAGAAACGTAATTACTCAGCTGTCATACTGAATAGTAACGTATATTTTAATATATTTGAAGGACAAAAATTATAAAAGATAAATTAGTGAAAAAAATTCTCTATATCCTTTACCAACCTTATAAATGGTTATTCTATCTCCCCTTTTTAATACTCTCGACCTGTTTTTTTGTGTTCACGGGTGTGATCATCATACTTGTATCAAATGACAGGATCGCCAACCGAACAACAGGTGTATGGTGGAGCCGGATCAACAGTTACCTGATTCCCATGTTCGTCACGGTTGCGGGCAGGGAGAATATCCAGAAAGATCAATCTTACGTTATTGTGGCAAATCATCAGAGTAACCTTGATATTTTTCTCCTCTTCGGATGGCTGGGTATTGATGTGAAATGGGTTATAAAGAAAGAACTTCGCAGGGTTCCTGTTTTTGGCTATGCCGCGGAAAAGGGCGGCAATATCCTTATTGACCGCTCTAATCCTAAGAGTGCCTACCGGTCACTTGAACGTGCCCGCGAAAAAATACAGGGTGGTACATCCATTGTTATCCTTCCTGAAGGTACCCGCAGCGCTTCCGGTGAAATGGGCAGTTTTAAACGGGGGCCTTTTCAGATGGCCATAGACCTTAACCTTCCAATGCTGCCGGTAACAATTGCAAATACGAAATATATTCTGCCCGCCGGTACGTTGAAGCTATTTCCTGGACGGGCAATAATGCAGATACACCAGCCTGTGGATTCGTCTCAATACGAGGCTGACAGTATTGAAGAATTTCGAGACCATGTGAAAGCTGTCATCCAGGTCGGTCTTGATACATATCAAAAAAAGGAGTAGACCATGGAAATAATGACACTGGTTGGAGTTGCAGCTGCAGTAGCGCTGGCATACATGACCATGTTTTTCATCATCGCCGTGATCACAAAAGACAACAGTATCGCTGATATTGCCTGGGGGCCGGGGTTTATAGTGGTCAGTGCTGCCGTTCTTTTTTACACCGGTACATTCGAGCTTCGCCAGCTTATAGTTATGGGACTGGTCACAATATGGGGCCTGCGCCTGGCTGTCCGTATTGGCAGGCGTAATATCGGTCATGGTGAAGACTGGAGGTATAAAAAGTGGCGTGAAGAATGGGGAAAGTTCTTTATCCTGAGAAGCTACCTGCAGGTGTTTATACTTCAAGGGGCTGTGCTTATCCTGAATATCATGCCGGTGCTGGTGATCCATTCCGGTAATGGTGCTTTCCCGGGAGTTTGGGATTATATCGGGATTGGTATATGGATCATCGGATTTATCTTCGAAGCGCTGGGTGATTATCAGCTGGATGTGTTTCTTAAAGATCCGAAAAACCGGGGAACTATAATAAACAGTGGATTGTGGCGTTACACCCGTCATCCCAACTACTTTGGCGAGGCTGCAATGTGGTGGGGGATTTTTGTTATTGCCCTGTCAGTGCCGGGAGGATGGATCGGGATCATCGGACCCCTTACAATAACCCTGATGCTGCGATTCGTTTCGGGGGTTCCCATGACTGAGCGGGGCATGGAGGACGTTCCTGGATTTGAAGAATACAGGAAACGCACAAACGCTTTTATTCCGTGGTTTCCTGGGAAGGGATGAAATGTGCACTATATAAAACAGTCGGGAAGGGGGCACGTACCGGTTACCGGGTTACTTTACTCCTATCTCTTTTTGAATTTCCATCTCTTTTTTAAGGATGGCGTTTATAATTTTGTTTAAATCAACTTCCTTATTTTTAGAAAGAGCTATATAATAATCCTTTACTTTTTTATCAAGATATATTGGTATCTCTAACTTATCCAGCGGTCTGTAAAATTTTCCCTTTTCGGCTTGTGAGAAATCGTATTCTTTTTCCATCATATATACCCTTAC
>CAZAOK010000187.1:0-2843 GCA_964486725.1 uncultured Leptospiraceae bacterium
CCCAGGGTGATCTCGAACTCGTAGGGGGAGAAGTTCACCAGGGCGGTGTTGGTGTATACCTCGGGTATCTGCTGCTGCATGTTTAATTGGGTGTCTTTTTCGTTTTGTTTTGGCATGGTTTGTTCCTTTTTTAAACTGTATTTCAGGTGCTTACTTCTGCATATCTCTCAATTGGGTTTGCACAAAGACACAGTGACATGGAGGTCACGGACTTTTTTATGAATTTTTAGTCATAGATTCCTGTAATAATAAAAATCAAAGAAACTCTTTCTTCGTTATTAATTCATAAGGAGTTAACTAACATAATATCGAATAATTGTTGAGTCATCTCAAATAGCGAATGCTATAACTGATTCCGTTGGTAAATAAAGTACTGTACTTTATTTTAAAATTTTGTATCTGTCCTTTATTAAGTTTTTAATTCCTTCATCAATAATCTTTAGATTATCTCTTGGAAATACAATTACTCTTTTATGAATATACACTTCTTTTTGACCTTTAGCCTTTACAAGAGATTTTTTATAAAAATCAGCAGTATTGTTTTTTGTCTTAAAGATTAATACTTCATATTTATTATCCAATATGCCAACCAGACAATCACCATAAGATGGATGAGTTTCATGAAAAACATCGCCTCTACAACCAATTGACTTATAAAATTGTAATGATTTTTGTATCCATTCGTTATCTGCCCCCTTCACTGTTTGAAATTCAACAAAAGGAATACCGGAAAGGATTAGAATGCAGAAGAATAGAATAAACCTGTTTTTATATTTAGGTATCATTTATTTTAATCTCCTTCTACTGAAAAAATCTTTATAAAAAATAAAAATCAATGCTATTATTAGAAATATTGCTCCAGATATTATAAACAAATCAATACCTTTCTTTATTTGGTCAATAATAACTATTACAGACCATATAATAGGTAGAGAATAAACCATAGTCATAAATATTTTGTATTTTTTTATTATTTTTTCTCTCATTAATTACCCTTTAGGTACCCAAAAACTGGTGCCTTTGGGATATTTTAGTTTTATCGGTTTAAACTTTCCTTTCATTTGTTCTGATCTTATATTATACTGACTGTACACATTACTCTTAATAATTCCCTTTTGAGTATAAAGAAACTTTTTTCTATTAATTGGATCATAGCCTTCAATATAATGCCGATATTGATCATTATTTTTATTATATTGTACTACCAGAGAATCCCCTGTATGATCATTAGCTAAATCAGTATTGCTTGTAATTTGATTATAATTATTAATTGTTCCTCTAATGACATTGATTATGCTTGCAACTCCAATAGCTTTTGAAGCTCCACTTGTTTCTCTAGTATATAAAGGTGAACTTCCCTGTTGAGGTTGCATTGTATGTATTTTCCGATTACCAAGAGAGTCCCACGATGCAGTTGTATTATTCTTACTCATTGATCTTATATTGCTTTTATTCCAATAATCAATATCATGTCTTCCCCTGGGATCATCTGGTCTATGAACAATTTGTAACCCATTATCTAATAACTGAGGTGTGCTAATATTTCCATATAGTTGCTTTGTATAAGCCATCAATGCAAGTTCAATTACATTATTGCCCTGTTCATTAATCGTATATCTTGCAACATTCCTCCATTCTTCATCACGCTTTAGTGTCTGTAGATAACCTGCTGTAACCTCATTAGCAGGATTAACATTATTTCCAATATTAGCTTGCGATAAATCGAAATTTGCAGCAACCTGTTTAGGAAAAATATTTTTCGTTGGCTCTTTCCACTCCCCCGCAACCTTCCTGTTACCGGCATAATACCCATCACCCCTCTTTTCGATCACACCCGCGCGCATTCCCTGCGCCACACCCAGTGACTTTCCGAAACGATTCGCCTGTTTCTGGTTCATTCCCTCGGTGGCTGTTACCATCATGGCAGTTACCACACTGTCCGGAAGCAGCCCTTCGTTCATCAACTTTTGCACCTCGGCTGCCGGCATGCCCAGTTTCTCTGTCAGGGTCTGCATGTTGCTGTTAAGGTCTGAGTCATTGTACCCGCCGGTATTCCCGAAGGTAGCTGCCGCGTTCAGGTCGTAAATACTGGGTGCTACTTTCCCGTTTGCGGTATGATATCGCTGTGATCCTGCCATGTCGCCTTCACGACGGGAAAGGTATGCCAGGGCGGCAACGGTACCGGTGGCCACGGCTTCTTTTCCCGGGCCGGAGAAAGGATTAACCGTATTCCACGCATTCACCGCGAAATCCTTCACCGCACCCGCGGCATTACCAATCATGTTACCCAGCCCCCGCATACCGCGGCCAACAGCATCGCTGATACTGTTATCGAGCGATGCTAACCCGCTGTTTTTGATCTTGTCAACAACATATCCCCCAAGGCTGCTTAACCCAATGGCATCACTCACACTCTTTGTAGTTGATCCAAGTGATTTTCCCATACTTTCAAACATTCCGCCAAGTGCGGTATCAAGCCAGCCAAGGGGATCTTTCCTTGGATCTGAAGTCTCTTCACTTCCTCGTACAGGTTCTGTACCCAGGCTATCATCCAGGGCAAGTCTGAAGGTATTAATATTGGTAAGCCCATCCCAGTTCATCTTTTCGCCGGACCCCAGCATTTTTCGCGCGGCGAAAGTTGTAAAGTTGCTGACCAGCTGTGATGTATATGAACCGTTTGTAATGCCGGCACCCTTGTTGAAGCCTCCTGCCACGCTATTCCCTATATAGTTACCAATAGTGCTTATGGCCCCGGATTTCCAGATATCTGAGCTGTTGCCGTTGTCTACTATGGCCTTGCCCATGGTGTCAAGGCCTCCCTTTGCCACTGTGGCGAAGAGGTG
>CAZAOK010000188.1:0-2734 GCA_964486725.1 uncultured Leptospiraceae bacterium
CCTTTTTAGTTCTTTGGGTTTTGTGAGTTCTTTTTTACTCTTTTTATGATTACCTCCATATTAAAAATGAATTTTGTAAAACATCATGGGTGAAAATCTTTGTTGATACTCGGTTTGTATACTATTGGAGGTTTGACTATAATCCTGGCTGAAAACATTTTTATGATCTGTAAGATTTGTCACATCCAATGCCCATTCCTGTGTTATGTTTTTTCCGTCTCTTTTGTAACTAATTCTGCCGTCCAGCCTAAAGTAATCCTTGAATTGTTTTGAATATGCCAGTTCCGTTTTGTAAACGGCTTCCCCCTCTTCCTTCGATTTTTCAAGGTCAATTGGTGTATATCTTTTCCCACCTGCCGACACCATCCTTATATTAAAGGCCAGCTTCCCCTTATCGCTGATTGGCAATTCGTATCCTGCCAGGGCATTGACCACATAATTATTATTAAAGGCTGTATTTCTCAATTTATCATTACTCCCACGATACTTGCTATCAAATATTGAGGCAGTAAGAAGAAAATAATAATTTTTGCTGAAAAACTTTTCAAACGTGATGTCTAGACCGTAATTCCGGCTTGTACCTTTATTAACCAAACTATCAACACGAGCCAGATGAAAGCTTGATCCGTAATTTGCCAGGGAAAAATAACCATGATCCTCTGTTATCGGTACATCATGCTGCTTCTGGTAATAACCTTCAGCCTTGAATCGAAGATTTGGATTAAAACTATAACTATAACCAACTACCCATTGGTTGCTATTGGTAAAGTCCATATTTGTGTTTGTTTGAGTATATTGATTGCTGCCGGTGCGTGTTTGGACAAAATATAAAAACAATGGCTGAAGCTGGGAATGGTAACCATAACCTGCAGTTAAAGACTGCTTATCATCCAGTTCCCATTCAAAATTTAACCGGGGTTCCAAAGACCAGGTATTGTTATACCCAAAATATTCAAGATTCAACCCGCTATATAACGTAATGCTGTTGTTGAACTTGTGTTCCCATTCTCCATAAAGCTGGTAAAGCATTAACGATTTTTCCTCTACATCCAGTTGCTTAACATAGCCTTCATACTTCCTGCTGTAGGAGCTATCTGCATAATTAATCATGAAATTTTCTGCATTAATTCCAAGCTTAATAATATTGCCAGCATTCAACTTATGAATGTATTTGTTATAGATGCCAATTTTTTGCTGTACATTATTCTCATGGAAATAAAGCATTTCATCCCGTTCGTCGTTAGCCACCGAATCTACCGATGTAGTTACACGGTTTATTGAATAATTAAAACCAGTTTTTATGCGGGAATTCTCACTCAGAAATTGGAGATAAGAAGCCCCTATTGTTCCCATATCAGATCCATTCCTGGTATTTGTTCCCTCGTAGGTATCATAAGTGTGGTCAGTACTGTCCCTTTCTTCGCTGTTTAAGTCGATAAAACTCAGCCCTCCTATTCCAAATACAGAAATGTTTCCTTTTTGGGTCGGAACATTTATTTTGAAAGAAAGGTCTTGATATTCAGGCACGGCGCCTACACCTGTGTTCAGACCCAGGTCATCCATGAGTGAAAGCGTTGAGTACCTGTAGTTAACCAGGTAAGACGCCCTGGAATTTTGAGAAAAGGGGCCCTCTACGCCTAGTTCAAAACCGTTGAAGCCAACCTGTCCGGTGTATTCTCTTTTTTCGTTGTTCCCGTTTCTCATTTTCAGGTCAAAAACCCCGGAAAGTGCATTCCCATATTCAGCCGGGAATGCCCCGGTAAAAAAGTCGCTATTCGCAAGTACATTATTATTTAAAATGCTAACAGGACCCCCCGTAGCACCTAACGCTCCAAAGTGATTGGGATTGGGGATATTCATTTCCTCAAGTTTCCAGAGGAGACCTGTTGGTGGATTCCCACGGATAATAATGTCATTCCTCTGATCTCCGGCAGAAATCACTCCGGCATAATTTTGTGCCATCCGAGAAGGATCACCCCAACTCCCAGCATATTTTTCTGTTTCTTCTATAGTGAATGAGCGCGCACTGACTTTAGCCATCTCATTTCGTGGCTCATCTTTCCTGAACGCTTTCACAACAACTTCATCCAGTTCTTCCACATTTTCTTCCAATTCAACAGTGAGCACAAGTTCTTTCCCAGACCTAAGAATAAGATTACGCAAGGTCTTATTTTCATATCCAACGTAGCTTACAGTAATATTTCTCCGCCCAACCGGAATATTGTCAAATCGAAAGGACCCATCGTCGGCGGCGCTGGTTCCTTCCCGTGGATCAATGTTTGTAATTTCAATCGTAGCCCCCGGTAACGGTTGACGTGTATCTTTGTCTATGACTTCTCCGCGAATAGTTTGAGTATATTCTGCTTCCTGCCCGTAAGATAAAATAGAACAGATTCCAAGGAAAAGGACTAAGTAACCTTGTCTCATGCCGGATAATATTAATTTTTAATTGTTAGTAATATCTAATCATTGACTGCAAATATCTAATTTTTTTTTAAAATTCTAGAATAATAATTTAAACTCATACCGTTTATCCAAAACCCCTTCCTGTTTCCTTAATTGATAGCAAAATTTTATTATGCTGCATGATAAATAACTGAAGCTATTGAAAAGTCTCTTCAGCTTAATTGCGCGCATGCCAGGAAACTTTTTAGGGTCTTCTTGAAATTCATTTTAAACAAATGATTTATTTTTTTACTTTTGAAACTATCATCCTCAAAAGATACAAACTATG
>CAZAOK010000189.1:0-2730 GCA_964486725.1 uncultured Leptospiraceae bacterium
TCATTAAAATCTCCTGTTTTAGGGAGCTTGTTTTTTTGTGCATCCTGTCCGCCAGCCAGGCAAATGTGGCGTGAAACTCCATTGAAGCCAGCAGCGCCATATGTAATTTCGTGTGCTTCTACCCACTTATCTTCATCATACTCGTTTAGTTGCTCCAGGGAACCATCCCTGCGAATAAAATCTGAGTAACCGGGCCTGTCCCAGCCACGACCTTCAGGTTCAGGCGCCATGTGCCAGCGCTTAATATCTTCTGCTGTTACCTTCCTTGTAGAAGGAGTATCAGCGCAGTGTATAATCAAGAATTTGAGCTTTCCCATTTGTTTTTTATCATTTTTTCTGTCATATATAATTTCTGCTTCATTTCTTTTTGTCTTTTCTCTATTTCCCTGACAGACTCATTAATTTGCTGAAATTTATCTTTATAGGTTATGTCAAGATGTGTATAGGAGCTTTTCAATACTTTCAAATCTCCTCTTAATGCACTCACTTGTATTGTGAGTTTATCAAAAGAGCTGAACAGCTTGTCAAAATTTGTCTGAAATCTTTTTATATAGTCCTTACTGAAAAAACCTATCATTGCAGCCATTAGCATTATAGTTGCACCGGCTGTTGAGAGAATGATTGCTATAGGGTTCATTATGTTTATCTTTTAAATCAATTCATAATCTGCATTAACAGCATTCGCATTCTGCTTTGCTCTGACGACATTATCCCCGTCCTGAAATAATTTATTCTTTAATACATAGCCATCCTGTGATACCTCCGGGTATGTATATACAAGGTCGCTTGCATTGCTTACGCCTTTGTCTCTTAGTTTTTGTTCCAACTCCTTAAGTGTTTCACCTTTTTCATATTCATAATTCAAGGATACATTTCCCTCTTCATCCGTTACAGATACAAAATTGTAACGAACCTCGCAGAGATATTCGTGAATGAATACTTCATGAGCTGGCATGTCGTCTGTTCTTATTCTATTCCCTTTCATGATAATGTATAATAATTGTTTATTTTAATTAACGAAGCAATGAAGGGTAGTTCCTCGCGGTATTTTTCCAGCTGATTTCGTAACACCACTGAACTTGTAAATATCACATAGTTCACACCCTGTATTTCAATCTGCAAAGTCATGTAAAATTTATCTCCTATATTGAATTTACTTTCTTTCACATTATAGTTTTTTATTATAACTTCTTTATTCAGGACCTCATCTATATTAATTTTGTCTCCTTCCAATTGTCTATTATCAGCAAAATCACTAAACTTTTTCATAGAAATATTTTTTTGTCAGGTTATGACTGTTTGCGTGTTTAAACCATCCCCAGTAAGCAGACTGTTCTTTTTTCGACGCCTTCTTATTTTTAATCTTTCTTTTAAACGCCATCACGATTCTTTTTCGCACCAGGGTATGTGTGTGATAGAATCTATAACCCAGGAAATCAATCCCTCTCGCTTTTACAGGAAAAACCTGGTAATTGTCTTTTAGTGACAAGGCAAGATTGTATTCAAGATAGTCCTGTATATTTCGCCTGGAATTATGAAGGTATTCTTTATTGCTCCCCAGCAATACTAGGTCATCGGCATATCTGAAATAATATTTTATTTTCAAATCCTCTTTTACGTAGTGGTCGAAGTATGCTAAATATATATTTCCAAACCATTGGCTAATGTAATTACCAATTGGAATACCCGGGGCACTGTCTATTATCTCTGAGAATAAATCAATCAGGTCATTGTCTTTAATTTTCCTGCTGAGAATAGCCTTTAAAATATCGTGATTTATTGTAGGATAATATTTTGCTATATCCATTTTCAAACAAAACCTGGTATTATCCTGGTCTCTTAATGCTCTTTTTATTCTATATACACCATCATGTATTCCTCTCCCTGGTATTGTACTGTAGGTATCTCTAATTAATAAATTCATCCATATAGGCATCATAACCTGCACAATGCAATGGTGGATTATTCTATCAGGGTAAAAGGGGAGTTTGTATATTGTTCTTGTTTTCCCGCCTGTCACCCTACGGAAAATTGAATATTCACTATTTTTAAACTGTTTGTTTTTAATCATAAAGTGAATTGCTTCAACATATTTTTCCGGGTCCTTATTTATTGCTTTCACATCCGGGTATGAGCTTTTCCCTTTCTTAGCATTGTTAATAGCAACCCTTACATTTTCCTTGTCATATACTTTCTGAAATAAATCCTTGTGTCTTTTCATGTCTGCATTGTCCTCCCAGAGTTTTCGATTCCTACTAGCACCGGTTAACGATTTATTTTTTTTGGCAAGAGCCATGGTTTTAGTGCTCTGAGGCATTTCAATGCTTAGCTGCGCCCCGAGATTCGAGTTATCGTTAGACGAACCGTTGTTCAAGTTGAAGTACGCCAAACCGGCATTCGAACCATTGTTCAGATTGCCACCGGCATACGCAACACGCCAACCGAATATCACGAGCACTATCACCGTTATATATATTATTCTATTTTTCATGTATTTTCGATTTTGCAGAGCCGCGCCCCGAGATGCGAGTAATCGAAAGACGAACCGCTGCGCAAGAAGAAGCACGCCAAACCGGCATCCGAACCATGGTTCAGATAGCCACCGGCATACGCAACACGCCAACCTGAGTCAGGATCGTTGTCGTAACGAGAATAATGGTAATCTCCACAATGCTGAGAAGAGCTCCCTTCAACTGATACTGGCAGCATGTGTCCTTTAAGGAACTCACT
>CAZAOK010000190.1:0-2702 GCA_964486725.1 uncultured Leptospiraceae bacterium
CAAAATTGACATTGAAATTTGTTTTATTACCCGAAATTTAATTCACTCCCCCTCTGTGGTGAAACAAAGATAAAAATTTAATTTGACTGTATATGAGGATGGCGTACCTTTTACATTCGGAATATATGACTACAGATTGCAGGAGAACGCGGATGAGCGATGTCGTTATAAAGAAGAGTTACGATGAGATTAACAGTAAGATAAAAAAGGGCAACGCGGTGGTTGTTACCGCCGACCAGATGACCTCCATCGTGAAAGACGAGGGGCATAAAAGCGCCTTCAAAAAGGTGGACGTGGTAACCACCGGCACCTTCGGCACCATGTGTTCATCGGGAGCCTTTATCAACTTCGGCCATACCAAGCCCAAGATCAAGGCCTCAAAGGTGTGGCTCAATGACGTGGAAGCCTATGCCGGGCTTGCCGCCGTAGATATATACATCGGCGCCGCCCAGGTGCGTGAGAACGATCCACTGAACATGGTTCCCCCGGGGCGTTTCACCTACGGCGGCGGGCATGTCATCGAAGATCTCATCGCCGGCAAACAGGTCCATTTCAGGGCGAAAGCCTACGGTACCGACTGCTATCCCCTTACCGATTACGAAACCACACTTACCATAAAAGACCTGCGGGACGTGTACATGTTCAACCCCCGCAACTCGTACCAGAATTATAACTGCGCGGTAAACCAGTCCACCAGAACCGTCTATACATACATGGGCATTTTGCGCCCTAACCTGGGCAACGCCACTTTTTCAAGTGCCGGGCAGCTGTCCCCCCTTCTCAATGATCCCTTTTACTGGACAATAGGGGTGGGGACAAAAATATTTCTCGGCGGGGCGGTGGGGGCTGTGGCCTGGCGTGGCACCCAGCATTCGGCCGACGTGCTTCGGGGAGAAAACGGTGTGCCCAAAGAAGGTGCCGGCACATTGTCCATTACCGGCGACATGAAAGAGATGTCACCCGAGTTTATCAGGGGAGCATCCCTAACGGGATACGGCACCTCCCTCATGGTGGGCATTGGTATTCCTATCCCCATACTCAACGAAGATCTTGCCTATTTTACCGGCGTGTCCGATGAAAACCTCTACTGCCAGGTGATGGACTACGGGATCGACTATCCCAACGCCATCAACCGGACACTTGCAGAGGTAAGTTACGCCGAGCTTAAATCGGGTTCTGTAGATATACTTGGCAAAAAAGTGCCCGCCTCTCCACTGTCCAGCTACACAATGGCAAAGAAAATAGCGGGGACATTGAAGGACTGGATCACCACCCGTGGTTTTACCGTGGGCGAGCCGCAGATACAGCTGCCTTCTGTTAATTTCACCCGGCAGGAGGACGATGAATAACCATACCCGCTGGTACCGTGAGCACCACACGTCCGGGCGCTGGGAATGCTACGGTGTGAAGGTTGAAACCACCGACCTGTATATACGGTCAACGGCAAACCACGGAAACATCGCAGAAGAGATGGTGAGAGAACTTCGTGACCAGGTTCGCCGCCACGCAAACCAGAGACCTGAGTTTCTTACGGCCATGTCCCCGCTTGAAGAACCGGAAGGGTTAAGCCCCATTCTTCAGAGGATGTACCGGGCATCAAGGGCGGCGGGGGTGGGCCCCATGGCGGCAGTTGCCGGGGCCGTTGCCGAGTTGACGGGAGAGGCCCTGGCCGAAAAGTCTGACGAGGTAATCGTTGAAAACGGCGGGGATATCTGGATGCGGCTTGCTGAGCCCGCCCTGATCAGCCTTTACGCGGGAAGGTCACGCTTTTCAGGAAGGTTTAACCTGAAGATTTATCCCGAACAGACACCCATGGGTATCTGTTCATCGTCGGGGCGTTTCGGCCATTCTTTCAGCCTGGGCAGGGCGGATCTTGTTACCGTCACCTCCCCTTCGGCATCACTGGCAGACACGGTTGCCACCGGGGCATGCAACCTTGTTTCAGGTGAGGATGACCTGCAGCAGTCGGTTGCCTACGCCATGTCGGTTGAAGGGGTAAGCGGCATTCTCTGCATCTACTGGGACACCATGGCCATGCAGGGTGATATTGAGCTGTGTGCACCCGAATCCGAAAATGAAAGCATCTGAATATGTGATATAGTAATTGAATACGTACCAGGAGGAACGACTGCCATGATGAAAAAGAACGTACTGCTTATATTTTCACAGGACATCATGTATAAGCCCATTATATACCGGCTGGTGAAAGACCACGATATCGTCTTCAACGTGCTGGAATCAAAGATACTGCCCAAACAGGAAGGCCGCATCATTCTCGAGCTTACCGGCAGCGAAGAACAGCTGGAGAGCGCCCTGAACTTCGTTCGTGACGAAGGGGTGGTGGTTGAAATTCTTGCCAACCGCATAAAGCGCGACGAGGATCTTTGCACCCATTGCGGGGCCTGCACCGCCGTGTGCCGTACCGATGCCCTTGCCATTGACAGGGAAACGATGGAAGTGATATTCTGCCCTGAGAAATGCGTGGCATGCGGTTTGTGCAAGCTTGCCTGTCCTGTTAAAGCCATGTCGGGTATGTCTATTGAGGTTGATCCCGAAGAGATGTCAAACGGGAATGTTGTGCCCCAGTTGGATTTGTAGGTTTAACCAGGTATATTCTTTCTAAAAGCTGTGCCGCCCTGCCAGAACACAATGTCAATTTTGAATAAAGAAGGGCACATTCCTCTTTGTCATGCGAACGTACA
>CAZAOK010000191.1:0-2637 GCA_964486725.1 uncultured Leptospiraceae bacterium
TCTCTGTCATGGCCTTCAGGATGAACTGGAAGCTTCTTCCATAACTTCTAAGGAGAATATCGCCATTGTGTCAGCCGTTGGTGTTGGAATGCTTTCATCATACGGTGTGGCCGGCAAGATGTTTGACGTGCTTTCCAGGCATGGGGTAAATATCGAAATGATATCGACTTCGGAAATCGGTATATCATGTGTTATCGATGATATGTATTCAGAACTGGCCGTTAAGGCTATTCACAAGGCTTTCCTGGAAGAAATTGAGGCGGGCCGGGGCTCCGGGACATGATCACAGTTGGTATATTATACGGTGGGAGGTCGGGTGAACACGATGTATCCTGCTGTTCTGCAGCATCGGTAGTGTCTCATCTGGATATGTCCCGATACAATGTTGTGGCTGTGGGTATTGATGTTGACGGAAAGTGGTATGTGCAGGATAAGCCTGCTATTGTTGACGATAAAGATTTCGGAAAAAAACTGAAAATCGAGAAAACGGGGCACTGGCTGGTTAATCATTACGAGGAGGAGAACCGGTTAACTTTTTACCGGCAGGGAAGCGGTGAAAAAGTAAGCGTGGATGTTGTCTTTCCCGTCCTGCATGGTTCTTTTGGTGAGGATGGGACGCTGCAGGGGCTTTTGGAGCTGGCTATGGTTCCTTACGTGGGAGCCGGGGTGCTTGGTTCTTCGGTGGGTATGGACAAGGATGTGGCCAAGCGTCTTCTTCGTGATGAGGGTATTCCGGTTGTTCCATGGATAACGGTCTATAAAACTGAATGGAAGAATGAATCTGAAAGAATTGTCGAAAATATAATTTCAACCTTTGGTTTTCCCGTGTTCGCGAAACCGGCGAATGCAGGTTCTTCGGTGGGTGTTGCGCGAATAGCGGATGCCGCGTCTCTTGGGGATGGTATTACAAATGCGTTCAAATTCGACGTTAAGGTGATAATTGAACCGGGTATACAATGCCGGGAGATTGAGTGTGCCGTGCTTGGAAACAGAAACCCCGAAGCATCCATCACCGGCGAGGTAGTGCCGGTTCACGAATTTTATTCTTACGAGGCAAAGTATATTGACGCGGAAGGGGCGGAACTGAAAATTCCCGCAGAAGTAGATAAAGAATTGGAAGAAGAAATACGTGCCGCGGCAATTCGCGGTTACCAGGTGCTGCAATGTTCAGGTCTTGCGAGGGTTGATTTTTTCATCGATAAAAAGAATAACGCGTTTTATCTTAACGAGATTAATACACTCCCCGGATTTACCAGTATCAGCATGTATCCGAAATTATTGGATAATATGGGTATTCCGTATCCAGAATTGCTGGACAGGTTATTGCAATTAGCTTTCGAAAGATTCAATGAACGTAAAGAAATTTTCACCATAGGAAATTGATCAGTACCGCGATACATATTTTCATTTATACAGGGATTCAAACATGGTTTCAGTAATAAAAATAATATTCTGGGTAATAATTCCCGCCATAATAATTTATTTGAGAACACAGAAGAAATTCAAAACGGGGTTTGCCATTGGCTTCGTGTTGACTTCAATGCTTCTGGGGATTCTGGTGTCAGCCAGTTTAACTCCGTCACCTTTTGACTCGTTTATTCGGAACATGAATAATAATAATTTTGAAGAAGCAGAGAAGAATTTTCGGGTAATACTGCAGAAAGATCCCGATGATATTCGTTTTATCGACAGGAGTGAGATAATAAACCAGGTAAAGTATGACAGGATGCAGGACAAGCTGTATAAGGAGTATATACAAATAGCTGAAGATAATATTTCAAACACTCCTGTTCCGGAAACTGAGAATTGCAGGGATATCGTTAAGGTGGAAAAAGCGCATTTCGCGATGGTACATTCTTTGAGAGTGGTGAAGATGGCTGAAGCGTTAGGACCTGAACGGGTAGATTTGAAAAAAAGGATCGCGGAAAGAAAAGAAAAAATCGCCAAGAAACGTGAAGCACTTGATGCTAAATGCAGGTAGAACATTTAATACCTTTCTTTTCGATATGGATGGTGTAGTTGTTGACTCCATGCCGGCCCATGCGGGCAGCTGGAGGGAAATATTTCGCGAATTTGGTCTTACCCTTCAAGATATTGATATTTTCAAGCGGGAAGGTATGGCCGGGCTTGATTCAATAGCTGAAATATTTTTAGAGAAAAATTCTGTTGTTCCCGCTATGCGTGAACTCCTGATGTTACAGGAGAGGAAGATATCAGTATTTGAAAAATATGATGTAAAAATATTTGATGAAATTCCCGGGATATTGTCCTTTTTGAAGAATTCAAATATGAAAACAGCACTTGTGACCGGCTCAATGAGAAGATCTGTTGATTATATGCTTGGTGAACAGTTTCAATCGTTGTTCGATGTTATAGTAACTGTTGATGACGTAGAACGTGGAAAACCTTTTCCCGATCCATATCTTAAGGCCCTGCACCTGCTGGGTTCAGAAGCGGATAATGCCCTGGTGATTGAAAATGCCCCCATGGGAATCAGGGCCGCTAAAGCTGCTTTCTTATCATGCGTCGCGATTGAAACAACCCTGCCTTCTGACTACCTGCAGGAGGCAGATGATATAGTTACAAGTCACGGTCAACTTCTGTCATACCTGCAAAATGTTTGCGGGGAACCTGCCG
>CAZAOK010000192.1:0-2481 GCA_964486725.1 uncultured Leptospiraceae bacterium
TGTGAGTATAATCGGCAAGACCTGAACCATCTTCGTTTTCTGCTTCGAAGTAGTAGTTATAAGCTGCGCCAGCTTCAACATCAAGACCTGGCATTACTGTATATACACCACCGAATCCGAAGTCTAACTCGTCAAATGAAGGATCAGTAGGATTAATGTTATTCCTTTCATGAGTACCGGTCATCTTGTAAGAGAACCCTGCACTTGCCAATAGACCTGGCATTACAGTATATTCTGCACCGAGACCAACAACTCGCTTATTATTGTTTCCATCAGTATATGGGTAGTCATAATCCCAGCTCTTGTCCCATGCATTTGTGAACTCTTCTGTGTAAGAAAGCATTACTTCAAGTTCTGGCATTACTGTATAACCAACACCAAGATATAATACGCTTGGAGATACGCTTACTTCAGAGTCATCATAAGCATCTTCTGTTGTTGCCAGTTTTGCTGATCTTCCCTGAAACTGTGCACTGATGTTCAAGCCGTCCATCGGAGTAACAAGAACATTAATGAAAGCTGCATAACCTTCCCATGACTGATGAAGTTCCATATCATCAGCGGTATTGAACTCGATTGTTCCATCTGATACTTTTTTAAACCATCTTAATCCAGCGCCAAATGAAACCATATCATTTAATTCAAACGCTCCACCGAGTGTATGACCAAAGGTATAAGTTGACAGTTCAATAGATTCCATATCAGCTACAGTACCTGCAACAACTGCTGGAGTTGGGTCAATCTCGTAAGCAAGTGCTAGTCCAACAACATTCATGGATTCTTCATCATCCCAATATCCACCAGCACCACCTTCACGAATATCGAAAGCATAAAATACTGAAGCTTTTCCTGTCTTATATGCAACTGCTGCATTGGGGAGAAGAAAAGTCGTTGTACTTGATTCGCTTGTTCCATCCTGGATACCTGCGGCTGTGTATTCATTATTCTCTTGTTTGGTCTCGGTTGTTAAGCCAAGTACCCTGTTACCAACATCAACATACAGACCATCTTCCAGCTTGACCAAGCCTACAGGATTATAATAAGCAGCATCAACACTTCCTACCACGGCATTTCGGCTCTGGGTTCTGTGACCCGTTACGTTAAATGCTTCCTGATAGGCGAGCAGTGAAGAAGCTACCATTGCGAACGCGCTTGCGATCGCCATGATTGTTAAAAATCTCTTCATACGAACTCCTCCTAAATTTTTTTTGCACCGTTAAACGGTACGTTTTAAGTTTTTTAGTTACTTATTTATACCATACCATACGAACGAAAGTGCGACCCGTTCATACGGCATTGTATTCTTTTTGTGTGTTGTTTGAAATAGTAACTGCATTGGCGAATGTTTAGAGTTGAACAAGCAAACCTCAATTACAAATTTTTATAATACTTTTTATGTTCTAATGTAAAATATTTGTAACATTTCGTATATCTAAGCAAGACAGTAGATACATATTTTGATTTTGTCAAGTAAATTTCTGGAATTTTAATGTAATTACAATACGGCTGGTCGGGAGTGAATACAGTGACGGGTGACGGAGTTGTGTGAAATTAAGAAAAGAAGAGTAATTAGTGACGCTCATAATAATTGATGTACATGATCATAGACAAGTTGTGCATGCTCGTAAAATGTATTTGCATCATCGATAGATGGTTTTCCTTCAGGCAATAAACCAAGCTCACCGGGGTATCTTGATTCTGTGTATAGTTTATCCATCTCTTCGATCACGGTTATTGTAATGCCTGGTATTTCAATATATTTCGAAGTGAGAGCCAAAAGTCGTTCAAGGTTGTGTATCCTTGGTACTTTATTCTCAAATTCTTCAAGTATTGCTTTTAGACATTTTTCGATACATTGTTGCGAATGAAACGCAACCATGTTTGTTAACTGAGGATTCGAAATTATTTCGTGAATTATTAGAAGGTCATCCCTGGCTGCTTCCAGCCAGTCGCCTGTTATCTTTTTCATATAATATAATACCATTATTAAGAATATCTCTTGCAAATGAACTGTCCATCTGGATGAACTTCTCGTGCATCGGTCGTGTATGAACGATAAGGTCTACAGGGTATTCCTTTCTTAATTCACGCAGGTTCTTTGAAACATTCAGGTAGTAATCCATTTTTTCTCTGTATGAAGAAGGGTAGAAATTATCATCGGTTACAACGAGCAGATCAAGATCACTGTCATCATCTTCCTTACCAGATGCGTAGCTCCCAAAAAGAATTATTTTTTCGGGATGAATGTCCAGAAGGTTTTTAATAATTCTATTTCTCAGTTTTTGCGAAATCATTTAATGTTCCCCATATTACCAATATCTGGATCCATAGTTAAGCCAGATGAAATCACCCCCCCCGTCACAGTCTCTCCACCCGTTACTGTATCTCAAAACTTAAGTACCGCTATGATGATACCTGTTGAAGAGGCAATAAATCCGAATGTCCATATCATGAATTGAAACATTCGGCGGGAGAGGTTTT
>CAZAOK010000193.1:0-2418 GCA_964486725.1 uncultured Leptospiraceae bacterium
TCTGTTTCCTTTATCCATCTCCCCCGATCCGATTTGTGGGTAGAAGTCAGCCCCATGGGGGATACAGGGGGCTGATAGACTGATTATATCACTGGTCACATGTATGTAACCCGGAATTTAAATCACTCCCTATGCAGCCAGGTTGTCATCAAATACTATAGATAATGCCGAAAAGAAGAGTTGCCATGTTGAGGGCTTCGTCCTTGTACTGAATTCGTTTGAAGGCAATTCCGCCGGTGAATGTAAGAGGATTAAATTCAATAGCACCTCTCAACGAAAATGACGCGTACGGGTCAAGTGAGTTTTCACGGTAAGTAGGGGAGAGTGGACCATCATCACTGCCAACAGGTATCCGTATCTGCGAAATTGCCGCACCACCGGAAAATTCTCCGATCATGGAAAACCTGTCTGAAAGATCATATACGTATCCAACACTCAGGGATGGAATATATACGTTCATATTTGATCGTATTGTATCATCCATGTATTCATTATCGAATGATAAAAACTCAAAGTGGAGATAACACGCAAGATCCTTTACAAATGAAGTATACTTTCCGGAATTGCTGAAATTATAACCGGCAAACACGTCCACTATTTCCGTTTCATTGTACGTGTCTTTCCATACCCCCATCGGGTATGCTTTGCCGTAGCTTATTCCGAACTCAATTCCCCGCATCGCCTCGTAGGTTCCGATAAAAGGGGACACCGCGATTTTGCTTTTTTCTTCGGTGTATTGTTCCTGAAGTTTTGTGTTGATCTCGTTGCTAATATTATCAATAATGACAAACAGCAATGCTCCCAGCTTTTCTTTAGTGGATCGCACGTCCACAATGTTTCCCGTATTAACGTTGAAAACCTGCGAACGTATGGATATCTCAAAGTTTTCCACCACGTATGATCCAATTACAATATAATCGGCATTCAGCTTCTTCCCTCTCTGTGTAAGTAAACTGATATCGTCACTAACCAGTTCAGGTGTATTGGCGTTTTCAACGTATTCCATGGTAACAGGAAGGGTTTGAACTTTAAAGTTTTCATGTTTTTTAAGCTCTATTGCTATGGAATCAGGAATAATGTATGAGTAATACCGGTAATCTTCATTCTTTGACTCATCGTTAAAATAATACAACACAACCTTTTGGGTGAACAGTTCCTGGCCCGGCAGGGGGGAGCAGAACATGGTAAGAACGATGATACACAGCAGTATACATTTATTCATCAGGATGCACCGTTTATTTTAATTATAAAAGACAGCCCCCAGTATACCCGTAATAAGTGACAAGTCAATAATAATGTCAATAATTGGTAGTATTGCTGGTGACAATATATTATCGTAACGAACACGTAATTAAGTTGAGTATTCAGCATTAATTTTTACATAGTCATAGCTCAGGTCAGAGGTAAGGTAAGAAAAGCTGTATTCCCCCATGCCCAGGTTGACAGTGATGACGAATGACGGCCTGGAAAGAATGTCCCGTATGTCCTTATCCGGGTATTGTACCGGAACTCCGTTTACCAGGAGTGGAATGTTTTCAATCTCTATGGTTAATTTTTCCTCCTGTAACCGGGCTCCCGAATAACCGGCGGCGCATGCCACCCGTCCCCAGTTTGGATCTTCACCGAACAACGCGGTTTTTACCAGAAGAGATTCGGCAATACTTTTAGATGCTTTTTTCGCGTCTTCCACTGAAAAAGCCCCACTGACACGGACGGTCACACACTTGGTGGTACCCTCACCATCACGTACAAGCATTACCGATAGTGCCTCCAGTAATTGTAAAAGTGCCTGCGCGAAATGATCTATGTCAGCTTCGTCTGTAACGGGATTTTTGCTTGCGGGTGCTAATATGATGGCGGTATCGTTAGTGGAGGTATCCCCGTCTATGGTAATGGCATTCAACGTGCTGTTGACGCATGACCGGAATACTTCATCCAGTTTTTTTCGTTTGATGGGGAAATCTGTAATAATAAAAGCAAGCAGTGTAGCCATGTTGGGGGCGATCATTCCTGATCCTTTAACGGTTCCCCCGATGGTAAATGTTCCCGCGCTGCTTTCAAAGGACACGGCGTATTCCTTCGGATGTGTATCGGTTGTCATAATGGCACGTGAAAGATCATGTCCCCGGTCATCTGACAGGCCGCGGGCAAGCGAGGGAATACTGTCAGCCATTTTGCTTACTGGAAGCTGCACCCCGATGATTCCCGTTGATGCCATGAGTATGGATTCTTCGGGAACCTTCAGCAAGTCGGCTGCATTTGCGGTTAACTGCAGGGCGTTTTTATATCCTTCATCGCCGGTGCAGGCATTGGCATTGGTGGCATTAATGAGTATACCGTGAATGGGATTGTTGACGCGCTCCCCGCATAGACGCACCGGCGCAGCGCGCAGTTTATTCTGTGTAAAAACACCACAGG
>CAZAOK010000194.1:0-2339 GCA_964486725.1 uncultured Leptospiraceae bacterium
GACCGAACCTTAAATGCTGTCTGACTAAACGAAAATAAACAAATCGATCCCCCCGCGCTCTCCGCGGCTCCGCGTGAACCCCGTTGAGTACATGTAACAAAAAGTCCCAAAAAAAATTTGTCCATATATGCCCATAACCGTCACTAAAAGGTAACAACAAAAAAGTGACGGAGAATACCCATGAAAAAGCTGATCAACCTGGTATTTCGGCGAAAAAAGATCAACTCCATCCAGGAGATGGAACTCTACCCTGAATTCATGATACGATCTGAACCCACATTCCAGCCATGGCAGGACAACCTCGTACTTAATGGTATTCGGTTCTCAAGCCTTCTTGAAGAGAAAGCCAAAAGAAGAAAGCCCATGCCAAGACGTTATCTAAACGCGGAAAAGCGCATACACGATGGGTTCGCCCCCATAGAACGCAGGTTCACCATCGGCACATCCCTGTTCGGGATAGTACTTCTTGCAATGGCACTGCTGGCGCGATTCTACTTTCATGACGTGACATTCTGACAGCTGCCTGTTTTTTGGGGGATGAAAATGGTGCCCCGAACTTGCCGCGATTAGCTAATTTAAAAGCACACATGGAAGGTTGCCTCCAAACCGAAAAAATATTTTTAATTGACGTATAAAGCGGGCTACAATAGTTAAATCTTTATACAAATTCATACAGAATTGTAACGAAATTAAATATTAAATAGAGTAATCAAGGAGCAATCATGAAGGTAAGTGTTATAGGAACAGGATACGTGGGCCTTGTGGCCGGTGCGTGTTTTGCCGCCATGGGTAATGACGTGTTGTGCGTTGATACCGCGCAGGAGAAGATCGACAAGCTGAAAAAAGGAATTATTCCCATATACGAACCGGGCCTTGAGCGTCTTGTTGTTGAAAACTACAAAAAGGGAACCCTGCAGTTTACAACAGAGATCAAGGATGCCATGGAGAAGTCCAATATCACCTTTATCGCGGTGGGAACTCCGATGGGGGAGGACGGGAGTGCCGACCTGCAGTACGTACTTGGCGTGGCAAAGGACATCGGTAAATACATGAAACACGACATGATCGTGGTGGACAAGTCCACCGTTCCCGTGGGAACAGCCGACAAGGTGAGGGACGCGGTACAGCAAGAGCTGGATGCCCGCGGATCGAAACTGAAAGTCAACGTGGTAAGCAACCCCGAGTTTCTAAAAGAAGGAGCCGCGGTAAACGACTTCATGCGTCCCGACCGTGTGGTTATCGGCTGTGATAACGAAGATACCCTTGAAACCATGAAAGAACTTTACGCCCCCTTCACTCACAACCATGAGCGGTTTATCTCTATGGACATTCGCAGCGCCGAGATGACAAAGTATACCGCCAACGCCATGCTGGCCACCAAGATCAGCTTCATGAACGAAATAGCCGGACTATGCGAGCTGGTGGGCGCCGACATCAACATGGTGCGCATGGGTATAGGCAGTGACAGCCGGATCGGGTACAGCTTTATCTATCCGGGTGCCGGTTACGGCGGCTCATGTTTTCCCAAGGACGTGCAGGCCCTTATACGAACCGCCCGGGATTACGGCTATGACCCCAAGATCATCAATTCTGTTGAAGAAGTGAACTTCAGGCAGAAGAAGGTGCTGGTGGACAAGGTGGTACAACGCTTCGGTGAAGACCTGAAAGGCAAAACCTTCGCCCTGTGGGGACTGGCCTTCAAGCCCGAAACCGACGATATGCGTGAAGCACCTGCCATTACCATCGTAAAAGAACTGGTAAAGCGCGGCGCGAAGATACAGGCATACGATCCCCAGGCAACCGGGCAGGCCCGGGGATTCTACCTGAAAGACGTAAAAGAGATCGAATACTTTGACAGCAAGTACTCACCGCTTAAAGACGCCGACGCCCTGCTGCTGGTTACCGAGTGGAAAGAATTCAGGAGCCCTGATTTCGAAGAGATCCGTAAACGGCTAACCAACCCGGTCATCTTCGACGGACGTAACCAGTATAACCCTGAGAAAATGGATGAACTCGGGTTTGAGTACTACCAGATTGGGGTTAGGATGGAGGTTGGTTCAGGTTAGTTATGGTTAGTTATGGTTAGTTGAGAAAGCTCCCTTTGATCAAGGGGGCTTTTTTTATGCATTATGCGTAACGAAGATTCACGCGGAGCCGCGGGGAACGCGGAGAGTGGTTCAATACAGGGTGATCTCTTTTTTTATGCAGGGTATTGGATTTTCAGGATGAAGGATTAATCAAGTAGTTGTGAGGCGCACTAATCCCGCTAATCCTCAAATCCTGCAAATCCTGATTCAGACGAGTGGAGATTGCTACTACATTGAGCCGTGATGTGTGAC
>CAZAOK010000195.1:0-2283 GCA_964486725.1 uncultured Leptospiraceae bacterium
GAGCAAAGCGGGCGGTTTCATGTATTTAAAGCCGTATGATATTATAAACTTTTTTGGATTGTTAATAATGATTTATAGACATAAAATATATTATGATGGTTTTCCACAAAATACCGGAATGAGCCAAATAATTATTTAACCGCAGATAAACGCAGATGGACACAGATGATGGTTTTAATTGTAAAATATCCACGATAATCCGCGTTAATCTGCGTTTATCGAGCGAAGCGGGCGGTTTCATATATATATATAAAAACCTTTTTTTATATTGAAAAATATACCAAGTCAGCATATTAGTGGTTCTGCAAATACCTGATAACACGTTCAACTATCCCTATGCCGGTTACGATTTCTGGAGGAAATATGTCATTATCCCGTTATAAATGTATAATCTATATATGCATTGTGTGTATTATTTCAGTCACAATGTGTTTTACTGTTTATGCCCAGGATGAACTTGTCATTGAAAAGAATGAAAAGAGTGAGACAGCGGAAATGGAACAGGATGCCGGGGAAGAAGAAAAAATAAAACTGACATTAAACAGTGTTCTTGACTATATTCTCAGGCAGAATCTTGACGTAAAAAAAGCACTGCTTGAATACCAGAGGGCGGGAACCGATCTGAAGAAGTACAGGGGAATATTCGATCCTTCTTTGTCAGGATCGGCAAAATATTCAGATATAAATAAATCGCCGGATAACCCTGCCAATACCTTCCAGGGAAAAGAGATTACGCAACATGATTATACCGTTGATATTGGGAAATACTTTAATACCGGTACCAGGATGCAGGTTAGTGTTAACTCGCTGTACCAGGATGTACAGGGGGCGGTTATCCCAATGCCGACAGGGCCCATAAACCTTGGCGGGGAAGGCTACCAGACAACTGTGCAGGCAACATTAAGCCAGGAACTGCTGAAGAATACTTTTGGCATTAACACCAGGTTGAATGAACAGCTTCTCAGCAACTCAGCCAGGATGAAGAAAGAAGCCATTAAGTACCAGCTCTCAAACCTCGTGGTGGAGGCGCTGGTGGGTTACTGGAATGTTGCTATTGCTGAAGAGAGCCTTGAAACGGCACGGCTGAACCTCAACAGCACAAAGGAGATACAAAACCTTGTGAGACGTAAGCTGTCACTGGGCCTTTCAGAAAGAGAGGAGGTTCTTGACTGGAATTCAAAAGTGTTACAACTGCAGAATGCCTTTGACCAAACTGATAAGCAGCTATATGACGCCAGGCTTGCGGTGCTTCGGGTTCTGAACATGGAACCGGATACTGAATTTGAAATCCTGACAAAACTGACAACAACTTCACCTGATATCACCTATGAGCAGGCAATCAAGGACGCTTTTTCAAAGAGGGTCGACCTGAAGAACCAGAGACTGGCAATGCATAATGCCGAACTTGGAATGAGAATGGCAACCCATGATACATTACCCTCGGTGAAAATGAACATGAGTGCCGGAACTGTTGATTACAGCCAGGAGTCATACGCCGGTTCTATTGACCAGGTAAACCGGCAATGGTCGGTGGGGTTGGAGGCAACATATCCACTGGGTAATACCGAGGCGGATGCGGCACTTGGAGACTCAAGGATGCAGTATGTAACCGAAAAGGTTAACATGAAGCAGCTGGAAAAAGAAGTAAGGGACCAGGTTGATTCGGCGGTGAAGGAATGCGCGGTCTTATATAAAGTATATAATAATACGAAAGAATCCAAAGAATATGCCAGGCGGTATTACCGCCAGGTGCTGTCCAAGTTCAGGAGGGGACGATACAGTGCCGTACAGCTGAAACTGGCGCTCGATGACTACATAAAGGCCAGGCAGGAGGAACTGCAGAGCCTGGTAAACTACAACGTGGCCCTGCTCAGACGTGATCTTGCCAGGAATGTTATATTTGAAAATTACAACGTGGATCTTGATGCTATACTGGAGAAATATGAATAGTATTGAGTGAAGAGTGAGAAGTGAAGGGTGAGCAGGAAAAATTTATTTTAGTTCGAAGAAGTCGCTGATGCGGGCCTCGTCGAAGACCTTGTGGAGTGAATCGCTTATGGCGATTATTTTTATGCGTATTCCTTTTTTCTTCAGCTGCTGTTTCTTCCACATGAGGTATCCCATAAGGGTTGAAGGGATGTAGATGGTGGTGCTCAGGTCAACCAGTATCTCATCATAGCCTTCAGTCAGCAACCGTTCAACCGCAAGCTCAAAGTTCTGCTTGTCATCCTGTGTGGCCTTTATGCTGCCAATGGTTATTGTGTTGTCTTCTATGGTTACCAT
>CAZAOK010000196.1:0-2211 GCA_964486725.1 uncultured Leptospiraceae bacterium
GCAATAAATCCGAATGTCCATATCATGAATTGAAACATTCGGCGGGAGAGGTTTTCCAGGCGAGTGTCTACCTGTTCAAAACGTTTGTCCACCTGTTCAAAACGTTTGTCCACCTGTTCGAAGCGTTTATCTACTTGCTCGAAACGTTTGTCCACCTGCTCGAAGCGTTTATCTACCTGTTCGATTCGCTTCTCAACTGCTTCAAATCTCTTTTCGAACTTATCGTTCATTTCTTCGAAGCGCTTGTCCATCTGTTCGAAACGCTTATCCATCCGGGCGAACCCGTCGTGCATTGACTGGATGGCGGAAACGACATCATTATGCTGTTGATCCAGGCGCCGGTCGTGATCACGCAGCTGTTCTTCGTGGTCAGCGCGAAAGGTGATGCTGCTGTAGATAATATCCGACAGCTGTTCTATGCGTTCATCGCCCTTTGTATGAATGGCGTCTTTCAGGGCCTGTGTGAGAATAGATCGTGGTATCATCACATCCTGTTTCCCGGTCTTCACCTGTTTCTTCTTCATTAGTACTGCTCCTTTAGGATAAAATCAAGTAGTTTCTACTTACCTATACGAAGAAAATGGGTGGTTCGTAAAAAAAAGTGAGGGAAAACAGGAAAAAAGTAACGGGTAACGAGTGTTGTGCGGCATTCCCCAGCGCTTTCCTATCCAACATTTTTAACTTGACTAATTATTATTTTTATATTATTATGACTATATACTTATGACCATGATAAGGTGAAAATAATGAGATTATCTGCTGCTGAATTTAAAGCAAAATGTTTGAAATTAATGGATCATGTGAATAATTATCATGAAGAAATTGTTATTACAAAGCATGGAAAACCAGTCGCAAAATTGATTCCATTTTCATTAAAACCTTCAAAATCAATATTTGGCTATATGAAGGACAGTGTTCAAGTTAACGATGATATTATTATGCCCATCGATGAAAAATGGGAATCAGATAATTTTTGATATGGTTGTTCTTGATACGCATGTATTAATTTGGTTAGTTAATGGTGACGAAAAGATTATTAAATCTAATTTTTTACCTTTTATAAATAAAGCTATAAAGAAGAACTCAATATTTATTCCTGCAATTTGTTTATGGGAGATTTCAATGCTAGTTTCAAAAAATCGTATTACATTAACTGAAAACACTATAGATTGGATAAGAAATGCAACATCTGCACCTGGTATAAGCATATACCCATTGTCTCCTGAAGTTGCATTTGAAAGCACTATATTACCTGGTGATTTTCATGGTGATCCCGCAGATAGAATGATTGTGGCAACTACTCGTATTTTAGATGCAACTTTACTTACTTTTGATAAACAAATTATTAATTATTCGAAGAAAGGATATATAAAAATCAAAATTCCAAAAGGTTACGTGTGAGCGCTGGGGAACATCGCACAACGAGGTGTCATTCGCGGCGTTCAGTTGGGCTTCACCACACTTTCACCTCCGCTTTGCTGCAGTAAAAACGTCGAATACGCCTGAACGACGGGTAACGGGTAACGGGTTACGGGTGACAGGGGGTGTGGGAATACAGCAATTTTCAGTATACCCTGAAACCTCAGGTGGCATGAAACTTAACAGGGGGGTTCTCACGGAGCCACGGGGCACACGGAGAGTTTGTCAATACATGATAATTATACTTCTTATTCCAGGTAATGGATTGTTGCTGAGTTTGTTTTAGATAAGGTTTGTACAGCCTGAGAAATAATTATAATGAACCATAAAGCCACAAATATTCCCCCAACTGTAAAAACCCGAAAAGATCGAATTGATGTAAAACTCTGACGAAATGATGAAAAAGAAAGAAACTCTCCGTGCTCTCCGTGTCTCCGTGAGAACCCCCGTTCAGTTTCATGCTGTCACCAGATCGGGTAAAACACAACAGATCAATCCCCCGGCCTGCCCCCGTTACCAGTTACACGTCACTGTATCTCAACCCGTCATCGCCTTTACTCCCGTTACTTCTTCTAATCAATATTACTCACAAGAAATTCATCAAACTGCCGGATGTCCTTTTCAATAACAGGCCACCCTTCAAGTATCCTTGTTTTAAGGGTCTTCACCCTGTGCGCGTCAATACCGTAAGAGTATGAATGCCTGAATACATGACGAAAACCCCGCAGTTCGTCCAATATTTCCTGTGATTGGCGTGATAACAGGGAGGGGCGAATTCCGGGAACCTCGATG
>CAZAOK010000197.1:0-2003 GCA_964486725.1 uncultured Leptospiraceae bacterium
TACGATTTAATAATAACGAGAAGAAGTATAAGAAAATACAAGGACGGCAGGCTTGACGATGATCTTCTCAAAAAGATAATCCGGGCCGGATGTTATGCTCCTTCAGCAATGAAAAAGTTTCCCTGGAGATTTGTAATTATTGACGACAGAAATATTCTGGACGGTCTGACCGAGGTTCACCCGAGTTCTAAAATGCTGCGTCACACACATCAGGCTGTTCTTGTCTGCGGTGATCTCAACGAGGCTCATACAAAAGAATACATGATGCTCGATCTTTCTGCTGCCGTACAGAACATTCTTCTCGCGGCTCACGCGGAAAACGTGGGAAGCTGCTGGCTCGGGATATATCCAAGAGAGAATAGAATGGAATATCTCAGCAAAGCATGCGCACTTCCTGAAAACATTATGCCTTTTGCCGTAATATCACTGGGTTTTCCTGATGAAAATCCGGAAACTCCTGAACGGTTTGATGAATCTCTTATTCATTATAACCGGTGGCAGGATAAATAATATACTTGCTGTGGCAACCACGGGGGGTTGCCCGGACCTCGACAGATTCGTTGTCACTGACTGTTATAAAAATAGTGCTGCTATTCAGGCACAGGGGACATCAGGATAAGTTTTTCAAAATAATTCCGGTAAAACCCCCTGTCTCTTGTAAGAAGGCGGTCTGACTGCATTTTTGAGAATGAACCAATAAGAAAATCTGTTATTATCCGGTCCCTTTTCTTTGTCTTTTTCCTGTAGACACTCCACATTATACCCGCAAGATGTGCAGCTTCATTATTAACGGGTATGATCTCTATTCCCATCCTGGCAAGTGACGAATCAAGCAGATCTTTATCCATGAACTGAGGTGCAAGTTCGGCATACACGATATTGCATATCACAAGGGCGCCTTCACCATAGGCCTTCTCAAGCGCCAGGAGAGATCTTTCTCCATGATCTGGATCAGGGAGAAATACATCGAGCAGTACACTGGTATCTATGGACGTGATCACTTATCGTCCCCTTATTTCTTCTATATATTTGTCCGTGCTTTCTTCGCGTTCCAATATCCCATACACTTCGCGAAAGGGACTTTTTGTAAACCCGCGTTTTACTATAAGCAGGCCTTCCTTTACAGGGATGATATCCAGCTCAGTATTCGGTTTTATACCGTATTGGTCCCGGAACTTTTTGGGTATGGTGATCTGGCCGCGTTCCATGATTTTCATGTTTTATTCTCCATGATTTCATTTTCATACTTACATGTAATATAATCATGTATTTTGATTTGTCAAGTACTTGTTGTTATGTCATGTCGAATATTATTTCAAGGTCAGGCAGTTTTGATTTTAACGGTACCAGCAATTTCAAAATACCTGTTGACCCATTTATCTAATATGATTATGGATATAATTCCATATGATTATTTTTCAATAAGGACAACAACATGAAAAAACATACGTACCAGGTTCACATATCCCTGAGGGATTCTGATCCGGAGATCTGGAGAAGACTGCTGGTACCGGCTGACATGCTGCTACCCGACTTTCACAGGGTTATACAGAGCTCCATGGGATGGCTGAACATGCACCTGCATCATTTTGCTTTTGGCAAAACATTTTATCTTTTACGATCACCAGACGATGATTTCTGGGATGAGCTTGACAACGTGGAATACAACAATGTGAAGCTTTCTGATCTATTAAAAAATGAGAAAGACAGTATCATATACGAGTATGATTTTGGTGATGGATGGATGCATGACATTGTCCTTGAAAGGATCTTACCGGTTGATACCGAATTCCAGTATCCGATTTGCGTTGACGGCCAAATGAACTGCCCTCCTGAAGATTGCGGTGGTATTTGGGGATACTCTGAACTACTGGAAATACTGAAAAATCCCAATCACGAGGAATATGAAGACACAATAGACTGGCTGGGTGATGAATTTGACCCGGAGTATTTCAACAAGGATGAAGTAAACCAGTTGTTAAGGGAAAAGGATTTTGGCTGTA
>CAZAOK010000198.1:0-1916 GCA_964486725.1 uncultured Leptospiraceae bacterium
AATTCCTTTCCATTATGAAGCAAATGATCAATATTTTAGTAATAGCTGAGTAGTTATCTTCCTTCTATTACAAAACTGATATTCAGCAATTGAATACACACCGTCAAGAAAATTATAGAATCACCATCTCATTTTCCTTCATCACGGTGTTTATACAACCCCCATGTTTTTTTAATAGACACAATTTAATAAAGGCCTATACTTGTATATTAAGGGTAGGATTCCAGGGAAGTTACCTCCCGCAACTTGAGGAAAAAGACCTTTTAATATTATAATGTTTCGAAAAGAGGTTTATTGTAATGGCACATTATAAACTGGACGGAGCCAAATTCCCAACAATTGAAGAACTGAAAGAAAGCCTCTGGCCATTATACCAGGATAAAATGTCCAGGGAAGAATTTGACAAATATGTTGAAGAAAATCTCGAAAAATCAGAATAAATACTAGTCGATATTGCATAGTTTTCCAACAGCCTCGCTGAATCCCGAAGGTCCGCTGTCCCTGGTTCGTGTTACCGGAAAATCAGTTTGCACGTCATTTCCATGCTGGTTTTTCACCAGGTAGGGAACATCAACAGCCCTGAGCATTGGAAGATCGTTCATACTGTCTCCTATAGCAGCCGTTCTTATGGTGCCGCCTTTCAATACCGCAACCATCCTCTCAGCTACTTCTTTTACCGCATCCCCCTTGTTGGCATTTCTTGATGAAAAATGATAAAATCTTCCACCCCTTGTAAGCATAAGATTTTCTTTCCCCAGTATACTATTCGCATTCTCCACGTCTTCCTGTGACAGTTGCAGCTCTTTTCCGGTAATGAAAGGAAGAGATGCCTGGCGACTTAAGGCAAGAACCGCCTTATCTTCAGGCAGACCGGTTATTCTGGCAACAGTCTCTACCGGCATATCCTTCAGCAATACTACATCCCCGCCAATAGTTGAGCGTAACAGTGGAACATATTCTTCAAGTGTACCTGTATCCATTCCGCGCAGTTGTACTGTATAATCATTTTTATCGCCAGTTTCCGAAATCCACGCGATTCCGCCCCCGTTTTCAAAAACAAAGGGATCTGACAGGGCAAGTTCGCGATGCAGTATACTCATCTCCGCAAATGTTTTACTCGATACCAGCACAAGGGGATAGCCTTTTTCTTTCAAAAGGGCTATCCCCGGTTTTGACAGTTGATAGCTGTAGGTATAATGATCAAGCAAGGTACCATCGATATCACTGAACACAATCACACGGTTTATCATGCGACTTATTTTTGCCCCTGCTTGATCAACAGGAATTCAACCCGGCGGTTTCTTCTCCTGTTTTCAGAACTGGTATTAGGTAGAAATGGCGACGTTTCTCCCATGCCCCTGAATGACAGCCTGTCCTTATCGATGCCTTCGTCCGCCAGGTATTCCATTACCGCCTTTGCCCTGCGTTCAGAAAGTTTCAGGTTATACTTTTCTTCCCCGACGTCATCCGTGTGACCCTCGATAAGTACGTTGTAGCTTGAATACTTCTCAAGTATCTCGGTTACCCTGTTCAGGATGGGGAAAGCCCTGCCGGTCAACTTTGAGCTGTCAAACTTGAACTCGATATTGCTGATACGTATTTTCAAACCACGCTCAGTAACGATCACAAGCACATCGATGGGTAATTTCACTTTATCCGTGGATATCCTGTTTCCGGCATTATCACCTGTTTCAAGCTGAATGTGATAATCAGCTGCCGATTCAACCAGCTCACCATTTTCACCCATACCGTCCCACTTGATCTGTGCGGGTGGGATATCCTTTCCACTGAATGTTTTGAATTCGTCACCTGACGGCGCATAAATGGTAACCTTCCAGTCCTTCAAACCGAAATCATCTTTTGCCACGGGATAAATGGTGAGTATATCATTCTCACCATCCCCGTCAGGAGAGAAT
>CAZAOK010000199.1:0-1821 GCA_964486725.1 uncultured Leptospiraceae bacterium
ATTCTGTTTCCTTTATCCATATCCCCCGATCCGATTTGTGGGTAGAAGTCAGCCCTTGGGGGGATTTAGGGGGCTGATAGACTGATTATATCACTGGTCACATGTATGTAACCCGGAATTTAAATCACTCCCGACGGGAAGGGCGCAAAGTTCACGCCTTAACGGTGAAACTTTTTACGGATTTTCTCACGGGGACACGGAGACACGAAGGGCACGGAGAGTTTGTCAATATATGTTAGTTTCACTTTTTATTCACGGTAACAGGTTGTAGTTGAGTTGGTCTCAGATATAGTTTTAGCAGGCTGAAAAATACATAAATTTAAAACAAAAGTCATATATATCATCTATCTGAACAAACATTAATAGATTGAACTGATGTAAAACTCTGACGAAATTAACATAAAGGAATTAATCCACCATGCCCCCCGTGTCTCTGTGTCCCCGTGAGAACCCCCGTTCAGTTTTATGCAGGCACAGGTAAATACTACAGGGCCGCGTCCATTCCCTCGTCATGCAGGTAGGCGAGCATATTTGAGTGCTGGTCATCGAGGTTAACACTGTTGCGGTCTACAAGTTTCTCAACGCTGCGGGCAAGTACTTCCCTGGGTATGCGCAATGACCGCAGCACCTTGTCGAATATTTCAATGGGAAGGTTTTCAAGCACCCGAAGCAGTATGAGTATATCGTCATCCTGTTGTATGATCTTTTTCAAACTCACCGCGGGCATTTTTCCAAGTACTGACTTTACCGAATGCAGCATTCGCAGCTGCAGTTGGCCCGAATCATTCTGAACACCCGATGCCGCGGTCAGCACTTCAAATATTTCACTTCGAAACACGTAATACAACTCCGGATCAAGCACATGGTCTATATACAGAAGTGTAAAAAACAGTATGTACCGGTTATCCGGGTTCATAGACCTTAAAAGCATCTTTTCGTCTTTCATTTCAGCAGCATGCTGTACCAGCCTTTCAAAATCTTCGTCGCCAACCCCCAGCAGGTTTTTCCAGTTGGAAAATCTTTTCCCGCCCCTGCAAAGCCCCAGCAGGGCCGCGATTTTGAGATCGGGTTCTACCTCGTTTTTCACCACTTCGTAAAAGAAACGCATCAGTTCATCGTTCTCAAAGGCAAGCAGGCAGGTCAGTATTTCAAATCTGAAAGAGGGTTGTTCGTAGAATTCAGATATACAATAGGTTACCAGTTTGGACATCTGCTTTTCCCTTATGATAACCAGGTCTTCCACTGTTAAAAGCCGTGCGGTAATATTCCGGCAGTACACATCATCTCCCTTGAAGATATCTATGTATGCTTCTGCCCGTTTATACAGGTTGTCTATAATATAGCCTTCAACGGAGTCGTTGCTGTAAGATCCCAGCTCTTCAAGCTCAAATCGAACCTGCTCGGCAAGTTCAATAAAATGTCCCAGTATCCGCCCCGATGCCCCCCTGTTGCCATTTGAGTGTTCTTTGAACACCTCCAGCATGTCCACTACAACTTCGAGGGCGCCCACACGAGAAGAGGCATCGTTAAAACGCTCAATGCAGGTACTGATCAGGTACATATTATCATCAAGAAGATCCGCAGCCAGCTTCTCGTTCATTTACACTTTACCTGTTCCCAATATCACCTTCTGTCTATTCCGCCACAACATTGGAAAAAAGTAACCCGATACTGTCGAGCATTTTTTTTAACATTCTGTCGTTTTTCGGCATGGCAACCACAGAGGCTCAGAGGTACCGAGAAAGGATTTGGAAAGATGTGAAAGGATTAAAGCTTCTTTATTTCTTCAACGGAAAGCCCGGTAATCTCGGATATTTCCTG
>CAZAOK010000200.1:0-1783 GCA_964486725.1 uncultured Leptospiraceae bacterium
GTTCCTTAATATTGGGATAAAAACCAGTTTAGGGACAAGAAAGAGATGGGCAATAGTTTTATTGTTGTCCGTGGTTTTATTATTTTCAGGTTTGTATGAAACAAAGGCTCAACAGTTTTATGAAAATAATGAAATTGTTGTCATGGAAGCTGAAGATTGTATCACATCTGCTGCCGGGACCGACAGCCGGGAATGGATCATAGTAAACGATGATGCCTCAGGAGGCCAGGCGGTATTTACCGAAGATTGGGGCGATAACTAAAACACTCCTGCCGATGCAACAAGACTGGATTATTTTGTGTACTTTCAAAATTCAGGATTTTACTATTTATATGTATTAACCCATGCCAAAGATAACGATTCAGGAAATGATTCTTTCCATGCAGGTATGGATGAAAGCAGTGAAAGTACGATTACTTCAGGCTTGCGAAACAAGGATTATACATGGGTAAACACAGGAGAATTTTTCAATGTAAGTACAACCGGAAGTCATACCTTCAATTTATGGATGGGGGAAGATGGTTTATACATTGATAAAATCGTATTGTCCACTGATCCTACTGCGGAATTTAGCTTTAACGGGCCTGATGCAGTGCCTCCTATCGATTCCACAGCTATGGAAATCACCCGATTTGAATTTAATGGCATTCAATTTCCTGTAGCAGGCCAAATCAGCGGCTTGGATATACAGGTAGATGTACCGCACGGTACGGATGTCACAAATTTGATTCCGACCATTAACGCGCCTTATGGAGCCAGTATTTCACCTCCAAGTGGAGATGCGCAAGACTTTTCTAATCCATTTGAGTACACCGTTTCGGCCCTTGATGGTAGTTCTCAAATATAATACGGTAACAGTAACTGAATTGCCCGTTGCCACGGGAAATGAAGTAACCTCTTTTCTAAAGAAAATGTGATCCTGAGTTTTGTACAAACGCTGGAGCTATATCAAATACGGTGGACCATTGAGGTGCTGTTCAAAGAATGCAAACAGTACCTGAGATTGGGCCAATCTCAAAACACTGACTTTGACGGTCAAATAGCTGACGCAACTTTGGCTTTTATAACCCATACAATATTAACGTTGAACAAACGATTTGAAGATTATGAGACAACGGGAGCTATTTACAGACAAGTACAGCAAGATTTATTGGAACTAACTTTATATGAAAGACTACTTCGCATATTGGCAAAAGTGGTTTTGGTATTTGCCGATATATTCGGGATTGACATAAATGAAGGAATGGAAAAAATGATTAACGACGACAATATTCCTAATCAGCTCATCAAAGTGGTGATGGAATTAGATAAAACAGGAGATAACCAAATAAAATCATCCGAATCAGGCAATGTTGCTGCATAAGGCTGATATACTGCAATATTAATCATTGCTTAACACACATTATTGAATTTAACAGCCCATATTATATCGGACGTTGAGAAGTGGGAAACTTGAATGATACCACATACAGCGGCTTTGTTTTCAAGGTGTTAAATGATTAATGAAAGAAGGCAAAAGTCAGGAGATTCTTCCGTATCGTTTTTGCAGTTCGTCTAATTATTGAATCAAAAAGAAAAAATAACGGAAAAACTTGAAACTATAATGAATAGAAATGAATTTTAATTCTTATAAATTTACCGGATAGGAATTGAAGAAAATTCAGGTATGATTTGACTTGGTATATTCAGAGCTGTTGTTTTTTCTTCGACTTTCACAATATTTAATTAAAATATGAACAGAAGAGAACTTATCAAATCGCTTGGTGTGCTGACGGCCGGAGTT
>CAZAOK010000201.1:0-1668 GCA_964486725.1 uncultured Leptospiraceae bacterium
AGGCCGCCGTTGTGGGCAAAGACCAGGGGAAGCTCACGGTACACATTTTCAGCCTGCAGCGACCGCCGGTACAGGGGGCTGGCGGTTATGGCACGGAATATGCCCATGATGTCAGCATGGGCCGCGGAGACGCCTTCACGTTCAAGCAGCATGGCGGCGTAATTTTCAATTTGCTCATTGTCAAGCCGGTCTCCCACTTCAAGCAGCCGGTGTATCACCGTTCCGATAGCGGGGGCGTCGAGCCTGTTCTCTATCATCACCCTGTCGATACCCTCAGCTGATATTTCAACTTCAAGGCCCCCCGACAAACCCGGGCGGTATGACGACGGGTTTATCACGGAAAACACAGGTATCCCTCCCCTTTCAATGGCCCCATCAAGTTTTGCCCGCCATGCCGCGGCCTCTTTCGCAAGCTTTTTATTATTACCGGGGGTAACCTTCGGGTAGTAGTTAGCAGGCATGCTGAACATGCCGTGATCGATCTCTATTGTCTCCTCGTCAACATTATCGCCGTCCAGGCTGGCATAGTAGGGGAATATGAAGGAATCTTCAATTTGACCCTTTTTTAATTCAACGTTCAGCCTGTTGAACACCAGGTAGTCGGCGGCACGGGTTGCCGCCACGTAGCGGAGGCGCTCTTCTTCGGCACGTTCTTTCTCCTGGTTCAGCCCGAGAACGGCATCGTATTCAAGCAGTTTCAGTGAATCGTGTACCAGGTATATGCTGTTATCATGAACCAGGGTGGTAGGCCTGGTGAAGGGCATGTTGGTGGCATCCACAATTTAGACCACCCTGTTCTCCAGGCCCTTGGCCCGGTGAATGGTCATCACCTGCACCGCGTCCCTCTCGCCGGGCGCGGGTGAGAGGTCAGAGAAAGTAGTGTAAAGGATTACCGCAATGTCGCGAAGAAAAAAAGTAAGAGGTATTCGAAAGGAAGAGTCACACAACAGGCACCATCAAGGTAAGCCCTCATATCATCTGCCAACGCAGATACAATTATTTTATCGAATCGATCCCGAGGTCCTTACATATTTTCCTTGCAAGGTTATCATTTATTTCAGTATGTCTTGGTACAGCTGAACGGCGGTTTTGTACGGTATTTATCCACCAGGAATGTCGCCCCCCTTCTCTCAGTAGTTCACATCCCTGGCTTCGAAGATATTTCAGTAGTTTTTGCCTCTTCATAAGGCAATAAGGATTTCCCGGTATTCATCACCGGCTGAAGAAAGTGCATCCTGTTTATTCTGATCAATTGCTTCTTTAAGAGTTATCCTTAAAGTTTCGATAAGCTCATCATGTGTCTTTTCCTGGCAGTTCACACCGGGCACTTCTTCTATCCAGCCTATCCACCAGTCACCTTCCTGCTTTACCACGGCAGTATATTCATTCTTCATGAAACAGTCTCCTGTATATATGCTATTGTTTATAACATACAATATATCTTCCGGGTCGTGTAAAGTAAAAATATTATTTATAACCTTCGTGTTCTTTAAGGATTACCGCAAAGTCTCGAAGGGCACGCAAAGGGCGCTACGAAAAAAAAGAGGTGTTCATAAAGAAAAGTCAATAATCATGCCGCCGACAAGCCCCATCCCGGCAAGCCCCCTTTACTTCAAAGGGGGCGACGCAGCGCGTCGGGGATTTCGTTCAGCAGCATCACAACATCCA